>NZ_CM001484.1:1727840-1763101 GCF_000243395.2 Saccharomonospora glauca K62 | reverse complement strand
TTCCGGCGGAGGTTCTCCCTCCACCCGCGCGTGCCGGGGCGGGACAGCCAGCCGGACCACGTCGGCGAGCGTGCCCCCGTACCGGCGGGCGACCGCCCGGCACACGCGCAACAACGCGGGCGACAGCACCGGTTCGGGGGAGACCACCCGCTCCAGAAACGCCAGCTTCCGGGTGTAGTCGGTGGTGGCCGCCCGCTCCACCAGGTAGCCGTCCACGAGCTGGCCCGCGAAGCGCACTCGCACCCGGCAACCCGGCACGGCGGTGTCGGCGAACTCGCGCGGCACTTGGTAGTCGAAGGTCCGGTCGAGGTGGGCCAGCGGAACGTCCACCAGCACGCGCGCGACCGGGTCGGTGTCGGCGGGTTGCCGCTGCCCCTTCCCGTTACGTCGGGACTTCGCCGGCTTGCCCGCGCTCGCCGACCGCGACGCAGGTCGCGGCAGCTCCCACAGTGGGTCGGTGTCCGAGCGGCTCATCGGTTCCTCTTTACCAGACCCGCCCGGTTCGCCCACCTCACACGGGCTACCGGGCCGGGCTCGTCGCCCCGGTGGGCTTCTTCGGCGTGATCCACTTGTTGAGGAAGTCGAACGCGGGGCGCTCCACGAACTTGGTCAACGCCCAGCCCAGCACGATGGCCGTGGCGAACCACGCGGGCACCCAGCCCCACCACGGCACGCCCAGGTCCGCGAGGTGGCGGGCGACGATCGTGCCCATCACGTAGTGCATGAGGTACACGCCGTAGGAGATGCCGGCGAGCCAGCGGATCGGCCGCTCCAGCACCGTGAAGACCCGGCCGTTCCACGCCGGTTCGTAGGCCGCCACACAGATCAGCACCAAGGCGACCGCGTACGGGAGCACGGCGTCGTTGTCCGGCGGGTGCAGGTCGTGGGCGAACAGCACGACGATGAGCATCAGGTAGAGCTGGGTGAAGCTCATGCGCTTCTTCGACCAGCGGTAGATGGCGAATCCCGCGAGCAGCAGGTGCGAGCGGTTCAAGCCGGTGCCGTCCATCGCGATGGACAGCCACGTGGGGACGATGTCGCCGGGCCCCATGAACAGGTACCGGATCGCCAGCGGCACGAGCAGCACCGCCCACATCACCGCCGAGGCCACGTTGCCCCGCACGCGCTTGCTCGCGGCGAGCAGGGCAATCACGGTGAAGCCCGCGACCTGCACCGGAACCGTCCAGTGCGCGAGGTCGATGTAGGCGATGTCGGGCACCAGCAGGTGCACCAGCGCCAGGTTGCCGATCAGGTCACGGTAGGTGTGCCGCGGCAGCCCCTCGGGAGCGAACAACTGCGTGGCCGCGAAGATCACCAGCACGGCCACCCAGAACGCGGGCAGCAGACGCGCGAGCCGACGCAGCCACCAGCGCAGCGACGAGTGCTTGCCGATCGTCATCGCCGCGAAGTAGCCCGACACGGTGATCAGCACCGAGGCGCCGAACGGGAAGTCCATGCGCAGCGGCTCGGGCGGCAGGTCGAGCCCCGGAAGATTCAGGGGCGCGAGCAACGTGGCGTGGAAGCTCAAAACCGCGAAGATGCCGATCACGCGGACGGCGTCCCAACTGATGTAACGCGGTTTGCGCGGCTTGGTCTTCTCCGAATCGGCCGCCGCCACCGGGCTCGACACGACCTCCTGAGCCTGCACCATGAGTCAGGAAGTCTAGGCCACCACAACGTCCACACCCCCGAAGGGGTGGCGCGCCGTCACGCTCCGACAGCGCTTCGCAACTCCTCGGTCCGGTCGGTCCTCTCCCACGGCAGGTCGAGATCGGTACGACCGAAGTGCCCGTAGGCGGCCGTCGGCGCATAGATCGGCCGCAACAGGTCCAGATCACGAATGATCGCCGCCGGACGCAGGTCGAACACCTCGGTGATCGCCGACTGGATCTTGGCCGGATCCACCTTCTCCGTACCGAAGGTCTCCACGAACAACCCCACCGGCGCCGCCTTGCCGATCGCGTACGCCACCTGGACCTCCACCCGGTCCGCGAGGCCCGCGGCGACGATGTTCTTGGCCACCCACCGCATCGCGTACGCCGCCGACCGGTCCACCTTCGACGGGTCCTTACCCGAGAACGCACCACCACCGTGCCGCGCCATCCCACCGTAGGTGTCCACGATGATCTTGCGACCCGTCAACCCCGCATCCCCCATCGGACCACCCACCACGAACCGACCCGTGGGGTTCACCAACAGCCGGGCGTCCCCCTGCTCCCAGCCCATCTCGCGCAGCACCGGCGTCACCACGTGTTCGGCGATGTCGACCGCGAGCAGCTTGTCGAGGTCGATGCCGTCGGCGTGCTGGCTGGAGATCACCACGGTGTCCAACCGCACCGGGCGATCCCCCTCGTACTCGATGGTCACCTGCGTCTTGCCGTCCGGCCGCAGGTACGGCACCGTGCCGTCCTTGCGCACCGCCGTCAACCGCCGCGACAACCGATGCGCCAACGCGATGGGCAACGGCATCAGCTCCGGCGTGTCCGAGCACGCGTACCCGAACATCAACCCCTGGTCCCCGGCCCCCTGCCGGTCCAACTCGTCGACGTTGTCGGGATCGTGCGCGCCGACCCGCGTCTCGTAGGCGGCGTCCACACCCTGGGCGATGTCGGGGGACTGCGAACCGATGGCCACGTTCACCCCGCACGAGGCCCCGTCGAACCCCTTGGCCGACGAGTCGTACCCGATCTCCAGGATGCGTTCGCGCACGATGGTCGGGATATCGGCGTACGCCTCGGTGGTCACCTCACCGGCCACGTGCACCTGGCCGGTGGTGATGAGCGACTCCACCGCGACCCGGCTGTTCGGGTCCTTGCTCAACAGCGCGTCCAGAATCGAGTCGCTGATCGAGTCACAGACCTTGTCGGGGTGCCCTTCGGTCACCGACTCCGACGTGAACAACCTGCGGTTCGACGCACTCACCGGACTTTCGCCCCATCCTCACTCGACGTGTCGATGCGACAGAAGCCTACTGGGACCGCTCGCCCGTCCGCACCAACTCCGACACGGCGTCCCACACAGCGGTCGCCAGTTCGGACTTCGAGCCCATCGGGATGCGCTGTTCGAGCCCGTCGGACGACAGCAGCCAGCCGGTGTTCTCGTCGACCTCGAACGCGCGGCCCTCACCGACGGCGTTGACCACGAGCAGGTCCACGCCCTTGCGCTTCAGCTTCGCGCGAGCGTGGTCGAGCACGCTGCCGTTCTCGTCCCCCGTCTCGGCCGCGAAGCCCACCATGAGCTGCCCCGGACGCCGCCGCTCCACCAGACCGGCGAGCACGTCCGGATTGCGGGTCAGCGCGACCGTCGGCGCCGAGCCGTCGTCCTTTTTCTTGATCTTGTGCTCGGCGCGCGTGGCGGGACGGAAGTCCGCGACCGCCGCCGCCATGACGACGACGTCGGCGGCCTCGGCCGCCGTGGTCACCGCGGCCTGAAGCTCCTCGGCCGTGGAGACCCGCACCAGGTGCACGCCCGCGGGGTCGGGGAGCGCGGCCGTGTGCGCGGCCACGAGCGTCACCTCGGCCCCCCGCTGCGCGGCGACCCTGGCGAGCGCGTAGCCCTGCTTGCCCGACGAGCGGTTGCCCAGGAAACGCACGGGGTCCAGCGGCTCGCGGGTGCCCCCGGCGGACACGACGACCCGCTTGCCCTCCAGGTCCCGAGGCAACGCGTCGGGACGGGCCAACAACAGGCGGGCGAGCTCGACGATCTCCTGCGGGTGAGCCAGGCGCCCCTTGCCGGTGTCCTTGCCGGTCAACCGACCGGAGTCGGGCTCGGTGACGACGACGCCCCGCGAGCGCAGGAGCGCCACGTTGTCACGGGTGGCCGGATGCTCCCACATCTCCGTGTGCATGGCAGGGAAGAACGCCACCGGGCACCGGGCCGTCAACAGGGTGTTGGTGAGCAGGTCGTCGGCGAGTCCGTGTGCCGCCTTGGCCAGCAGATCGGCCGTCGCGGGCACGACCAGCACCAGATCGGCCTCCTGACCGACCCGGACGTGCTGCACCTCCGGGACCCGGCTGAACACGTCGGTGTTCACCGGGTTTCCCGACAGTGCCTCGAACGTGGCGGCCCCGACGAAGTTCAGGGCGGCGGCGGTGGGGACCACTTGGACGTCGTGTCCGGTCTCGGTGAGCCCACGCAGCACCTCACAGGCCTTGTAGGCAGCGATACCACCGCCGACGCCCAGGACGACCCGCGGCCGTGTTCCCACCGGCGGACTACTCGCCTTCGGTGTGCTCCAGCAGACCCGCGTGGATCTCGCGCAGAGCGATCGACAGCGGCTTCTCGCGCGGGCCCGGCTCCACGAGCGGCCCCACGTACTCCAGCAGGCCCTCGCCGAGCTGGGCGTAGTAGTCGTTGATCTGACGGGCGCGCTTCGCCGCGTAGATCACCAGAGCGTACTTGGAGCTGACCTTTTCGAGCAGGTCGTCGATGGGCGGGTTGGTGATGCCTTCGAGCTGCTCACCCTGCGCACCCAGCGTAATCGCGGTCACTGACTGTGCTCCGTCTCGTCGCAAACGGTGGTTCGGCCAATCACCAAGCTTAGCAACTGGCGCGCGGCGGTCCGCACGTCGTCGTTGACGATGCGCGCGTCGAACTCGTCGGCCGCCGCGAGTTCCTTCTCGGCCTCCCGCAGGCGGGCCCGCACGGCGTCGTCGTGTTCCGTGCCCCGGCCGGTGAGCCTGTCGACCAGTTCCTCCCAGGAAGGCGGCAACAGCATCACCAACTGCGCGTCGGGCATCGCCCGGCGCACCTGGCGGGCGCCCTTGAGTTCGATCTCCAACACCGCCGGACGGCCCGCGCGCAGCATGCGCTCCACGGGGGCCCGAGGGGTGCCGTAACGGTTACCCGCGAACTCGGCGTGTTCGAGCAACTCGCCGCCGCGCGCCATCGCCTCGAAGGTCTCGCGGTCGACGAAGTGGTAGTGCTCGCCGTCCACCTCGCCCGCACGCGGCGGGCGCGTGGTCACCGACACGCTGAAGTAGATGTCGGGGCACAGCCTGCGCAACTCCGCGACCACGCTCGACTTACCGACCCCGGAAGGGCCCGAGACGACGGTGAGCCGGTGCCGTGGGCTCGCGCCCGGCACCGACTCACCCTGCGTCGCGCGGCAGGCCGAAAAGCCCGCCGCGTTCGAGCCGCGGTTCTGCTCGCTCACTCGCCGCTGAACTCGGCCAGCAGCGCCTTGCGCTGCCGGTCGCCGAGGCCACGCAGACGACGGCTGGAGGCGATCTCCAACCGCTCCATCGTCTGCTGCGCACGCACCTTACCCACGCCCGGCAGGGCCTCCAGCAGAGCGGAGACCTTCATCTTGCCGAGGACCTCGTCCTCGTCGGCCTGCTTCAGCACCTCGGCGAGGGTCGTACCGCCACGCTTGAGCCTCTCCTTGAGCTCCGCGCGAGCGCGACGGGCGGCGGCGGCCTTCTCCAGCGCCGCAGCACGCTGTTCCTCGGTGAGCTGGGGAAGTGCCACGTTTTCCTCCGGTGTTACTCAAAAATTCTGGGTGGGTGTGGCGACCGTACCCACCCTCGACCTGGACTCTCAATGCGGGGGTGGCGCCGACCGCGAATGTCGCCGACCTCGGCCGACGACACAGGGAAACCGTTCACGACTGGACGCCGTGACCCGGCCAGAGACGACCCTACTCACGAAGACCGCTTCCCGATGTCGGGCTGTGAGATCGGAATCGAACACTCCGTTCGTCGCGTCGGAACCCCACCTGACGCCACGAGGCGTAGCGTAGTGCAAGATCAAAATACGGTCGGACCAGGGCTTGTGCCGATGCCGAGGGCGACTACGGCAGGATGGAGGCGATACTGTCCTTCGCCCGCTCCGCGGCCGCCCGCAACGCCTCGGCATCGGGACCGTGACGCAGGATGTCCCGCGACGACGTGGGCAGCAGCCCCCGCACCCCGGACCCGAAGACCCTCCGCAGGTCCTCCGCCGTGGCCCCCTGTGCGCCGAAGCCGGGGACGAGCACGGGACCGTTGAGTGTGTCCAACCGCACCTCGTCCGGCTCCACGGTGGCTCCCACCACCACCCCCACGTCACCGAGTGGTTCCGCGCCGGCGTTGAGCTTCGCCGCCTCATCCACAATGGATTGGGCAACGGTGACGTCGCGGGAATCACGCGCCCGTTGGACGGTGTGCCCTTCCGGGTTGGACGTCCGCGCGAGCACGAAGACGCCGCGTCCCGTCTCCCGTGCCCGCGTGAACGCGGGTTCCAGCGCCCCGAACCCCAGATAGGGGGACACGGTGATCGCGTCGGCCGCCAGGGGCGCGGTGTCGGCGAGGTACGCGGCCGCGTAGGCGGCCATCGTCGATCCGATGTCACCGCGCTTGACGTCCAGCAACACCAGCGCTCCCGCCTGCCGGGCGGTGGAGATCACGCGTTCGAGGACCGTGATCCCCGCCGCCCCGTACGCCTCGAAGAAGGCCGACTGCGGCTTCAGCACCGCCACGGAGTCCGCGAGGGCCTCCGTGGCGGTCAGGGCGAAGCGTTCGAACCCGGCCACGTCGAGGGGGAGCCCCCAGGCCTCCAACAGCGCCGGATGCGGGTCCACGCCGACGCACAGCGGCCCCCGCGCGGCCACCGCCTCCGTCAGGCGCGCGCCGAACGACGGCACGCCCGAGGAGGCACCGCCGGCTCCGTTCATGCGCCGGTCACCTCGCGGACGGTGGCCTGCAGTTCCTGGAGCGAGCGTGCGACGATGTCGCCGCGAATCAGCGCCTCGATGCCGTGCACCGCGGCGGCCGCCCCCTGGACGGTGGTGATGCACGGAATGCCCCGTGACACCGCCGCCGTGCGGATCTCGTACCCGTCCACGCGCGGCCCGTTGTTGCCGTAAGGCGTGTTGATCACCATGTCGACGCCGCCGGCGAGGATCATCTCGACGATGTTGGGCTCCTCGGGTGTGCTGCCCTGGTAATGCTTGCGCACCACCGAGCACTCGATGCCGTTGCGCCGCAGCACGTCCGCCGTGCCCGCGGTCGCCAGCACCTTGAAGCCGAGGTCCGCGAGCCGCTTCACCGGAAACACCAGCGACCGCTTGTCGCGGTTGGCGACCGACACGAACACGGTTCCGTGCGTGGGTAGCGAGCCGTACGCCCCGGCCTGGGACTTCGCGAACGCCACCCCGAAGGACAGGTCGACACCCATCACCTCGCCCGTCGACTTCATCTCGGGGCCGAGCAGGGAGTCGACGCCCTGGCCTTCCCGCGTGCGGAAGCGGTGGAACGGCAGGACCGCCTCCTTCACCGCGACCGGGGAACCCAGGGGCAGCATCCCGCCGTCGCCCTCGGCGGGCAGGACGCCACGGGAACGCAGCTCGGCGATCGACGAGCCGGTCATGAGCAACGCCGCCGCCTTCGCCAGGGGCACCGCGGTGGCCTTCGAGACGAACGGCACGGTCCGCGACGCCCTGGGGTTGGCCTCCAGCACGTACAGGACGTCGTCCTTGAGGGCGTACTGCACGTTGAGCAGGCCGCGCACCCCGATGCCCTTGGCGATGGCCTCGGTCGACCGGCGCACCTCCTCCAGGTTGGTGCGGCCCAACGTGATGGGCGGCAGCGCGCACGCCGAGTCACCGGAGTGCACCCCGGCCTCCTCGATGTGCTCCATGACCCCACCCAGGTACAGCTCCTCGCCGTCGTAGAGCGCGTCGACGTCGATCTCGATGGCGTCGTCGAGGAACCGGTCGACCAACACCGGGTGCTCGGGCGTCACCTCGGTGGCGCGCTCGATGTAGCCGCGCAGGGAGTCCTCGTCGTAGACGATCTCCATGCCCCGGCCGCCGAGCACGTACGACGGCCGCACGAGCACCGGGTAGCCGATCTCGTCCGCGATCCGGCGGGCCCCGTCGAACGAGGTCGCCATGCCGTACTTCGGGGCGGGCAGGCCGGCGGCCGTAAGCACGTCACCGAACGCCCCACGTTCCTCGGCCAGGTGGATGGCCTCGGGCGGGGTGCCCACGACGGGCACGCCCGCGTCAGCGAGCCGCTGAGCGAGGCCGAGCGGCGTCTGACCGCCGAGCTGCACGATGACCCCGACGACGTCGCCGGACTCCTGCTCCGCGTGCACGATCTCCAGTACGTCCTCGAACGTGAGCGGCTCGAAGTACAGGCGGTCGGAGGTGTCGTAGTCGGTGGAGACCGTCTCCGGGTTGCAGTTGATCATCACGGCCTCGAAGCCCGCCTCGCGCAGAGCCAGCGCGGCGTGCACGCACGAGTAGTCGAACTCGATGCCCTGGCCGATGCGGTTGGGCCCCGATCCGAGGATGAGTACCTTCGGCTTCTCGCGCTGCGGCGCCACCTCGGACTCCGCGGCCGGGTCGGACTCGTAGGCCGAGTAGTGGTACGGCGTCCTGGCCTCGAACTCCGCGGCGCAGGTGTCCACGGTCTTGAAGACCGGACGGACCCCCAGCCGGTGTCGCAGGGCGCGCACGCCGTCCTCCCCCGCCAGTTCGGGGCGGAGGGCCGCGAGCTGCCGGTCGGACAGCCCGATTCGCTTGGCCTTGCGCAGCAGCTCCTCGTCCAGCACGGGCGCATCCCGGATCTCGGCCCCGATCTCGCCGATGAGGGCGAGCTGGTCGATGAACCACGGGTCGATGCCGCTGGCCTCGTGGATCTGTTCCACCGTGGCGCCGAGGCGCAGCGCCCGCTCCACGGCGTAGATCCGACCCTCGTGAGGCGTGCGGAGCTGCTCCAGCGTCGACTCCAGCGTTGCCCCCTCGGGATCGGGGCGCGTCCAGAACCCGGCGGCCTTGGTCTCCAGGGAACGCATGGCCTTGCCCAGGGCTTCGGGGAAGCTGCGCCCGATGGCCATCGCCTCGCCCACGCTCTTCATCGTCGTGGTCAGTTCCGGGTCCGCGCCGGGGAACTTCTCGAACGCGAACCGGGGCATCTTGACGACGACGTAGTCGAGCGTCGGCTCGAACGACGCCGGGGTCTCACCGGTGATGTCGTTCGTGATCTCGTCGAGCGTGTACCCGATGGCGAGCTTGGCGGCGATCTTGGCGATGGGGAAGCCGGTGGCCTTCGACGCCAGGGCCGACGACCGCGACACCCTCGGGTTCATCTCGATGACGACCATGCGGCCGTCCTTGGGGTTGACGGCGAACTGGATGTTGCAGCCACCGGTGTCCACACCGACCTCGCGCAGCACCGCGATGCCGACGTCGCGCATGTGCTGGTACTCACGGTCGGTGAGCGTCATCGCGGGCGCCACGGTGATCGAGTCGCCGGTGTGCACGCCCATCGGGTCGAGGTTCTCGATGGAGCACACGACCACCACGTTGTCGTGCCGGTCGCGCATGAGCTCCAGCTCGTACTCCTTCCACCCGAGGACGCTCTCCTCGATGAGCACCTCGGTGACCGGGCTCTCCTCCAGCCCGAACGAGGCCATGCGCTCCAGTTCCTCGGGCGTGTGCGCCATGCCGGAGCCCAGCCCGCCCATCGTGAACGACGGCCGGATGACCACCGGAAGCCCGAGTTCGGCGACGGTCTCCCGGACCTCCTCCATCGAGTGGCACACGGCGCTGCGCGGCACCCCGCCGCCGACGGCCCGCACGATGTCCTTGAACTTCTGCCGGTCCTCACCGCGCTGGATGGCGTCGACGTCGGCCCCGATGAGTTCGATGCCGTACTTCTCCAGCACTCCCCGCTCGTGGAGGGCGACCGCGCAGTTCAGCGCCGTCTGCCCGCCGAGGGTGGCCAGCAGCGAGTCGATCGGACGACCCTTCTCCTGCTCGGCGACGATGACCTTCTCCACGAACTCCGGGGTCACCGGCTCCACGTAGGTCGAGTCGGCGAACTCCGGGTCGGTCATGATCGTCGCCGGGTTGGAGTTCACGAGGCTCACGCGCAGTCCCTCGGAGCGGAGCACGCGACACGCCTGGGTACCGGAGTAGTCGAACTCGGCGGCCTGGCCGATGACGATCGGCCCGGACCCGATCACGAGTACATGCTCGATGTCACTGCGCTTGGGCATGGCGGGCCTCCATCAGGGTCACGAAGTCGTCGAACAGCAGTGCCGCGTCGTGGGGGCCCGCGGCGGCCTCGGGGTGGTACTGCACGGAGAACGCGGGCACCTCCTCGCAGCGCAGCCCCTCCACGGTGCCGTCGTTGGCGCAGTAGTGGCTCACGCGCGCCTTGCCGAAGGGGGAGTCGAAGTGCTGGCCGGGTTCACCCTCCAAAGCGAAGCCGTGGTTCTGCGACGTGATCGCCACCCGGCCCGTCGCCACGTCGAGGACGGGGATGTTGACGCCCCGGTGGCCGAAACGCATCTTGTAGGTCGACAGCCCCAGGGCCCGGCCGAGGATCTGGTTGCCGAAGCAGATGCCGAACAGCGGCAGTTCCCGCTCCAGCACCCGGCGCGTGAGGTCGATCGCGTGGTGCTGCGTCTCCGGGTCACCGGGTCCGTTGGACAAGAACACCCCGTGCGGGTCGACGGCGAGGATGTCGTCGAGGTCGCTGCTCGCGGGCAGCACGTGGACCTCCACTCCCCGCCGCGTCAGCTGCCTCGGCGTGTTCGCCTTGATGCCGAGGTCCAGCGCCGCGACCCGGAACCGGGTCTCGCCCTTCGCGGGCACCACGTACGGCTTCGCGGTGGTCACCTCGCCGGCGAGGTCGGCGCCCTTCATCCTCGGGCTCGCCAGCACCTGCTCCACCAGTTCGTCGTCCGGGGCGAGCGCGTCACCGGAGAAGATGCCCGCGCGCATGGCGCCGTGCTCCCGGATATGCCGGGTGAGGCCGCGGGTGTCGATCCCCGCGATTCCCACCACGCCCTGCTCGCGCAACGCGTCGTCCAGCGACCGGGTCGCCCGCCAGTTGGAGGGCGTCCGCGCGGGGTCGCGGACCACGTAGCCCGCCACCCAGATGCGGTCCGACTCGTCGTCCTCGTCGTTCCAGCCGGTGTTGCCGATCTGCGGCGCCGTCTGCACCACGATCTGCCGGTGGTAGGACGGGTCCGTCAGCGTCTCCTGGTAACCGGTCATGCCGGTGCAGAAGACCACCTCGCCGAGGGTGCGCCCCCGCGCGCCGTACGCCGTCCCCCGGAAGATCCGACCGTCCTCGAGCACGAGTACGGCGGCAGTGTGCGTGCCGGTCATACCTGGGCACCTCCCTTGGCCTGCTCGATCCACTGCGGGTAGACGGAAAGGTCGTCACCGCGCAGACCGGTGTCGAGCTCGACGTCTCCAAGGCGCCACGTGAACACCAACAGGCTCTCGGTGCCCATGACCTTGCCCGCCATTCCTTTCGCCGTCCCCACGCGAACGATGCTGTCGCGTGGAATCCAAAAACCCGGAGCGCCGTCGCGGTCGACCTCGATTCCCCGGTCGTACAGTCGCAGCGCCGCCGGCCCCCGCATCCCCGCGCCGCGGGTGACGATGCGGTCCTGCCAATGCCCCGACATCGTCGTGCTGACGTAAAGGCCGCGGGTGGAGAGCAGCAACTCGCCTCGTTCCTCGGGAACCGTCGGGAACGGTGGCACGAGCACGCTCTGGGTACGGGCCTGTCGTCGCCAGCCACGCCACATGCCGTAGAGGCACAGCGCGAAGAATGCGAAGCACAACAGTGTCAGCAGGAGCCGGTCCATCACACAATCTTCCCTTCGCGCGACGTCACACGCCCGCGCAGTAGCGTGAGGCTCACCACGGCCGGAAGCCGCAGCCCTTCGTACGGCGTGTTGGTCGCCCGGCTCGCCAGCTCGGAACCGCGAACCGTCCACTCCGCGTCCGCGTCCACCACCACGAGGTTGGCGGGTTCACCCACGGCCAGCGGCCTGCCCTGGTCCGGCAACCCGACGATCTCGGCGGGCCGCTCGCTCATGACCCGCGCCACGCCGCGCCAGTCGAGCAGGCCGGGACGGACCATCGTCTCCACGACCACCGACAGCGCGGTCTGCAGTCCGAGCATCCCCGGACGGGCCGTCGTCCACTCGGTGTCCTTGTCCTGCGGTGCGTGCGGCGCGTGGTCGGTGGCCACGCAGTCGATGACCCCGTCGGCCAGCGCCCGGCGCATCCGCTGCACGTCGGCCTCGGAGCGCAACGGCGGATTGACCTTGTTGACCGGATCGAACGTGGCCAACCGCTCGTCGGTGAGCAGCAGGTGGTGGGGAGTCACCTCGGCCGACACCTCGGTGCCCTGCTCCTTGGCCCAGCGCAGCACCTCCACGGTGCCCGCCGCCGAGACGTGACACACGTGCAGCCGGGCCCGTGCGTGTCGTGCCAGCACGCAGTCCCGCGCGACGATCGACTCCTCCGCCGACGCGGGCCAGCCCACGTACCCCAGCCGGGCGGCCCGTTCTCCCTCGTGGGCCTGGGCCCCGACGGTGAGGCGCGGTTCCTCGGCGTGCTGGGCCACCACCACGCCGAGCGCGGTCGAGTACTCCAGCGCCCTGCGCATCACGAGCGGGTCGGCGACGCAGTGGCCGTCGTCGGAGAACATCCGCACCCCGGCGGCCGAGTTCGCCATCGTGCCCATCTCGGCCAGGCGCTCCCCCGCGAGTCCCACGGTGACCGCGCCGACCGGGTGCACGTCCACGAGTCCGACCTCGCGCCCCCGGCGCCACACGTGGTCGGTCACCACCGCGTTGTCCGCCACCGGGTCGGTGTTGGCCATGGCGAACACCGCCGTGTAGCCGCCCAGCGCGGCCGCGGCGGACCCGGTCTCGATCGTCTCGGCGTCCTCGCGGCCCGGTTCCCGCAGGTGCGTGTGCAGGTCGACGAATCCCGGCAGCAGGATCCGTCCCTCGCCCTCGATCACCTCGACGCCGCCGGGCGGGTCGAGCCGCCCGATCTCGGCGATGACGCCGTCGGAGACGAGCACGTCGACCGGCTCGCCCTCGCCGTACGGCCGCACCCGCCGTAGCAGCAAGTTCCGATTCTCAGTCACGGTCGCCTCCGTTTCCTGCGGGCCACCCGCACCCGGTCGGCGCCCCCGACTGCCACTGATTCTCAGTCACGGTCGCCTCCATCTCCCGCCAGCAGGTGGTACAGCACCGCCATCCTCACGTGCACGCCGTTGCGCACCTGTTCCGTGATCGCCGCGTTCGGTGCGTCCGCCACGGCCGAGGCGATCTCCATGCCGCGCAGCATCGGGCCCGGATGCAACACCACCGCGTGCTCCGGCAAAAGCCGCGCTCTGGTCTCGTTCAGCCCGTACGCGATCGAGTACTCCCGCGCCGAGGGGAAGAAACCTCCGTGCATGCGCTCCGCCTGCACTCGCAACATCATCACGGCGTCGGAGGCGGGCAACACGGAATCCAGATCGTGGGAGACGACGACCGGCCACGACTCCACGCCCACCGGCAACAGGGTCGGTGGCGCGACGAGTGTCACCTCGGCGCCGAGCGTCGTCAGCAGGTGCACGTTCGAACGGGCGACCCTGCTGTGCAGGATGTCACCCACGATCGCCACCCGGCGGCCGGCGAGGTCGCCGAGCCGTTCCCGCAGTGTCGCCGCGTCGAGCAACGCCTGGGTCGGGTGTTCGTGCGTCCCGTCCCCGGCGTTGACCACGCTGGTCCCGGTGTCGCGCAACCAGTCGGCGAGCCGGTGGGCGGCGCCGGAGGCCGGGTGCCGGAGGATGACGCAATCGGCTCCCGCCGCGGCCAGGGTCAACGCGGTGTCGCGCAGCGACTCGCCCTTCCCCACCGACGAAGAGCTCGCGGAGACGTTCACCACGTCCGCGCTCATCCACTTGCCGGCGATCTCGAACGACACCCTGGTGCGGGTGGAGTTCTCGTAGAACAACGTGACGACGGTGCGGCCACGCAGGGTCGGCAGCTTGCGGACCTCCCTGCCCAGCAGGGTCCGCTTCAGTTCGTCTGCCGTGTCGAGCACCGCCGTGGCCGAGGCCGCGTCGAGGCCTTCGGTGGACAGCAAGTGCTTCATCGACGTACCCCCAGCAGTACGGCGTCCCGGCCGTCCACCTCGGCGAGCAGCACGGAGACGTCCTCCGAGCGCGAGGTGGGCACGTTCTTGCCGACGTAGTCGGCGCGGATGGGAAGCTCCCGGTGTCCCCGGTCGACGAGCACCGCCAGTTGCACCGCCCTGGGCCGACCGTGGTCCCGCAGCGCGTCCAACGCCGCCCTGACGGTGCGGCCGGAGTACAGCACGTCGTCGACCAGGATCACGACGCGGTCGTCGATGCCGGTGTCGGGAAGCTGCGTCTGCGAAAGGGGGCGCGTGGGCCTGCGCCGAAGATCGTCGCGGTAGAGAGTGACGTCGAGCGTGCCCGCGGGCACCGTCACCCCGGAGAATTCGGTGATCTTCGTGCTGAGTCGGGTGGCGAGCGGTGCCCCCCTCGTGGGGATCCCGAGCAACACGGGTGGAGGCATGCCCTCGGCACCCAGCGCGGTCTTTTCGATGACCTGATGGGCCATTCGGGCGATGGTGCGCGCAACGTCACCGGCCGAGAGCAACTCGCGCTCAGCGGCCGATCCCGTCACGCCACGTGATCGTGGCGCCACAGAGAGTCTCCTTCCCCGCCTCGCTGGACGGGTCCTTAAAGGAAGTTTTTTCGCTGGTTCCGCAGGTGAACCGACATGACGGTAACAGGTTGACGACCTCGCCCTTACGGGTGGTCTGTCTCGGTGAGTAACCCCAGGCGGCGATGATCTGCTTGACCTAGTGACGACGAGGCGTAACCATTACTCTGAGTATTCGGGTCAAGTGTTCCCTGTCGGTCATCGGTGGCCGCATCGGGGCGAGGAAACGGAGAACCACCACATGGGCGATTACGCCAAGGCGCTCGGGGCCAAGCTCCGCGGTATCCGCCAGCAACAGGGCCTGTCCTTGCACGGGGTCGAGCAGAAGTCGGGCGGCCGTTGGAAGGCCGTCGTCGTCGGTTCCTACGAACGAGGCGACCGCGCGGTGACCGTACAGAAGCTGGCCGAACTCGCCGACTTCTACGGTGTTCCGGTGGTCGAGTTGCTGCCCGAGGGCAGGGTGCCCTCCGGCGCCGAACCCGCCACCAAGATCGTGATCAACCTCGAAAGGCTGCAACAGCTCCCGGCGGAGAAGGTGGGCCCGCTGGCCCGCTACGCCGCCACCATCCAGAGCCAGCGAGGCGACTACAACGGCAAAGTGCTGTCGATCCGGACCGAGGACCTGCGGTCGCTGGCCATCATCTACGACATGACACCGGGTGAGCTGACCGAACAGCTCATCGAATGGGGCGTGCTGCCCCCGGAAGCCCGCCCGTCCACGGAGGAGTGAGTCGGCTTCCATCGCGGCGGGCAACACCCGACCCGCCGCGGTCCGGCCCGCGCGGTCCTCGACGCCCCGGTCCTCGCCCACGCCTTGCGGGCGGAAACCGGGGGCTCGTCAGAGGACCGCGCGAAGCCGGTCGGCGATCGAACCGATCCGGCCCAACACGCCGTTGACGAACCGTGGGGAGTCGTCGGTCGACAACTGCTTGGCGATACCCACGGCCTCGTCGATGGCGACGGGGTCGGGCACGTCCTCGGCCCACAACAATTCGTAGAGACCGACCCTCAGCACGGCGAGGTCGACCGGCGGCATGCGCCGCAGCGACCAGCCCCGTGCGTGTTCGGCGAGCACCTCGTCGATGCGCTCGCGGTTCTCACCGACGCCTTCCACCAGCGTGATGGTGTAGTCGCTGATCGGGTCGACGTCGACCGCCCCGACGCGCTCCGACAGCAGCGTCACCGGGTCGACGTCGCGCAGGGCCGCCTCGTACAGCAGTTCCACCGCCCGACGGCGAGACGCGCGGCGGCTGATGCCGCCGCGCCGCGTGGGGCCGGAAGAACGGGACTCGTCGTTCACCGTGGTCGTCGCCGTCCGGAGCTCAGGCACGGCCGAGGTAACGACCGTCGCGGGTGTCCACCTTGATCTTCTCGCCGCTGCTGAGGAACAGCGGAACCTGGATCTCGGCGCCGGTCTCCAACCTCGCGGGCTTCGTGCCACCGGTGGAGCGGTCGCCCTGCAGGCCGGGGTCGGTGTGCTCGATGGTCAGCTCGACCGAGGTGGGCAGCTCGACGTACAGCGGCGTGTTCTCGTGCATGCCGATCTGCACCTGGGTGTTCTCCAGCAGGAACTTGGCGGCGTCCCCCACGAGGTCGGCCGGGAGTTCGAGCTGGTCGTAGGTCTCGGAGTCCATGAACACGTAGTGGGACCCGTCGTTGTACAGGTACGTCATGTCCCGACGGTCGACCGTCGCGGTGTCGACCTTGGTCCCGGCGTTGAACGTCTTGTCCACCACCTTGCCGCTGACGACGTGCTTCAGCGTCGTGCGGACGAAGGCACCGCCCTTGCCGGGCTTGACGTGCTGGAAGTTGACGACGGACCACAACTCCCCGTCCAGGTTGAGGACCATGCCGTTCTTGAGGTCGTTGGTGGTGGCCACGAGTGTGCGTTCTCCTGTATCGGGTGGGGTCGCGCCTAGGCGACCACGAGTTCCTTGGTGCTCAGGGTGAGGAGCTCGGGAGTCCCCTCCCGCACGACGAGCGTGTCCTCGATACGGACGCCACCGCGCCCCGCCAGGTAGATTCCCGGCTCCACGGTGACCGCCATGCAAGCCGACAGTGTACCGACGCCCGTCTTCGCGAGACTCGGCGCCTCGTGTACGTCCAAACCCACACCGTGGCCGAGGCCGTGACTGAACTGTTCACCGTACCCGGCCTCGGCTATCACGGTCCGTGCTGCGGCGTCCACGTCGGAGACGTCCGTCCCCGGACGGACGGCCTCCGTGCCCGCGGCCTGGGCCGTGGCGACCAACGTGTACAGATCACGCTGCCACTGGGCGGGCTCGCCGAGCACGATCGTGCGCGTCATGTCCGAGTGGTACCCGTCCACCACCGCGCCGAAATCGAGCTTCACGAAGTCCCCGCGGGCGAGCACGGCGTCGGTGGGTCGGTGGTGCGGGATCGCCGAGTTGGCGCCCGCGGCGACGATCGACGGGAAGGCGACGGCCTCCGCGCCGTGGTCGAACATGCGGTTCTCCAACTCGCGCGCCACCTCGCGTTCGGTACGGCCCGGACGCAACCCGCCGTGCTCCAGCAGGTCCGCCAGCGCCCGGTCGGCGGCCGCGCACGCCGCCCGCAACGCCGCGATCTCCGTGTCGTCCTTCACCTCGCGCAGCCGCTCCACCAGACCCGGTGCCCGTGTCAGCCGCACCGACTCGACCGCGTCGGTGAAGGTGGCGTGCTGCTCCACGCTGACGTACTGGCTTTCGAAGCCGACGGCGGCTCCGCGCGCAAGCCGCGTGTCCGCCTCCCGGACCAATGCCAACGCGCTCGGCCGCTCGATGACCCTGCGCAGGTCGGGTACCTGCGCCTCGGCCTGGGTGGTGTACCGGCCGTCGGTGCAGAACACGCTGTGCTCATCGCCGTCGGTGTGCACCAGCAGGGCCGCGTTCGAACCCGTGAATCCGGTCAGGTAGCGGATGTTGCGCAGGTCGGTGACGAGCAGGGCGTCGAGTTCGGAGTCCTGGAGTCGCCGACGAAGCGCGTGACGTCGCGTGGCATGAATCTCGGGCACCGGCCCAGTGTAGGACCGCCGCGTCGGTCGACCGCGATCATGCCCGAACGGTTCCCGGACGCGCGTCGGATCAGTACAGTCACGCAAATGCCGTCCTGGTTTCCTCGCGGAGTCGGCATGGCCGTCCTGCATGCCGCTGCCGCCGTCGCGACCGCGAAGTACGCCGTGTTCCACCCCACCGAGCGCACGCTCGTCACCGCGATCGCCCTGGCGGTGCTCGTGGGCACCGTCGCCCTGTGGAGCGCGATCGACGCGTGGACGAGGCTCGCCGACGCGGGCCGCGCCTGGTTCGTGGCCTCGTTGCTTGCCGGGGTGGGGTCGGGTGTCCTCACCGTCGTCGGCAAGGCCGTGTTCGTGGACGGGACGGGGGTGAGCGCGCTGGCCTCCGCTCTCACGGGAGGAGCGGCCTTCACCGCGCTCCTCGTCCTCGTGCCCGCCGGGCTCGGGCTTTTCGTGGGAGGGCGGGTCGCCGCCTCCTACCACCGGCTCGAAACCGACGAGCCCGACCACGAGGCGGACGCCGACCGCAAACCGTCACCTCGGCCGCGGCGGAGGGCCGAGTCGGCTCGTTAACCGAGCACCGGTCCCTTCGGGTACGCCCGCCACTCCTCCGGGGTGATCGAGGTGACCGGCGAGTCGTTGGCCTCCAACGCGGTCGGCGACGTCACCGGCCACAACGTGCCGTCCAGTACGACGCCGAGTCCCTCGCCGGGCGCGCTGACCCCGCGGGCTCCCGCCGTCAGTCGGGCCGCCACGGGCACCCGGTCGAGCACGGAAAGCCGCTCGTCCAGGACGCGCCGGGCCAGTGCGGTGGCCACCGAGCGTCGGTCGATCCGCACCACCCGGCCGTCGACGACGAGATCCATCGTGCGCACCGGCGAGGGCATGGCCAGACCGTCGAGCACCGCGAGGGCGCGCCTTTCGTCGCCGCAGCCGTCGATCCCGTACACGTCGATCCCGTAGTGGCGCAGGTCCGTCGGGGCTCCCGCCTGCCCCATCACCGTGGCGTGCACGACGTCGAACGGCACCCGCCCGCACACGTCGCTCTGCGACAGGGGGGCGTGTCCGTCGGGTTGGCGCACCAGGCCCGGTCCTTCCTCCCACTGGCTCCGGATGAGCACGGACTCGTAGGGCTGTGCCGAAAAGTCGCGGTTCCAGAACGTCAGTGTCGTGCCCTCGGCGGTTTGGTGGGCGATGGCGAAGGCCTCCAGCGCGTCCACCCACACAAGATCGGCGCTGAACGCGTCCACGACCGAACGCGTACGCGGCGAGGCGGTGTGGGGCACGGGGGCAAAGCCGTTCGGGCCCAGCGCCTCGACACCGGTCGCGAACGCCGGGTCCCGTGACCGCAGGAGGAACTGGCCCGCGCCGTTCCATCCCGCGGCCTCGCCCGTGGTGTCGGTGAACATCAGGTAGAACCAGCCGTCGAGGTACACCGCGGCGGGTTGTCCCGCGCCGTAGGTGTTGTCGCGGTGCGTGTCGTGGGCGGGTCTGACGATCGGCTCGGTCGTCACGCGGCTCCACCGCAGACCGTCGTCGCTGGTGGCCACCCCGATGGCGTTGCCGTGGGCGTGATCGTCGGGCGCGCCGGTGTAGTACATGTAGTACTTCCCGTTCACCCGGAGCACGGACGGATCGCAGGTGTGCATCGCGTCGAAGTGGCCCGGATTGCCGGAAAACACGGCGCGGGGAACGCCTCCGTCGGGCCCGGCGAACGGTCCGGACGGCGAACTCGCCTGGGCGTAGAGGATGTCGTCGCCCGCGGGCGGCGCGCTGCCGTACTGACTGCACCACCACATTCGTACGGTGTCCCCCTCGACGAGCACGGTGGGGCCGTAGTTGTAGACCGCGTCCTCACCACCACTCGCCACCACGCGGTCGCCGCCGCGCGGGTTATCGACCGCGAGCGTGATCGGCGCGTCCGGGGACGAGGAACCGGGCCGTCGAGGTACCGGGCCCGACCCTCCCGACGACTCGGCCCATTCGGCGTTGGGTGCGGCCTCACCCGCGGTACAGGCCGCGACGAGCATCACGACCAGTGCTACGACGACCGCCGGCACGGGCCCGCCGAAGGACTTCCGGTGACGGGATGTGCCCATGATGAACCGCCGAACCTCCCCCTCTCCCCACCGGCAGATCCCGGCGGCGTGACATCTCAGTCTAGAGACCGCGGCGAGCCCTCAGCGCGTGTTGTCGGCTACCCAGCGCAGCGCGAGCCGGTAGCCGTCCACCCCGAGCCCGGCGATCACTCCCGTGGCGATGTCGGACAGGACGCTGTGGTGCCGGAACGACTCACGGGCGTGCACGTTGCTGATGTGCAGTTCGATCCACGGCGCCCGCAGTTGCGCCGCGGCGTCGCGCACCGCGATCGAGTAGTGTGTCCACGCCCCGGCGTTGAGGATCACCGGTGCCGCGGCGTCAGCGGCCTCGTGCAGCCAGCCCACGAGCTCGCCCTCGTGGTCGGTCTGGCGCACGGTGACGTCGAGACCGAGTTCCTTGCCGGTCTCGACGCACAGCCGCACGAGGTCGTCGTAGGTGGTGGAGCCGTACACATCCGGCTCGCGGGTGCCCAGCCTGCCGAGGTTGGGGCCGTTGAGCACGTACACGGTCACAACAGCACTCCCCCTTCACCCGACGCTCCACCCGCGACGGCGGAGTAGGCGCCCGCCAGCAACGCCGGGTCGGGGCCTTCCAACCTGCCGGGCTTGGCGAGTCCGTCGAGCACCACGAACCGCAGCGTGCCCGAGCGGGTCTTCTTGTCCGAACGCATCGACTCGATGAGCTGGGGAAGGGCGTCGGCGTCGTAATTCGTCGGCAGCCCCAACGCCCGAAGCACCGTGGCGTGCCGATCGGCCGTCTCGTCGTCGAGCCGCCCCGCGAGCCGGCCGAGCTCGGCCGCGAAGACCAGCCCCACGCTCACCGCCGCGCCGTGCCGCCAGCGGTACCGTTCCCGACGCTCGATGGCGTGCGCGAGCGTGTGACCGTAGTTCAGGATCTCCCGCAGGTCGCTCTCCCGGAGATCCGCCGAGACGACGTCCGCTTTCACCCGGATCGAGCGGCGCACCAGCTCGGCGATCGTCTCGCCCGTCGGATCGACGGCGGCGGCCGGGTCCGCCTCGATCAGTTCGAGGATGCGGGGGTCGGCGATGAAGCCCGCCTTGACCACCTCGGCCATCCCGGCGACGAGTTCGTTACGGGGCAGGGTCTCCAGCGTGGCGAGGTCGACCAGCACGGTCGATGGTTCGTGGAACACGCCCACGAGGTTCTTGCCCGCGTCGGTGTTGATGCCGGTCTTGCCGCCGACCGCCGCGTCCACCATGCCCAGCAAGGTCGTGGGGACGTTGACCAGCCGCACCCCACGCATCCAGGTGCCCGCCACGAACCCCGCGAGGTCGGTGACGGCCCCGCCGCCCAGGCCCACGACCACGCCCCGGCGGTCGAGCCCGATGCGGCCCAGCACCTCCCAGCAGAAGTCGGCCACGGACAGGGCCTTGCCATCCTCGGCGTCGGGAATCTCGACCCGGTGGGCGTCGAGCCCGGCCCCGGCGAGTTCCTCGCGCACGGCCTCGGCCGTGGCGGTGAGCGTGGGCGGGTGGATGATCGCGACCTTTGAGGCGTCACGTACCGCGTCGGTGAGTTCGCCGAGCAGGCCGCGACCCACCACGACGTCGTAGGGCTGCGCGGTCCGCACCGCGATCCGAACGGGTTCGGTCATGTCTCTCCTCACTCCGGTATTCCGCACCGCGCCAGGCTCGCCGCCACCTCCGTGGCGATGTCGTCCGGCTTGCGGCCGTCGGTGTTCACCTCGACGGTGGCCACCGACCGGTAGATCGGGAGCCGGGCCTCCAGCAGCGCCTTGTAAGTGGCGCGCGGATTGACGCCCGCGAGCAACGGCCGCGCGGTGGACAGGCCGGTGCGCCGCACTCCCTCGGCCATTCCGACGTTCAAGAACACCACCGGGTACCCCGCCAGGCGCTCTCGGGTGCGGTCCGACACCACCGCGCCACCGCCCAGCGCGTACACCCCCGTGTACTCGCGCAGGCCTCGGGCGACGGTCTCCTCCTCGATCGCGCGAAACGCGGGTTCGCCGTCGGTGGCGAAGATGTCCGAGATGGTGCGCCCCTGCTCCCGCTCGATGTCGGCGTCCGCGTCGTGGAAGTCGACTCCGAGGTGCTCGGCCAGCAGTTTGCCCACCGTGCTCTTCCCCGAGCCGGGAGGCCCCACCACCACGATCGGGTCCTTGCGCGTCACGTCGTTCACCGCTGCGGCCGCTCCCAGAACTCGCGGAGGCTGTCCAGGTACGCCTCAACGTTGCGTCGCGACTCGGCCAGCGAGTCACCGCCGAACTTCTCCAGCGCCGCGTCGGCGAGGACGAGCGCCACCATCGACTCCAGCACGACCCCGGCCCTCGGCACGGCACACACGTCCGAGCGCTGGTGGATCGCGACGGCGGCCTCGCCCGTGGCCACGTCAATTGTGGACAGTGCACGCGGGACCGTGGAGATCGGCTTCATGGCGACGCGCACGCGAAGCGGCTCGCCGTTGGTCATTCCCCCTTCGAGCCCGCCCGCGCGGTTGCTCCGGCGGGTCACGCCGTTCGGCGGGGTGCCCGCGTCGATCTCGTCGTGGGCTTCGCTGCCCCACCGCTCCGCCGTGGTGAAGCCGTCGCCCACCTCGACCCCCTTCATGGCCTGCACGCCCATGAGCGCCCCGGCCAGTCGGGCGTCGAGACGGCGGTCCCAGTGCACGTGCGACCCGAGGCCCGGAGGAAGGCCGTAGGCGATCACCTCGATGACACCGCCCACGGTGTCGCCCGCCTTTTTGACCCGCTCCACCTCGGCCACCATCGCGTCGGTGGCCTCCGCACCGAACGCGCGCACCGGACTCTCGTCGATGGCCGCGAGGTCGGAAGGCTGCGGCAACGGCCCGTCGGGGGCCTTCGCCCGGCCGATCGACACCACGTGGCTGACGATCTCGACTCCGAGAAGCTGTCGCAGGAACGCCCTGGCGACCGTGCCCAACGCCGTCCTCGCCGCCGTCTCCCGCGCGCTGGCCCGTTCGAGCACGGGCCGTGCCTCGTCGAAGCCGTACTTCAGCATCCCCGGCAGGTCGGCGTGTCCGGGACGCGGCCGGGTCAGCGGCTCGTTGCGCGCGAGCCCCTCCAGTTCCGCGGCGTCCACCGGGTCGGCGGACATCACCTTCTCCCACTTGGGCCACTCGGTGTTGTCGATCTTCACCGCGACGGGGCCGCCCTGGGTGAGCCCGTGTCGGACACCGCCGAGGAATTCCACGTGATCGGCCTCGAAGCCCATACGCGGACTCCGACCGAAGCCGAGACGGCGGCGGGCGAGCTGGGCACTCACCTCGTCGGTTGTGATCTCCACCCCCGCCACCATGCCCTCGAGAATGGCCGAGAGGGCCGGACCATGCGATTCACCAGCGGTTATCCAACGCAACACAGCGCCCATGTTGTCACGCACCCGAAACCCGGCCTCAGCCGCCCACCGGCGGAAGCCCACCGGGGAACAGCACACCCACACACGTGGCGGCGAGAAGACCGGGCCCGTGGGGAACGCCGTCCCGCCAGCGAGCGCTTCGCATCAGAGCCGCCGCCCCGGCCAACACCGCCGTCACCAACGACGCGAACACCATCGACACCACCAACGTCGGCCAGCCCGCGGCGGCGGCGAGCAGTCCCAGGCTGCCCGACAGCTTGACGTCCCCGGCGCCCAGGGAGGCGGGCGCGAGGGCACGGACGAGCAGGTGCGCGCCCAGCGTGGCGGCTCCGCCGACGACGGCAGTGATCGCGAGCGGAGGTCCCGGTCCGCCCGACGCGGCAGCGCCCACGGCCACGACCCCGATTCCATAGGCGGGCAAGGTCAGCACGTCGGGCACCCTGCGGTGGAGGATGTCCGCCGTCGCCAGAGGGACAGCGAAGGCCGTGGCTGCCAGCGGGACCGGTAGCCACCATCCCGGCAGCGCGCCGTCCCGTCGCAACGCCCACACCGCGCCCCACAGGACACCGGTCGCGGCGGCACACCACCCGACGGGCACGGGCGCGGGCCGAGGCCCGGCGGCGAGCAGCCGTCCCGCGGCCCATCCCGTCGCCGTTCCGAAGCAGATCAGCGGTATCCCCCACGACATGACGCCAGCGTGAGCCACCCCCGAGCACTCGGCAACACTCCGGGTACGCGGTTGGTAACGCTCGATTCCCGAAGCGCCGGGTTCCCACCCGGTCGGGCGACGAGAGCCTCAGTCCCGACGCCGCTCGGCGGCTCGCGCCCATGGCGTCAACAGTGCCGCTCCGAACACCACACACGCCACCTCGGTGATCACGCCCCACAGCTCCTCCCGCGTGACGAACTGTTCCCGCACGCCGAAGAAGCCGACCGTCAGCGACAACCCGTACGCCGCGAGGGTCGCCAGGCCGAACGCGATCGCCCCGGCGGCGGGCAGCGGATGCCGCCAGGCCAGCACGGCCACCGCGAGCACGACGCCCGCGACGACGTTGACGAGGAACAGCGGGCCGACCACCGCGACGTCCGCGGCCCAGTCCCGCCACACCACCCAGTGAACCCATGCCGAGCCGAGCAGGCCCGCCGCGACGAGCGCCCGCAGTGTCCACCCGATCATCGTGCCCCCAACGTCGTCGGTGTCGTCCGTGTCGCTCGGGAGGAGCCCGTGCGTCGGCGCGCCGAGGACTCCCCGGATAATTGAGTCCTCATCATTCTCACCACGGGAGTGAACGGCAACGGATCGGACGACGGGAGGAGACATGACCGGTCACGCGCATTCGCGCCGCACCGTGTTGGCGACCGGGGCCGCCGTGGCCGGAGCCGCCCTCGGAGCCGGCGCACTGGCCGGGTGCGCGGGCGGCGGCCAGCAGGGGGATGACCAACAGCCCCCTCTCCCGAGGGGAACCCGCCTCGCCTCGCTGGACGAGGTTCCCGTCGGCTCGGCCACGTCCGTGACCACGTCCGACGGTCGCGAGGTCATCGTCTCGCGACGGGCGGAGGACGAGGTGGCCGCCTTCAGCGCGGTGTGCACCCACCAGGGCTGCGCCGTGGTCGCCGAGGAGTCGCAACTGCGCTGCCCGTGCCACAACTCCACGTTCGACCCGTTCACGGGCGCCGTGCGGGGCGGTCCCGCCGACGCGCCGTTGCCCGCCGTCGAGGTCACGATCGAGGGCAACGGCATCGTCACGGCGTGACGGACGCACCCGCCGCCTCGGGTGCCGGTCCTAATCGCCCCAGGTGAACAGCGACTCTCCCGTCGCGATCGTCCGGCCCGTCGGCACGAGGGAGAGCGAGTCGGAAGCCGCGTCGAGCGCCACCACGGGCACCACCGGCGAGTACCCGGCGGCTCGTACGGCGGCGGGGTCCCAGCCGATCACGGGCTGGCCGGCACGCACCGCCTCACCCCGCACGACGTGCAGGGTGAACCCCTCCCCTTTCTGCTTGACGGTGTCGATGCCGAGGTGCACGAGCACGGCCCGGCCGTCGGCGCCCGCAATGACGAACGCGTGCGGGTGCAGGGTCGCCACGGTGCCGTCGATCGGGGCCACGGCGTCGGCGGGCTCCTCCTTCGGTTGCACCGCGATCCCCGGCCCCACCATCGCCTGCGCGAACACCGCGTCCGGCACGTCGGTCATGGGAATCGTCGTGCCCGCCACGGGGCTGTGCACGGTCAGGCTCATAGCAGGTCCTGGATGTCCTCGGCGATGGCGTCGGCCTCCGGTCCCACGACCACCTGCACGACGTCGCCCATCTTCGTGACCCCGTGTACGCCGAGCTGCTTGAGCGCCGCCTCGTCGACGAGGGACCCGTCCTCCAGCTCGCAGCGCAGCCGGGTGATACACCCCTCGATCTCGACGACGTTGTCGGCGCCACCGAGCGCCGCAAGAATCTTCGCCGGCCTGTCGTCCGCCATCGCGGCCTCCTTCACATCGTCCCGAGCCACAAACGCGTAACGGTGGTTGACACCGGGGCGGGGCACGGAGCATTCTGCCCCACCACGTCAGTGGTCTAGACCGGAACGTACCAATCTCAAGCCGCTGGGGCGAGTACGGAGGTAGCCGATGGGCCGGGCCCGCGGCGTCACGACGGGGTACGCCGACCGCATCCTCGACGGCCCCACGCCCAAGCACGCCCAGCTTCGGGCGATCCTACGCCGGATGGTGGAGCACGAACTCCCCGCCGGAACGGCAATCCCCTCGGAACGCGAGCTGGCCGCGCGCTACGGCGTCTCGCGGCTCACCGTCCGCACCGCCGTCGGTGCTCTCGTGGAGGAAGGCCTGCTGCGCCGGGTGCGCGGCAGGGGGACCTTCACCGCCGCCCGGCGCCTCGACCTCTCGCTCTACCTCATGTCGTTCACCACCGACATGAGAAGGCGGGGGCTCACACCGAGCAGCCGGGTGCTGTCCACCGACACGGTCGTGCCTCCGGAACCCACCCGACGCGCCCTCGGCCTTCCCACCGGCAGGCCCGCCCACCGCATCCGACGCCTGCGGATGGCCGACGGCGTTCCCCTGGCCATCGAGGACGGCTGGTACCACCCGGACGTCCTGCCGGATCCGCTCGAATTGGACCTGACCGGATCGGTGTACGCGCAACTCGCCGGACACCACGGGGTGCGCTTCGACGCCGCGCGACAGACCATGACCGCCGAGGTCGCCGACTCCGGGCAGGCCCGCCTGCTCGGCCTGCGCCCCGGAGCGCCGCTGCTCACCTTCCGGCGAGTCTCCAGCGTCAAGGGGCGGGCCGGCGAGGACACGACCTCCTGGTATCGCGCCGACCGGTACCAGGTCACGGTGGCGCTGGAGGACGCCCGACCACCGAACCCCGATCCCACAGGCATCCACACCAGTACGGGAGTGCACGGAGGACGCGAATGAGCACCACATCCGAGACCGGAAAACGCAAGGGAAGAGGGAAGAAACTCGCGGGGCTGCAGCGGTTCGGCCGCAGCCTCATGCTGCCCATCGCCGCGCTGCCCGCCGCGGGTTTGCTGGTGCGGCTCGGGCAGAACGACATGCTGGGCCGCTGGGACGCGACGGCCGACGTGGCCAAGGTGCTGGCCGCCGCGGGTGGTGGACTGTTCGACTGGCTGCCCCTGTTGTTCGCCGTCGGGATCGCGGTCGGCTTCGCCCGCAAGGGCGACGGGTCCACCGGCTTGGCGGCGGTGGTCGGGTTCGTGGTGTTCAGCAAGGTCGTGCAGGTCTTCGCTCCCATCGAGGAGCTGGAGGGCTTCGAACCGACGCCCGGCTGGTACCTCGCCCCGGTCAAGTGGCCGTACAGCGTGCTGTCCGGTGTCGTGGTGGGGCTGGTGACCGCGGTGGTGTGGCAACGGTTCTACCGCGTGAAGCTGCCCCCGTACCTGGCGTTCTTCGGCGGCCGGCGCTTCGTGCCGATCGTGAACTCCGTCGTGCTCCTACTGCTCGGCGTGGTGTTCGGCCTGGTGTTCCCGGTGATCGACGCGGGCATCAACAACCTGGGCGAGCTCGTCACCAGCGACGCGGTGATCGGTGGCGGTGTCTACGGTGTCCTCAACCGACTGCTGATCCCCATCGGCCTGCACCAGTTGCTCAACGTCCCCGTCTGGTTCGTGTTCGACGGCGGTGACATCAACAACTTCTTCGCGGGCGACCCCGAGGCCGGCGCGTTCATGACCGGGTTCTTCCCGATCTTTATGTTCGCCCTGCCCGCGGCGGCCCTCGCGATCTGGCAAACCGCTCGCCCGAGCCAGAAGAAGGTCGTGGGCGGCATCATGATCTCGGCAGCCCTCACGGCGTTCCTCACCGGGATCACCGAACCGATCGAGTTCTCCTTCATGTACGTCGCGTGGCCGCTGTACCTGATCCACGCGGTGCTCACCGGTATCTCGCTGGCCGTGGTGAACGCGCTCGACATCCACCTCGGCTTCACGTTCTCCGCGGGTGGGATCGACTTCCTGCTCAACTCGGGAGCCGAGGCCGCGAACCAGGCCTGGCTGCTCGTCCCGATCGGCCTGGTCTACGCGGTGATCTACTACCTGCTGTTCCGGTGGGTGATCACCAAGTGGAACCTGCGCACCCCCGGCCGTGAGGAGGACGAGGGCTCCGCGGAGGCCTCCCCGGCGGAGCAAGGCGAGAACGCGACGCGGAAGACCGACACGACGACCGAGGAGAGGGCGACGAAGGAATGACGGAAGTGGCCGAACGCACAGTCACGGTGGCGAGCAAGGTGGGACTGCACGCCAGGCCCGCGGCCCTGGTCGCCAAGACCGCGGCGGCACAGTCCGTGGAGGTCACCATCGCCAAGGACGGCGGCACGCCGGTGGCCGCGTCGAGCGTGCTGAACCTGATGACGCTCGGCGCCGCCCACGGCGACACGGTCGTGATCGCCGCTCAAGGCGACGGGGCCGAGGAGGCCGTGGAGGCCGTCGCGGCCGTGGTCGCGCGAGACCTCGACGGCTGACGCCCCCGACGCGTTCCCCGCGGCCCGCTCCACCTCGGGGCGGGCCGCGTGTGCGTACCGCCCGATCGGGGTATCCGATCACCATGCAGGCACGAGCACGTCACAACCGACCTCGCACTCGGGAGGAGTACGCGCGGGGCCTGCCCGACTACCACGACCCCACCGGCGGTTTCGGCGGCGCGGCACCGGCGTACAGCGCGCTGACCCTGCGGATCGTGCTCGCGTCCCTCGCCGTGCTCCTCTGCGTGGGTGGGGCGATCCTGTTCGCCTACTACGACGCATGGTGGGGAACCGTGTTCCTCGGCGTCGTCGGACTCGGCAGCCTGGTGGACCTGGGCTGGGTCATCCACCGCAAGCGGCGCGGGGAGCCGGGATGAGCGTGGGCAGTGATCGGGGTGATCGATGATGTCCGGGACAGTCGCCGGACGGGTCTACGCCGACCGCGGTGCGGCCGGGCGGGCTCTCGCCGAGGCACTGCGGGACACCGACTGGGTCGATCCCGTCGTCCTGGGGCTCGCCCGCGGCGGGGTTCCCGTGGCCGCCGAGGTGGCGGCGGAACTCAAGGCGCCGCTCGACGTGGCGGTGGCGCGCAAGATCGGCGCGCCCGGACGCCCCGAGTTCGGCATCGGCGCGGTCACCGCCCACGGGCCCATGGTGGTGGACGACCACAGCGTGCGCCTGCTGGGCCTGACCCGCGAGGACCTCGACCGCGCGGGCGCGCGGGAACGGGAGGAGGTCCTGCGCAGACTCGACGTCTACCAGCGCGGACGCGAGCCCGAACGGATCGAGGGACGCGACGTGCTCCTGGTCGACGACGGTCTCGCGACCGGGGTGACGGCCACGGCCGCCCTGCGTTCGCTGCGTCGGGAGGGACCGCGCAGGCTCGTGTTCGCCTCCCCCGTGTGCGCGCCGCAGGCCGCCTCCGCCCTCCGGGCCGAGGCGGACCGCGTGGTGTGCGTGTCCGAGCCCGCGAACTTCCAGGCGGTCGGCCAGTGGTACGGCGACTTCTCGCAGACCGACGACGACGAGGTGGTCGCCCTGCTGGCCCGGTACTCCGGGAGGACTCCGTGACCGTCCCGTTCGGGGTGGGGGTGGAGTCCGCGACGTTGCCGGGCGAGCTGACGGTGCCCGCCGACGCGATCGGCGTGGTGGCGTTCGCCCACGGCTCCGGCAGTTCCCGGCACAGTCCGCGTAACACGGCGGTGGCCCGCAGCCTGCAGGACCACCGGCTGGCGACGTTGCTGTTCGATCTGCTGTCCACCGCCGAGGAGCGGCGGGACTCCGCGACGGGTGAGCTCCGGTTCGACATCGGGCTGCTGGCCGACCGGCTCGTCGCCGCCGTGGACCGGCTCGTGGCGGACCCCGCGACCCGTGGCCTGCCGCTCGGGCTGTTCGGAGCGAGCACCGGGGCGGCGGCGGCCCTCGTGGCCGCCGCACGCAGGCCGGAAGTGGTCCGTGCCGTCGTCTCGCGCGGCGGACGCCCCGACCTCGCCGGTGACGCGTTGTCGGAGGTCGAGTGCCCCACCCTGCTCGTGGTGGGCGGTTCGGACACGCAGGTACTGCGGCTCAACGAGCGGGCCGCCCATCGCCTGGCCGGGCCGCACGAGCTGGAGGTCGTTCCGAAAGCCACGCATCTGTTCACGGAACCCGGAGCGCTGGAGCGGGTCGCCGAGCTCGCCGCGGAGTGGTTCGCCCGCCATCTACCGTCCTGACCCGCCGTGTCCGCAGCCTGCGCACGCATGTCCGCAGCTGCCGTACGCGTGTCCGCACGTGCGGTACGCGTGTCCTCGGCCCGCCGACACCCCGTTAGGGTGGAGGGCATGGAGAGCGTGCGGCTGATCGAGCAGTGGCCCGTCGACAACGCGGCCACGGCGGTGGTGCGAGCGGACGGGACGGTACTCGGCACCCACGGTGACACGGCGCGGATCTTTCCCCTCGCGTCGGTGACCAAGCTCTTCACGGCCTACACCGCCCTCATCGCCGTCGAGGAGGGCGCCGTGGAACTCGATCAGCCCGCGGGCCCCGAGGGCGCCACGATCCGGCACCTGCTCGCACACACGGCGGGCCTCGGGTTCAACGAACACCGGGTGCTCGCCCCTCCCGGTCAGCGTCGCCTGTACTCCAGTGCGGGTTTCGAGCAGCTCGCCGACGCCATCGCCGAGCACACCGGCATCGCGTTCGACACTTACCAGGACGAGGCGCTGTTCCAGCCGCTCGGCATGCGTGACACCGTCCTCAAGGGTTCACCGGGCGCGGGCGCGGAGTCGTGTGTGGACGATCTGGTGCGCTTCGCCACCGAACTCCAGAACCCGAGCCTGATCGACCGCTCCACGCTGGACACCGCGACTCGGGTCGCGTTTCCCGGTCTCAACGGTGTGCTTCCCGGCTTCGGCCACCAGAAGCCCAACGACTGGGGGCTCGGCTTCGAACTGCGGGGCAACAAGGCCCCCCACTGGACCGGTAAGCGCAGCTCGCCGAGGACGTTCGGCCACTTCGGTCAGTCGGGCACCTTCCTGTGGGTGGATCCCGATGCGGGCGTGGCGTGCATCGCACTGACCGACCGGGCCTTCGGTCCCTGGGCGGCGCAGGTGTGGCCCGAGTTCACCGACGCCGTGCTCGCCGAACTCGCCTGACCCGGCTCACGGCTCCAGCACTCGCACCGGCTCGCCTTTGCGGAACGCGGCGATGTCGGCCACGGCGTCGCGGTAGAACACCTCGTAGGTGTCGCGTGTCACGAACCCGATGTGCGGGGTGAGCACGGCGTTGGGCAACGACCTCAGTGGATGGTCGGCGGGCAGGGGTTCCTCGTCGTAGACGTCGAGGGCTGCTCCGGCGATCACGCCGTCGCGCAGCGCCCGCACGAGGGCGTCGGTGTCCACAATGGGCCCGCGCGAGGTGTTCACCAACAGTGCGGTGGGCTTCATGGCCGCGAGTTCGGCGGCGCCGAGGAGCCCTCGCGTGCGCTCGCTGAGCACGAGGTGCACCGTCAGCACGTCCGAACTCGCCAGCAGCTCGTCCTTCGACACCGCCGTGACACCGTGCTCGGCGGCCCTGGCGGGGGTGAGGTTGTGGCTCCACGCGATCGTGCGCATCCCGAAGGCCTGCCCGATCTTGGCCACCTGCGACCCGAGCCGTCCCAGCCCGAGCACGCCCAGGGTGCGGCCACGCAGTCCCACCCCGAGGGTGCTCTGCCAGCCGCCCTCACGCATGGCCCGCAGTTCGGTGGGCAGGTGACGACAGGCAGCGAGGATCAACGCCCACGTCAGCTCCACCGTCGGATGCGACACGTATCCGGTGCCGCACACGAGGATGCCGTGTCGCCGCGCGGCCGCGACGTCGATGGACGCGTTGCGCCGCCCCGTGGTCACCAACAGCCGCAAGTCGGGCAGCCGCGACAGCACGGACTCGGGGAACGGCGTGCGCTCCCGCATGGCCACCACCACGTCGAAACCCGCCAGCCGCCGCACGAGTTCGTCCTCGTCGGCGATGTGCTCGGTGAAGACGTGGAGCTCGGCGTCGAGCGAGTCCCAGTCGGCCAGTTCCCGTGCGACGTTCTGGTAGTCGTCGAGGATCGCGATCCGCATGTCCCCACGCTAACGCCCGCGCCGAGGCCCCGTCAGGGGCGTACCTCCACCCACACCAGGTGGTGGTCGGAGGTGGAGTTGAGGCGGTCGAGCCGGGACCCCGGAACGGACCAGAACACGCCGTCTCCCACGACCTTCAGCTCGCGGGAGGGCAACACGTAGTCGACGCGCAGATTGCCCGGCTGCTCGTCCCCGAAGTCAGCGGTGTCCAGCCACGGGTCACCCCGGTGGTCGTCGTTGGCGCCGCCCTGAAGTCGTGCCGCCACGGCGCCTCCCACGCTGGCCGGCCGGGTGTCGTGGACGCGCGGCGCATCGAGCATCTGGTTCACGGCACCGGCGGTGCTGTCGCCGTCGAGGGGGTCGGCGTTGTAGTCACCCACGATGACGAACCGCTCGTTCGGCGCGAGACCGCCCCGACGGCCCTCGTCGTCGTAGATGTAGTCGCCGCGTCCGGGAGTGACGTAGTCGGCCCAGAATCGGATCTCGTCGTGGTTGCGCGTGCCGTTGCGGTCCTCCGGCCCGTCGAACGACGGTGGAGTCGGGTGCGCGGCGAGCACGTGGACGGTCCGCCGACCGATCCTGACGGGAACGTCCCAATGCGACTTCGACGACAGCCGAAGTACCTCCAGCACCTCCGGCGAGTACCAGTCCCCCGGCTCCGGGGTGTCCACGTCGTCCGGCAGCAACGCGCCGGGCATGTCCTTCCACAAAAATGACCGGAACGTCCGTACGTGCTCGGTGTCGATGGGATAGCGCGAGAGAACGACCATTCCGTACTGTCCGACGAAGTCGCCGAACCCGTGCGCGTCGTCCGGGCCACCCACCATCCCGTCGCGGTTGAGGTCGTACCCCGTCTGCACGCCCGTGTTGACCGGCGCCGTGTAGGCGTACGGGTAGTGAATGGGCTTCGCACCGTGCTGCGGCACTTCGAGGTAATTACGCCGGAACGCGTCGACCGCAGCGCCGCCCTCCACGTAGTCGAACTCGTTGATCAGCAGCACGTCGGGCCTGCTGCGCTGGATCACCTCGGCGACGGCCGCGGCCTGTTCGTCGTCCGGTGTGGACAGATCGGCGAGCAATTCGCCCTCGGTGGCGCGGTTGAGCGAGGCGTTGAACGTCGCGAACCGCACCGGCTCCCGGTCGACGGGCTCCGCCGACGCGACCCCGGCCGTTCCCGACAACACCAACGCGGCCGTCAGCGCCGCAACCCTTCCGCGCATCGCACCTCCACTGCTGCTCGACACGGCTACCCTAGCGGGCGGACGGAAGCAGCGGGAATCCCGTGCGCTACGGGCGGCGGTCAGTCCAACGGCAACGGCAGGATGTCCCCGGTGGCCTCACGCAGCGCATCGCGCATCACCTCGCGTGGCGCGGGCCGGCCCGTGAACTGCTCCACCTGGCCGAACGCCTGGTGCAACAGCATGTCCAGCCCCGTGGCCACCCGGCCGGACCGGGCCGCCACCGCCTCGGCCAACGGCGTCGGCCACGGGTGGTAGATCACGTCGAGGACGCACGGCACCGCGGCGAGCGCGTCCGCGTGCGGCGCCACGGCGTCGGGGGGCACGGTGCTCACCAGCGCCTGTGCTCCGGTGGCGAGTTCCCCGAAATCCGTGTCCGCCCACCGATGCACGGAGACCTCCAGCCCGGCCCGGCGGGCCGCCTCCGTGGTGGCGTGAGCCCGCGCCGGGTCACGCACCACCACGTGGACGTCCGAAAGCCCGAGTTCGCCGAGAGCCGTCACGGTCGCCGAGGCCGTCCCTCCGGCTCCCAGGACCACGGCGGTCCGCCCCTCTCCGGCGCGGAAACCTCCCGCGGCCCGGAGCGCGCCGACGACACCGTCCACATCGGTGCAGTCCGCACGCCAGCCACCCGAGGGGAGGCGGGTGAGCGTGTTGGCCGCCCCCACGGCCGTGGCCCTCGGAGTCACCTCGTCGGCCACCGCCAACGCCGCCCGTTTACCGGGCATGGTCACCGACAGTCCCACCCACTCGTCCCCGAGGGAGCGAACGAACCCCGGCAACGTCTCGGCGTCCACTTCGTGGGTGTCGTAGTGCCAGCCGGTGAGTCCGAGGGCGGCGTACGCGGCGTTGTGCAGCACGGGAGACAACGAGTGCCGCACGGGGGAGCCGAGCACCCCCGCCCTCCGCGAGGTCGTCGTGGACGTGTCGGACTCAGTAGACACCGCGAGCCTGCGCCTCCTTTCGGGCAGCCTCGTGGTCGGCGAGCTCCACGTTGAAGCACGACAACCCGTTTTCCTCACACTTGACGAAGTACAGGTAGTCGGTCTCCTCCGGCTCCAACGCCGCCTCGATGGCCTCCATGCTCGGCGAACCGATCGGAGTCTCGGGAAGACCGTACATGCTGTAGGTGTTCCACGGCGTCTCCTTGGCCCGCTCCTCCGCCTTGGTGGTCAAAACCGGTCGCTTCAACGGGTAGTTCACGGTGGAGTCCATCTGCAACTCCATGTTGATTTCCAACCGGTTGTAGATGACGCTGGCCACCTTCGTGAAGTCGGCCTTGACCGCCTCCAGCTCGACGATCGAGGCGATGGTCAGGATCTGGTACGGGCTGTACGGCGTGCTCCCCGCCGCGCTCGGCAGGCCCGCCGCCTCCATCCTCGTGGCCGAGGCCTCGAGAACCTGCGACAGCAGATCCTCGGCGTCCCCTCCGGGCCTGAGGTCGTAGACGCCCGGCGCGATCAGGCCCTCCAGCTTGTGCCCCTTCGGGGCCTTCTCGGCGCTGGCCACGGCCCAGTCCGGGACCCCGAGTTCGGCGAGGTCCGCGGAGTCGGCGGCCTTTCGAAGCTCGTCGGCCGACACGCACTGCTCCTCGCCGTCCACGCGCAAGCAGGAGGCCCGTTCCAGCAACGTGTAGATCCCCGGCGTCACCGAGTCGTCGGGCTGGATGACGTCGGCGAGCTTGGTGCCGGGCTTGATCTGGAGGTGTCCGACCCTGGAGTCGGAGTCCACGAGGGCCGCCACGGCCGCCTCACCGGACATCTTGGTCTTGACCTGGTAGTAGCCGGGCTGGATGCCGAGTATCCGCTCGTCGTCCTCACCGGCCTTGATGAAGGCCTCGGAGCTGGCCACCACGTCGAGCTCGACGAGCTTCGCCGCGATGGCACTCGTGACGTCGCCTTCCTCCACGTGGAGGATCACGTCCTTCTCGCCGGGCCCGTCGTAGTCGTCGTAGCCGAAGCCCAACAGCTCACGGGCACCGAAGAACGCCCCAACGCTCAGCAACGCCAGCAGGGCCAGGGCACCCGCCCACTTCACCAGTCGGCGGCCCTTGCCCTCGCGCTTGGTGTCGAGCTCGTCGTCCACGTCGTCGAGGAGGTCCGGCTCCTCCCGATCGTCGGAGTCGTGCTCGGCGTCGTCGTCCACGTCGGCGCGGTCCTTCTCCTCGAGGTCCCCGCGAGCGCTCCCCCTGGACTCGTCGACGCGCTCCGCATAGCCGGAGTCGTAGTCGTCGTAGTCCTCGTCGTAGTCCCGGTACTCGCCCTCGATCTCCTCGTCGTAGAGGTCGTCGTAGGGCTCGTCGAGTTCGAGGATCTCGGTGGGGTTGTTGTCCGGGGGAACACCGTCGTTGGGCGACGGCCGACGCCGCATCGGTGGTCTACCCACGGGCCGCGCCGAGGGCGGCTGGGGTGGTGGCGGTGGCGGAGGAGCCGCCGCGCCGCCGTCGTCCAACAGGTCGCCCTGATCACGAACGTGCCGGGGCGGGAGA
>NZ_CM001484.1:1465567-1727740 GCF_000243395.2 Saccharomonospora glauca K62 | reverse complement strand
GGGGAGCCTGCGGCCGGGGCCTCCGAGGCGGTGGGCCCGGCGGAGGCTGCTGTCCCTGCGGCTGAGGCGGGGGTTGCTGTCCCCGGTGGTGACGGGGCGGGGGCGGGCCGTGTCGCCGCCAATCGCGGGGGTCGGGGCCGTCGTACGGAGTGCTCACTACCGTTCCGCCTCCCGTGCGATGGCGGCAGCACGGCCGTCGAGCCAGCCCTGGAGGATCTCCACGGCGGCGGCCTGGTCGACCACGGCTCGTTGCTTACGTCCCTTCACGCCCCGCTTCGACAACATGCGGCTCGCGCTCACGGTGCTCAGCCTTTCGTCGGCCAGCCGGACCGCGACGGGTGCGACCCGCTCGGCCAGTCGCCGCGCGTACTCCGTGGCGATGGCAGCGGCGGTGCCGTGACGGTCGGCCAGTGTCCTCGGAAGTCCCACGATCACCTCGACGACATCGTGCTCGGCGACAAGCCGACTCAGCTCGTCGAGGTCTCTGTCGGTCTCGACATCACGCGACAGGGTAACGAGTGGCGTCGCCAGGATCGGTGCGGGATCGCTGAGCGCGACCCCGACCCGCACCGACCCGACGTCCACGGCGAGGCGTCGACCGGGGCCGGGGTCGTCAACTCCCGGCCGGTCGGGTCTGACGTCGCTCACCGGCTCTCCGCGACGGCCGCGCGCAGAGCGTCGATGGCTCGCTCGACGCCCTCCGGACGAGTACCGCCTCCCTGAGCCATGTCCGGCTTGCCGCCGCCACGCGCGCCGAGCGGTTCGGCGAACGACGGCACCAGCTTGCCCGCGGCCAGACCGGCGTCTCGCGCGGCGGCCGTGGTGGCCACCACGAAGCTCACCTTGCCCTCGCCGGCCGGGGAGAACAGGGCCACCACGCCGGGCCGCGACCCGAGCCGGTTGCGCACCTCACCGGTGAGCGCCCGCAGCGCCCCCGCGTCGACGGCCCGGTCGAGCTTCTCGGCGACGACGGAGATCCCGCCGACGTCCCGTGCCCGGCTCGCCAGCGTGTCGGCCGAGCCCAACACCTCGCGCAGCTTGAGCTGCTCGATCTCCTTCTCCGCGTTGCGCAGGCGGGTGAGCACGTCCTCGATGCGCGACGGCAGTTCGTCGGTCGGCACCTTCAACGTGCTCGCGAGCTGCGAGACCAGCAGCTGTTCCTTGCGTACGTGGCGGAGCGCGTCGGTGCCCACCAGCGCCTCGACCCGGTGGACACCCGAGCCCACCGAGGCGTCGCCGACGAGCTTGACCAGACCAAGTTGGCCGATGCGCTCGACGTGGGTCCCACCGCACAGCTCACGCGAGTAGTCGCCCATGTCGACGACCCGGACGTTGTTGCCGTACTTCTCACCGAACAGCGCCACCGCGCCCAGTTCGAGGGCCTTGTCCTTCGTGGTGACGTACGTCTGCACCTCGACGTCGGTCTGGAGGTAGTCGTTGACCTCCTCCTCGACCTCCGTCAGCACGTTGGCCGACACCGACTTCGGGGTGGTGAAGTCGAACCGCATACGACCGGGGGTGTTCAACGACCCGGCCTGGGCCGCCCGGTTGCCGTAGGCGCCCCGCACGGCCGCGTGCACGAGGTGAGTGGCGGAGTGCGACCGCGCGATGGACTCCCGGCGCGTGCCGTCCACGGAGGCGGCGAGTTCCGTGTCCACGCCCACCTCGCCCGCGACGACCTCGACCCGGTGCACGTACAGGCCCGGCACGACCTTCTGCACGTCGAGCACCTTCACCTCGGCGCCCTCGCCGACGAGCACGCCGGTGTCCGCGATCTGGCCACCGCCCTCGGCGTAGAACGGGGTGCGGTCCAGCACGAGTTCGGCCTTGGTGCCTTCCGAGGCCGACCGGACGGGCTGCCCGTCGACCAGCAGGCCCAGCACCCGCGCCGTGGCCTGGAGATCGGTGTAGCCGATGAACTCCGTCTCGCCGTGGGCGTCCAGCAGGCTGCGGTAGACCGACAGGTCACCATGCCCGGTCTTCCGCGCGGCGGCGTCGGCCTTGGCCCGCTGCCGCTGCTGCTCCATGAGCGTGCGGAAGCCCTCCTCGTCGACCGACAGCCCCTGCTCGGCCGCCATCTCCAGGGTCAAGTCGATGGGGAAGCCGTAGGTGTCGTGCAGCTGGAACGCCTTGTCACCGGACAGGATCGTGCCGCCGGAGCGCTTGGTCTCCCGCGCGGCCAGGTCGAAGATGCGCGACCCGCTGGTCAGCGTGGCGAGGAAGGTCTCCTCCTCCACCCGCATCACGTCGCTGATGCGGTCGAACTCCCGCGCCACCTCCGGGTAGGAGGGCGACATCGCGTCACGCACCACGGCGGCGAACTCCGGCAGCACGGGCTCGTGCACCCCGAGCAGCCGCACCGAACGCACGATGCGCCGCAGCAGGCGACGCAGCACGTAGCCGCGAGCCTCGTTGCCGGGCGTGACGCCGTCGGCGATCAACATGACGCCCGAACGCGCGTGGTCGGCGATCACCCGGAAGCGGACGTCGTCGGCGTGGTCGGCGCCGTAGCGGCGGCCGGAGAACTCCTCGGCGCGCTTGATCACCGGACGCACCAGGTCGGTCTCGTAGACGTTCTCCACGCCCTGCAGCAGGTAGGCGACGCGCTCGACGCCCATGCCCGTGTCGATGTTCTTCTGCGGCAGTTCCCCGATGGGCGGATGTCCCTTCTTCGGGCTCAGCTCACCGCGGATCTCCTGCATGAACACGAGGTTCCAGATTTCGAGGTAGCGGTCCTCGTCCACCACGGGGCCGCCTTCCCGACCGTACTCGGGACCCCGGTCGTAGTAGATCTCCGAGCACGGGCCGCACGGACCGGGAACGCCCATGTCCCAGTAGTTGTCGTCGGCGCCGCGGAACTGGATGCGCTCCGACGGCAGACCCGCGATCTCCCGCCACATCGCCGCGGTCTCGGCGTCGTGCTCGTACACCGTGACCCACAGCCGGTCCGGGTCGAACCCCAGGCCGCCGTCGTCCTGCGAGGTCGTGAGCAGCTCCCACGCCCGCTCGATGGCGCCCTGCTTGAAGTAGTCGCCGAACGAGAAGTTGCCCGCCATCTGGAAGAACGTGTTGTGGCGGGTGGTCTTGCCGACCTCGTCGATGTCACCGGTGCGCACGCACTTCTGCACGCTCGTGGCACGCGGGTAGGGAGCCGGGACCTCGCCGAGGAAGTACGGCTTGAACTGCACCATTCCCGCGTTGACGAACAGCAACGTCGGGTCGTCCAGGATCAGCGAGGCGCTGGGGACCTTGGTGTGACCGCGCTTTTCGAAGTAGTCGAGGAACCGCTTGTTGATTTCGTGAGTTTCCACTGGTCGTCCTTGGCGTGATGCCGTCCCGGCGCGGTGTCGCGCGAACGGTCGGAATGGATGGGAACGAAGGCGGCGGAGCTCCCACGGCTGCCGACGAGGGCCGCGTCAGAACTCCGCCCGACGCGCTCGCCGCGTCCGGGGCTCGGCCGCGGCGTGCCTGCCGTACGGGTGGTCTCCCTTGCCCCGTGAAGCCTGCCCCGCTCGGCTCTGCCGAGGCAGGCCCGAGCGCCGTTCCACGATGTCGTTCAGCTCCTGCTCCCGCTCGCTCATTCCGGCACGGACGTCCGCGCCGAACGCTCCGATCGCGCCGGCCAACTCCCGCACCGCGTCACCCAGGTTCGAGGCTAACCCGGCGGGAGTCGCCTGACGAGCCGTCTCGCTCGCCTTACGGGCCAGACTCACACCGGCGATGACTCCGACCCCGAGCCAGAACAGTCGCCTCATCGCCTACCGCCCTTCCTCCGTCCGCGGCGGGAGTGCTTGCCCTCCTCGGCCTTGCGACGCCGCGAGCGCAACGCCTTGCTGATGCCGTAGGACAGTGCTGCTGCCTTGACCAGCGGGCCGCCGAGCGTGGCCGTGAACAGCGACGTCAGGGCCGAGACGTTCCCGGAGACCGCCTGCGCGTTGGCCGTGATGCCGTCCACTCGCTCCAACTGCGTGTTGACGTGAGTGATCGTCTCGTTCGCCCCGGTGAGGATCGGGTCGGTGTTCTCGTGCGCCTTCCGGATCGCGATCGTGGCCTCGTCCAGCGTGCGGCCGAGCTTGACCAACGCGATCGCCAGGAACAACACCAGCAGCACGAAGGCGCCTGCGGCGATCAACGCGGCGATCTGCCCTGCCGACACGTGCCCTCCTCAAAACTATTGTGTGACCACCAGGATTGGCCGTCAGGCTACCGCGCGTCGTCAGCCGCTACCGACCGCCTCCCCGAATCGTGCGGCGCAACTTGGGGACACGTTCGTACAGGGTCCGCTCGGCGCCGTGCCGACTGGGCCGGTAGTAGTCCCGCCCGACCAGCTCGTCGGGCGGGTACTGCTGGGCGAGCACGCCCTCGGGCACATCGTGCGGGTAGCGGTAGCCCCTGGCGTTGCCGAGCGCGGCCGCACCGGCGTAGTGACCGTCCCGCAGATGCGGAGGAACCGTACCCACCCCGCCGGAACGCACGTCGGCGAGGGCGGCGTCGATGGCCGTGATGATGGCGTTCGACTTGGGTGCCGTGGCAAGGTGCACGGTCGCCTGGGCGAGCGCGAGACGTCCTTCGGGCATGCCGATGAACTGGACGGCGTGGGCGGCGGCGACGGCCGTCTGCAGGGCGGTGGGGTCGGCCATCCCGATGTCCTCGCTCGCGTGCACCACGAGCCTGCGGGCGATGAACCGGGGGTCCTCCCCCGCCTCGATCATGCGGGCGAGGTAGTGCAGGGCGGCGTCGACGTCGGAGCCCCGAATCGACTTGATGAACGCGCTGACGACGTCGTAGTGCTGATCACCGTCCCGGTCGTAGCGGACGGCGGCCTTGTCCACCGTGGACTCCACGGTGGCGAGGTCCACGGTGGAGCTCCCCGTGGCCGTGGCGGCCTCGGCCGCCGCCTCCAGCGCCGTCAGGGCCCGGCGCGCGTCCCCCGCCGCGAGTCGCACGAGGTGCCGCACGGCGTCGTCGGTGACCTCCACGGCCCCGGCGAGACCGCGCTCGTCGGCGACGGCACGACGGACGAGCTCGGCGATGTCCTCGTCGGTCAGCGGCCGCAGCTGGAGCACGAGCGAACGCGACAGCAACGGCGCGACCACCGAGAACGACGGGTTCTCCGTGGTGGCCGCCACCAGCAGGACGGTGCGGTCCTCCACCGCGCCCAGCAACGCGTCCTGCTGGGTCTTGGAGAACCGATGCACCTCGTCGATGAAGAGCACCGTGTCCTCGGCGGCGTAGGCACGGCGACGCCGGGCCTCCTCGATGACGCCCCTGACCTCCTTCACCCCCGCAGACAGGGCCGACAGCGCCACGAACCGCCGCCCGGTGGCCGTGGAGACGAGGTTGGCGAGCGTGGTCTTGCCCGTGCCCGGTGGGCCGTACAGCAGCACCGAGGCCGGGGTGGCGCCCTCCACGAGCCTGCGCAACGGCGCGCCCTCCCCCAGCAGGTGCCGCTGGCCGACGACCTCGTCGAGCGAGCGGGGCCGCATCCGCGCCGCGAGGGGCGCGTTCGGCGGCGCGGAGTGTTCACGCCGTCCCTCCGACGGAGACGGCCGCTCGGCGACGTCCGGATTCACCCTGAAGAGTTCGTCCTGGTGCACCCCTCGACCGTAGCCGCCGGGACGGACGGTGCTCCTCCCGCCGCCGCCCCGCCCGGTGGCTCTCACCGCCCGGTCAGCGGAACGCGGGGTACAGCGCCAGGTCGAGGTCCGGCTCGAAGCGTGCCTCGAAGGCGGCGGCCACGGCCGCGGCGTGTTCGGCGACGGCGGAGTCACCACCGTGGTCGGCTCGCGCCGACAGGTCGCGCCACCACGTGACCAGGGCGGCGGCCCGACTGGTGGGACCGGCCTTCCTCGTGTCGGCCAGGCGCGGCAGCTCCCGCCACGTCGACAACCACACGAGCACCAACTGTGCGCCCAGGAGATAGGCCGACAGCAGCTCGTCTTCGCCGAGCGCGGGCCACAACTCGATGACCTCCGCGCGCCACGCGGCGGTCATCGCCTCGCTCAGCCCCGCGGGCAGTGCCAGCGGCTGCCGGCTGGAGGCAAACGGCACCCGAAGGTGGGCGACGTCGGTGAGCGCGCTGCGGATGCGGCCGTGCTCGAAGTCGAGGAACCGTACTCCGGCGCCGGTGATCAGGTTGTTGTCCGGCCACAGATCCACGGGGGAGAACGCCCGGTACGACACCGAGCGGGCGTTGTCCGCGGCCCGCTCCACGGCGTCGAGCACCGCCTCCGACGTGGTCACCCCGAACGAGTCGTGCAGAAGCGCGGGGAGCTCCGCCACCGCCGCGAGCGGCACCAGTTCCTCGCCGTCGAGGTACCCGGCCTCCTCGTCGCCCCGCGATTTCCCGCTGAGCCGCCGTAGCAGCGCGTGGAAGTCGGCCTCCCGGCTCGCGGTGGTGGCATGCATGCGGCCGAGGGACCGCGCCCACGACAACAACGCCGTCTCGGCGGCCCGGCTGTCCGAGCCCCGCAGCTTGTCCTCCAACGTGGGAGCGCGTCCCAGGTCCTCGATCACGAGGATGCGCCGGTCGCCGTCGTGGGCGAGCAGCTCGGGACACACGCGGTCCTCGGGAGGCAATGCCGTGAACAACTGGTAGCTCGCCGCCTCACGGGCGAACGCACCGCTCGTCGACTCGTCCGGGTAATGCTTGATCACCAACGTGCGCGGTAGCGCGAACGCCGACGACGCCACCCTGGCCCTGACCACCACGGCCGGGCCGCTACCCGCGAGGTCCTCCGGTTCCGCGAGCGGTATCGCGCTGCCGAAACGCTGGGCGAGGACGGCCTCCGCGGTCGCCACGGCGTGCGCGACCGGGGACGGTTCGGCTCCCGCACCGATTGACGACCCGTCGGTGGAGGAGGCATCCAGAATCATCGTGTTCGACCCTACTAGTCGACGAGCGGGCGCCACCACAGGCAATCGGCTGACACTCGGGGGCGCGACTCCACTCACGGTGTCATGGGCGAGGTGACCTTCAGCGTTGCGGAGTCGCCGTCGGCTTGGCGTCGACGCCCGCCTCCTTGCGCTGCTGCGCGGTGATCGGCGCCGGCGCACCGGTGAGCGGGTCGTAACCGCCACCTGTCTTCGGGAAGGCGATCACCTCGCGGAGCGACTCGGCTCCGGAGAGCAGCATCACGATGCGGTCCCAGCCGAACGCGATACCGCCGTGCGGCGGCGGCCCGTACTGGAAGGCGTCGAGCAGGAAGCCGAACTTCTCCTGCGCCTCCTCCTGGGAAAGGCCCATGACCTCGAACACGCGCTTCTGCACGTCGGCGCGGTGGATACGGATCGAACCGCCGCCGATCTCGTTGCCGTTGCAGACGATGTCGTAGGCGTAGGCCAGGGCGTTGCCCGGATCGGACTCGAACTTGTCGATCCACTCGGGGGTCGGGGAGGTGAACGCGTGGTGCAGCGCGGTCCACTTGCCGCCGCCGACGCTGACGTCGTCGCTGTCCTCGGCCGGCTCGAACATCGGGAAGTCCACCACCCACACGAACGACCAGGAGTTCTCGTCGATCAGGCCGAGTCGGTGGGCGATCTCCACCCGAGCCATGCCGAGCAGCTGACGCGCGTCCTTGGGCTTGCCCGCGGCGAAGAAGATGCAGTCGCCCGGCTTGGCGCCCGCGGCGTCCACGAGGTTCTCGCGCTCGGTCTCCGACAGGTTCTTGGCGACCGGACCGCCGAGCGTGCCGTCCTCGCCCACGAGCACGTAGGCCAGTCCCTTGTGGCCACGCTGCCTGGCCCATTCCTGCCAGGCGTCGAGCGTGCGGCGCGGCTGGTCGGCCCCACCGGGCATGACCACGGCCCCGACGTAGGGAGCCTGGAAGACGCGAAACGGCGTCTCGGCGAAGAAGTCGGTGAGTTCGACCAGTTCGAGTCCGAAGCGCAGGTCCGGCTTGTCGGTGCCGTACTTGCTCATCGCCTCCGCGTAGGTCATCCGCCGGAACGGCGTGGTGACCTCGACCCCGACGAGCTTCCACAGCGCCGCCAGGACGTCCTCCGCCAGGGCGATGACGTCGTCCTGCTCGACGAAGCTCATCTCGATGTCGAGCTGGGTGAACTCGGGCTGCCGGTCGGCACGGAAGTCCTCGTCGCGGTAGCAGCGCGCGATCTGGTAGTAGCGCTCCAGCCCGCCGACCATCAGCAGCTGCTTGAACAGCTGGGGCGACTGCGGCAGCGCGTACCAGGAGCCCGGCTTCAGGCGAGCGGGCACCAGGAAGTCGCGCGCGCCCTCGGGAGTCGAGCGGGTCATGGTCGGCGTCTCGATCTCGAGGAAGCCGTGCCGGTGCAGCACCTCGCGGGCGACGCGGTTGACCTCGCTGCGCAGGCGCATGATCCGCGCCGGGCCGGAGCGGCGCAGGTCGAGGTAGCGGTAGCGCAGGCGGGTCTCCTCCCCCACCTCCAGCCGCTCGTCGATCGGGAACGGCAGCGCGGCCGATTCCGACAGCACCTCCAGATCGGTGACCAGCACCTCGATGTCACCGGTGGGGATGTCCGGGTTCTCGTTGCCCTCCGGCCGCCGCGACACCTCACCGGTGACCTTCAGGCAGTACTCGGAACGCAGCGCGTGGGCACGCTCGGCCATCTCGCCCTCGCGGAAGACCACCTGGGCCACGCCGCTCGCGTCCCGGAGATCGATGAAGATCACACCACCGTGATCGCGCCGCCGGGCCACCCATCCGGTGAGGGTGACTGTCTGGCCAACGTGCTCGGCACGCAGCGTGCCGGCGTCGTGAGTGCGGAGCACTTCGCGGGATCCTCTCAAGTGGTGTTCGAACGACAGTGAGTTCCGGACGGACCATGACACACCGTGACCGGATGCGTTGGCCGCCGACAGCACAGGTTAGCCAACGCAACCGATGCCGTCGCCACCAGGTTTCCCGCGCGTGCTCACTCCATACTCCCGCCGGGTGAACGGGTTCGGGGTCACACGCTGGACGGCAGGGCCTCCGACACCGCCGTGGCCGCCGCTCGCACCGCGTGCCCGAAGCGGTCGAGGTCGAGCGTCTGGGCCCGCCCCGTCACCGACAGCGCGGCCACGACCCGGCCTCCCCGCCCGTACACGGGTGCCGCGACGGCGGCGACCCCCGGCTCCGCCTCCTCGTAGGTGAAGGCGACCCCGCGCTCCTTCACCCGTTCGAGATCGCGGTGGAGCAGTCCCGGAAGCACGATGGTCCTCGGCGTGTACCGAGTCAGCCCGACGCTCACGAGCTGCCGGAGCCGTTCCCGCCCGCCCCAGGCGAGGAAGACCTTGCCCGTCGCCGCGCAGTGCGCCGGCATCCGCGCGCCGACCCGGACCCGCAAGGGCATGGCGTCGCGCCCGGTCACGCGCTCGACGAACAGCGAGTAGACGCTGTCCGGCACGGCGAGGTTCACGTTCTCCCCGCTGACCTCGTGCAGGCGTTCCAGGTGCGGCAGGGCCGCCTCGCGCAGCACCCGGTGCAGGGGCACGAGCTGACCGAGCCAGAACAGCTTGGTGGCCAACCGGTAGCTGCCGGGACCCGACTTCTCGACCGCGCCCCACTCCACGAGGTCGCCGAGCAACCGGTGAGCCGTGGGCTTGGGCAACCCGGTCCGCTTGGCGATCTCGGCGAGGGTCAGCTCCGGCTCACCCGTGCTGAACGCGTCCAACAGGGACAGCCCACGAGCGAGTACCGACCGAGACCGCGGCGTCGCGAACTGCCTCGTCTCCCCATTCACGGGGGCTCATGGTACGAGGCCCCCGGCGAGGTGAGGCGGGTTTCGGGCAACGATCCGTCATCACATCTCGGGCACCCGCACGGCGAGGACCGCGGGCCGACCCGCCCTCACCGCGGCCAGGGCCTCGGCCAGGGCATCCTTCAACTCGCTCGCCGCCTCGACGGTCCTTCCCCATGCCCCGCCCGCCGCTTCGGCGATACCGGGCAGGTCGGGCCGGTCGGTGAAGTGGACGCCGAAGTCATCGCGTTGCGCCGCCGTGCCTTTCGGGTGCACTCCCAACGTGGACGCCTTGGGCGCGTTCCACCCCTTGTTGTCGAACACGACGGTCAACGAGGGCGCACCGTAACGGCGGGCCATCCAGAACACCGAGGACGGCACCCCGAAGAGGTACGAGCCGTCCCCCACCAGCGACACAACCGTGCGCTCCGGCTCGGCGAGCTTGGCGCCGACGGCGGCGCCGATGGCCCACCCGAGCGATCCGGCGCCGGAGCCGAGCAGCGATCCCGGCACGGTGCGGTGCAGGTGCCAGCTCACCGTCGGGTAGTGCGTGATCGCCTCCGTCAGCACGAGGGTGTCGTCGTCGATGGCGTCCCGCACGCAGGCGACGAGGTACTCCGGCGTGATCGTCTCACCGACGGGCGTCTCCCGCCTCGCCCGCTCCGCCCACAGCCGCTCGTGCTCGGCCGCGGCGAGCTCCCGGCGACGCGCGACGACCGCCGGGTCGGCCAGCTCGGCGACCCGGTGGTGCAACTGCCGCACCGCGGTGCCGAGGTCGGCCCTGGCGAACAGCTCCGCGGGCACGTGCCACAACGGCATCTGGTCCTTCAGCGGGTCCTCGTCGACGACGAACACCCGAGCCTCCGCGTTCGGGCGGTTCTTCGTCGGGATCCACGGCACGTCGCTGCCCAGCACCAGCACCACGTCGGCCTCTTCCAGCAACGGGTTGTGGTGCTGGTCGTTCCACTGGAAGCCCCAGTGCAGCGGATGGTCGGCGGGGAAGTTGACGTAGGAGGGCACCGACTCCAGGACCCCGGCGCCCGCCGCCTCGCACAACTCCACGAGCGCGGGCACCGCCTCGCGGTCGCGGCCCAGGTAGGAGGTCACGACCACGGGTCGACGCGCCTCGGCGAGCGCGCTCGCCACGCGGTCCACGACGTCGGGGGCCAGCGCGGCGGGCGCCACGGGCGGGAAGTGAGCCGCGTCGGCCTGCCGAGTCGGCGCCTCCGACTCCATCACCTCGCGCGGCCCCACGAGATACACCGGCCCGGCGGGAGCGCTGCGCGCGATCTGCAACGCCCGGTGCACGAGCTGTTTGACGTTGGCACCGGTGCGGATCTCGTTGTCGTACTTGGTGTAGCCCCGCACGATGCCGCGCTGGTCGTGGACGTCCTGGATCCACTGGATGAACTCGTTTCGGCTGCCGAACAGCTCGCCCTCCTGCGTGAAGGGCGAGGCCCCGGCGTACATCAGGACGCCGATGCGGCCCTTGGCGGCGTTGTGGAGCATGCCGCCGATGTTCTGCGTCCCGCACTCGACGTGCACCATGACCGCCTGGGGGACCCCGGTGACCTGCGCGTAACCGAGGGCCGCCGCCATCGCCACGCTTTCGTGCGGGCAGATCACCAGCTCGGGGAAAGCGTGCTCGCGGCCTTCGACGCGCGCCTGCGCGTAGGCCTCCAGGATGCCGGGGTGATCACTGCCGAGGTTGGCGAAGACGTACCGGACGCCGCCTTCGGCGAGCGCCTCGAGGAACGCTTTGCTGGTGGTGTAGCCGGTGGCGGCTGTCTGGGGAGAGGTCTCGTCGGAGCCCACAGTCGGTCTGTTCCTTCCCGTGTCGGTCCCCGAGCAGCCTCGCTCGTAACGGGGCGAGAACGCAACGCCGTCGTTTCGGCGGTCGGAACATCGGGGAAGGGGAGAACGGGGGCGGCGTGCCGGGGCCCGCACGTCCGACCCCCAGCCGGGCGTGCGCGACGCCTTCAGCGAGCGGCACGCCGCCACTGCGCGTTCTCACTCACTGTGACGTGATGCCCCCGCCCTCGGTTCCACTCAATTTTCGGCGTCTCGCGCGAAGCCTCGGACACGCGTCCCACCTGCGGCGGAGCCGGGTGTTCCACCGGGCAAGATGACCGGGTGCCTTCCGACTACTCCGACGATCCGACCGAGCGCCTGCCGCGGGTGAGACCCGTGGCTCCCCCGCGTCCGGTTCGCCAGCGACGCCGGGCGGGTGAGGGCGCCCCCGCCGACGCCCCGCCTCGGCGGAGCCGGGACCGCGGTGCCACCGCTTCCGGAACGCGCCCCGCCCCGCCTCGCCGCCGCGCTCCCGAGACAACCCGCCCCGCGCGGAAGGAAACCGGCGCTTCCGACAAACCGTCCCCACGGGGCACTCCCGAGCGCTCGGCGTCGACTCGTCCCCGCCCGGCCTCTTCCCCGGCCGCGCGGAAGGACGTCGACCACGGGCATGGTCATGGGCACGGACACGGCCACGAGCCCGCGGCCCCGGCGTCCCGGCGGGTGCGACGTCTGCTGCTGGTCCTGCTGGCCCCGATCGCGGCGGCGACGCTGATCGCCGTGGGCGTGCTGTATCCCTGGGAAGGCGGCCCCGAGCAGTACGAGAACTCGGGAGGCACCCCCGTCGACGGCGTGGTAACGGCCGCCACGGCCGGTCCCTGCCTCGCGCCGGGGGAAGTACGGGTGGGAGAACCCGATCCGGACGACCGGCGGTGTCTGTCGGTCGAGGTGTCGCTGGAGGACGGTCCGGCGGCGGGCACGACGATCACCAAGATCCTTCCTCTCGAACCCAGCAGTCCCCGCTTCGCCGTGGGCGACGAGGTGGTGCTGGCCTACAGCGGCGCCGAGGCCACGGACCCGGCGTCGTACCAGCTGCGCGACTTCCAACGAGGCGTGCCGCTGCTGGTGCTGGGGACGCTGTTCGCGGCCGCGGTCCTGCTGCTCGGGCGCTGGCAGGGGCTGGCGTCGCTCGCGGCCCTGGGCATCAGCTTCGCCGTCATCATCGTCTTCGTGCTTCCCGCGATCCTCGCCGGACGCAGTCCTCTCCCGGTGGCGATCGCCGCGGCGGGCCTGATCATGTTCGTCGCGCTATACCTGACCCACGGGTTCTCCGCCCGCACGTCGGTCGCCGTGCTCGGCACAATGGTCAGCCTCACCCTGATCGGCGTGCTGTCGGCCGTGTTCTCGGCGGCGGCCAATCTGACGGGACTCGACACCGACACGAGCACGCTCATCGGCGCGCTCGGGGGGAACGTGGACGCCCGTGGCCTACTACTCGCCGGCATCGTGATCGGCGCGCTCGGTGTCCTCGACGACGTGACCGTGGCCCAGGCGAGCGCGGTGTGGGAGCTGCGCCGGGCCAATCCCGCGCTCACGTGGCGCGAACTGTACGCGGCGGGGCTGCGAATCGGACGTGCCCACGTCGGTTCGGCCGTGAACACGCTCGTCCTCGCCTACGCGGGCGCGGCGCTGCCCCTGCTGCTGCTCTCCTCGCTGGCGGATGTGGGACTGTCGCCGATCCTGCAGTCCCAGGACGTGGCGCAGGAGATCGTGCGCACGCTCACGGGCAGCATCGGCATCATCGCCGCCGTGCCCCTGACCACGGTGCTGGCCGCCGTCGTCGCCGTGCGCGACGACCCTCCCGAGACGGAGAAAGCGGCCGAGGACGCCGACGAGGAGGTCAGTTCTCCAGCGTCGCCACGAAGCGGCTGACGGCTTCCATGCTGAAACGCTGCGCGAGTTTGCCCGAAGGCGCGGCCGAGGCGAGGCGGTAGAGCGGCCGGTCGGCCGCGGCGTCGCCCCGCGCCTCGGCGCGCAACTGGGCCACGAGCAGTTGCGAGAACACGAGACCGCCCGCGTCCATGTTGTTCACCATCGCGTCGGCGAGTCTGCGCAGCGGCAGGATGCCGAGCTCCCGCCCGCCGGTGCCCGCGTACACGGCGAGGTCGATCTTGACGGCCGACCGTTGCGCGCCGGTCACCAGGAAGCTCACCGTCCTCATGCCCCGCACATCGGTCAGCAGCAGGTCGATGCGCGAGGCGGTGGCCAGATCCACCCGGCGCGAACCCCACGTGCGCACGACGACCGTGGTGCCCTCCAACCACATCCGACGCCGCGCGCCGGACAGCACCAGCAGCAACAACGGCACCGCGACGACCGCCGCCACCACCAGCCCGGTGACCTGGCCACCGATGAGCCCGGCCACCCCGCCGAACGCCGCGGCGAGCAGTGCCACGGCGATCAGCCCCGATGTCGTCCGCTTCCGGCGTGCCGTCCGGTCGTCGCCGGAAAGGGGAATCCGCTCGGGTTCCCTCGGGGAGGTACCCGAGGTCGGCTCCTGTTCGCTCATTTCCGCGCCTTCGATACCTTCACTGGTCGTCGCTGCCGTCAGGTGAGAAACGGGTTGCCCGCCCGTTCCCGGCCGATCGTGGTGCTGCCCCCATGTCCGGGCAGGACCACCGTGTCGTCGGCCAACGAGAGCACCGTGGTCCGCAGCGAGGTGGCCAGGGCGGCCGGGTCGCCGCCCGGCAGATCGGTGCGGCCCACCGAGCCCGCGAACAACGTGTCGCCGGTCAGCGCCACCCTGCCGCCTTCCTCGGTGCGCAGCCCGAACACCACCGACCCCGGGGTGTGGCCCGGCGTGTGGAGCACCTCGATCCGTAGCCCGGCGAGATCGAGCGGTCCCTCGGACAAGGGCTCGACCGCCGCGGGTTCGGGCAGGGTCACCGTGCCGACCACGGCGCCCAGCTCCGGTCCGAGCCCGGCGAGCGGGTCGGTCAGCAGGTGCCGGTCCTCCGGTCGGATGTGGACGGCGACGCCGTGCGTGTCGGCCACGGCCGCGGCCGAGGCGACGTGGTCGTAGTGGCCGTGGGTGGCGAGCACGGCGGCCGGGGTCAACTCGTGCTCCCGCAATGCCCGCTCGATCCCCTCTTCGGCCCCCTCGCCGGGGTCGACGACGACACACTCGCCTCCGGGCCCGGCGGCGACGAGGTAGCAGTTCGCGCGGAACGCTCCTGCCGGGAATCCGACGACGAGCACGGCGAGCACCTCCGGATCTGGGATCGGTCTCACCCTAGCCGCCCCTACACAAGGTCCTCACAGACAGTGCCCATAGACTGCCGCCAACCGCAGCGGGTGTGTCGAAGACTCCGAGGAGGTCAGGTGGCGACCAACCAGCAACGCCGCGAGGCCGCGAAACGCAAGCTGGAACGACAGCTCGCCCGTCGTGCCGAGCGGGAGAGGCGACGCAGGATCGTCGGAGTCGCCGTCACGGTGGGAGCCGTGGTGGCCGTCGCGGGCCTCGTCGTGTTCCTGGGCACGCGGGGCGGTGACAGCGCGGCGGAGGGCATCGACGATCCCGCCAGCTCGTCGGACGCGACGCCCGGAGCGTCGGACTCGGCCTCCGGATCGGAAGACATCGAGATCCCCACCGAGCGCGTCGAACCCGCCTCCCGTCCCGAGGCGCTGCCCAACCCGACGTCGTGCGAGTACCGGAAGTCGGGCGAGCCCGCCAAGGAGGTCTCCCTCCCCGACGGCGAGAACGTCCCGTCCGAGGGCACCGTGAAGGTCACGCTGCACACCAACGTCGGCGACATCGGGCTCGACCTCGACAGGTCGCTGGCCCCGTGCACGGTCAACAGCTTCGTGCACCTGGCGGAGGAAGGCTTCTACACCGACACGAGTTGCCACCGGATCGGCACCGAGGGCCTCCAGATGCTCCAGTGCGGCGACCCGACCGGTGAGGGCATGGGCGGCCCCGGCTACATGTTCGCGGACGAGACCTTCGACTCCCTCACCTACGGTCGCGGCATCCTCGCGATGGCCAACAGCGGCCCGGACACCAACGGCAGCCAGTTCTTCATGGTCTACGGCGACGCGCCGCTGCCGCCCAGCTACACGGTGTTCGGCACCATCGACGACGAGGGGCTCGAGGTACTCGACGAGGTCGCTCGCGCGGGCCACGACGGCAGGTTCGACCCGTCCCCCGGCGGCGGCAAGCCCAACACCGAGGTGAAGTTCACCGACGTGACCGTCGAGTCCTGACCGCCGGCGTGTCCGCACCTGGCGTACGCGTGTCCGCACCTGGCGTACGCGTGTCCGCAGCCTGTGTACGGGTGTTCGCAGCGTGGGAGGCGAACACGTGTGCACCGGGTGCGGACACGCGTACCTGAACTGCGGACACGCGTGCACAAGCTGCGGACACGGCTCAGTTGAAGCGGGGCGGGCGGCGTTCCAGGAAGGCGGCGACGCCCTCCGCGTAGTCGGCGCTGCGGACGGCCTCGCTGCGGATGCGTTCCACCTCCGCATCGGACTCCCGCTGTCCTTCGAGAATGCGCTCGATGATCTCGTTCATTCCCCGGATCGACACCTGGGAGCGCTCGCAGAGGGTACGCGCGAACTCCATCGTGGTCTTCTCCAGCTCATCCGGGTCGAACACCTCGTTGACCAGGCCCATTTCCGCGGCCCGCCGCGCGTCCACGAGCCGCGCCGACAGCAACAGGTACCGCGCGTGGGCCGGTCCGACGAGCGTGACGAGCTGCCGTGTCGACGTGAAGTCGTAGACGATGCCGAGTTTGGCCGGCGTGATACCGAGCGTCGCGTCCGTCGCCACGAACCGGAAGTCGCACGCCACCGCGAGCTGACACCCACCGCCGATGCAGTTGCCGTGGATCATCGCGATGCTCGGCTTGCGCATGGTGGTGAGCGCCCGCACCGCCGCCGTCACCGCCCGGTCGTAGGCCGCCGCCCCCTCGGCGGTGGACCGTAGGGTACGAAACTCGCCGATGTCGGCCCCCGCCGAGAACTGACCACCCGTCCCGGTCACCACGAGGACCTTCACGGTCGGGTCGGCCTCGACCTCGGCGACCACGTCGGGAATCGCCGACCACATCTCGTGGCTGATGGCGTTCATCTTCTCCGGCCGCGCGAACGTCAGCTTGGCGATCTCGGCGTCGGTGCGGAATTCGAGCCCCTTGTTCATGATCAGGCACAGTACGACGCCGAGGACCCCGGCCGGATCGTTACGAGGTCGAGGTCACGCGGTAGACGTCGTAGACGCCCTCGACGTTGCGAACCACCTTGAGCACGTGGCCCAGGTGTTTGGGATCGCCCATCTCGAACGTGAACCGGCTGACCGCCACGCGGTCCCGCGAGGTCGTGACCGACGCCGAGAGGATGTTGACCCGCTCGTCGGCGAGCACCTTGGTGATGTCGGACAGCAGCCGGTGCCGGTCGAGCGCCTCCACCTGGATCGCCACGAGGAACACCGACGACTCGGTGGGCGCCCACTCGACCTCCAGCAGCCGCTCGGGCTGCTTGCGGAGTTCGTTGGCGTTGGTGCAGTCCGTGCGGTGCACGCTCACCCCGCCGCCGCGGGTGACGAAACCGAGGATCTCGTCGCCCGGCACGGGGGTGCAGCAACGCGCGAGCTTGGTCCAGATGTCGGTCTGGCCCTTGACCACCACACCGACGTCACCGGCCCCGCGCCGGCGCGTGACCGTGGAGGGCGTGGCTCGCTCGGCGAGTTCCTCCTCGGCTTCCTCCACCCCGCCGATGAGCGCCACCAGACGCTGCACGACGTGCTTGGCGCCGACCTGGTGCTCCCCCACCGCCGCGTAGAGCGAGCTGATGTCGGAGTGCCGCAGCTCCTTGGCGACCGCGCCCATCGTGGTGGCGGACACCAGCCGTTGCAGTGGCAGGCCGACCTTGCGGACCTCCTTGGCGATGGCCTCCTTGCCCGCCTCGATGGCCTCGTCACGCCGCTCCTTGGCGAACCACTGGCGGATCTTCGCCTTGGCCTTCGGGGACGCCACGAACGACAACCAGTCGTGGCTCGGGCCCGAGCCCTCGGCCTTCGAGGTGAAGATCTCCACGACCTCGCCGTTGTCGAGCTGGCGTTCCAGCGCGACGAGCCTGCCGTTGACCCTCGCGCCGATGCAGCGGTGCCCGACTTCGGTGTGCACGGCGTAGGCGAAGTCCACCGGCGTGGACCCCACCGGCAACGTGATCACGTCGCCCTTGGGCGTGAAGACGAAGATCTCGCGGGTGGCGAGGTCGTAGCGCAGCGATTCGAGGAACTCGCCGGGATCGGCCGCCTCTCGCTGCCAGTCGAGGAGCTGGCGCATCCACGCCATCTCGTCGATGTCCACGGCGTTGCCGCGGTGGGTGCCCTTGGTCTCCTTGTACCGCCAGTGGGCGGCGATGCCGTACTCGGCGGTGCGGTGCATCTCGTGAGTACGGATCTGCACTTCCAGCGGCTTGCCGTCGGGGCCGATCACGGTCGTGTGCAACGACTGGTACACGCCGTAGCGCGGCTGCGCGATGTAGTCCTTGAACCGGCCCGGCATCGGCTGCCACAACGCGTGCACGACGCCCATGGCGGCATAGCAGTCGCGAACCTCGTCAACCAGGATGCGCACGCCCACGAGGTCGTGGATGTCGTCGAGGTCGCGACCACGGACGATCATCTTCTGATGGATCGAGTAGTAGTGCTTGGGTCGCCCCTCGACCTTGGCGTTGATCCGCGACTCTTCGAGCTGCTTCGTCAGCTCCCCAATGACCCACCGCAGGTAGGTGTCCCGCGACGGCGCGCGGTCGGCCACCAGCCGCACGATCTCGTCGTACTTCTTCGGCTGCAGGATCGCGAAGGCGAGGTCCTCCAGCTCCCATTTGACGGTGGCCATGCCCAACCGGTGCGCCAGCGGCGCCAGGACCTCGAGCGTCTCCTTCGCCTTGCGGGCCTGCTTCTCCGGCGGCAGAAAGCGCATGGTGCGCATGTTGTGCAGGCGGTCGGCGAGCTTGATGACCAGCACCCTCGGGTCCCGCGCCATCGCGATGACCATCTTGCGGATGGTCTCGGCCTCCGCCGCCGTACCGAGCTTGACCTTGTCGAGCTTCGTGACGCCGTCGACGAGCTGCGCGACCTTCTCCCCGAAGTCCTCGGTGAGCTGCTCCACCGAGTAACCGGTGTCCTCGACGGTGTCGTGCAGCAACGCGGCCACCAGCGTCGTGGTGTCCATTCCCAGCTCGGCGAGGATCGTGGCGACCGCGAGCGGGTGCGTGATGTAGGGATCACCGGACTTACGACGCTGGTCGCGGTGCAGTTCCTCCGCGACGTCGTAGGCGCGCTGCAGCAGTGCCAGGTCGGCGCTCGGGTGGAGTTCCCGGTGGATGGCCGCCAACGGTTCCAGGACCTGCTTGACCGGCGTGGGACGCTGCGCGGTGATCCGCCGGGCCAGCCTGGCCCGCACCCGGCGAGTGGCCGACGGCGCGCGAACGGTGGCTCCGGACGTGCTGTCCTGGCCGGCTCGGGAAGGCGTGCCGGCCTCCGAACGGGCAGTGACCACGGAATCCAGCTCCCGGCTCACCCGTACCTCCAGCTCGTCACGCGACTGATGTCGTCAAGCGTAACGCGCTGAGAGCGCACGCTATGCCTGCGGGCGCATCCGATTCTCGGGCCGACCCGGCCCCTGCGCTCAGACCGTGCGCAGGGCATGCACGGGCAGCCCGTCGAGCCGGGAGCGACCCCCGAGTTCGGCCAGTTCCAGCACCACGGCGACCCCGGTGACCTCGGCCCCCGCGCTGCGGATCAGCTCGGCGGTCGCCGCCACGGTGCCGCCCGTGGCCAGCACGTCATCCACGATCGCGACGCGCTCACCGGCGTTGACCGACCCCATCGGCAGTTCCAGGCTCGCCTTGCCGTACTCCAGCTCGTAGTCGACCCGGCCGGCGACGTTGGGCAGCTTGCCCGGTTTGCGGACCAGGGCCACCCCGAGTCGCCTGGCGTAGCCGAGAGCAGCCGCCAGCACGAAGCCACGGGCCTCCACGGCGGCAAGGCGGTCGACCCCGTCGCCGATGGCCTCGCCCAATGCCTCGATCACGCTGGCGAACGCGGTGGCGTCGCCGAAGAGCGGGCTCAGGTCACGGAACAGGACACCGGGCTCCGGGAAGTCGGGGATCTCGGTGATGAGGTCCAACGCCCGGTCGAGCTGAGTTCCGCTCACCGCTTCCGCTTCCCGGTCGGGCGGCCCGCGCGCCGCTGCTGAACCGCCTTCGGGTGCCGGGCGGGAACGCTCGCCGCGGCGGCGTACGCCTTCTCGCGACGCAGTTCGGCGGCGAGTTGCTCGTCGTCGGCGGGGTTGAAGTCGTCGTCGGCCGGAGCCGTCCCGTTCTCGACGCCGCGCTTCTTCTCCCTGCGGGCCCGCACCTTCTCCGCCTGCTTCCGGTACCTCGGGTCACGCATCTTGAACGCCACCAGCAGCGGCGTCGCGAGGCAGACCGACGAGAGCGTGCCGGCGAGCATACCGGTGAGCAGCACCAGCGCCAGGTCCTGGAGCGTTCCGGAACCGAGCAGAAGGTTGCCGATGATCAGCAGGCCGAGCACCGGCAGCAGGGCGATGACGGAGGTATTGATGGAGCGCATCAACGTCTGGTTGAGCGCCAGGTTCGCGGCCTCGGCGTAGGTGCGGCGGGTCAGGTTGAGGATGCCTCGGGTGTTCTCCTTGACCTTGTCGAACACCACCACGGTGTCGTACAGCGAGTACCCGAGGATCGTGAGCAACCCGATGGCCGTCGCGGGAGTCACCTCGAAGCCCACCAACGCGTAGACACCCGCGGTGACCACGATGTCGTGCAACAGCGCGATAAGGGCGGAGACCGCCATCCACGTCTCGAAGTAGATGACGAGGAAGACCGCCACCAGGACCAGGAATACCGCCAGGGCGATGAGCGCCTGCCGGGAGATCTCGCCGCCCCACGTGGCGCTGACCCGGCTGTCGCTGATGACCTGCTCACTGGGCTCACCGGAGTCGTCAAGCGGTTGGAGCTGCTCGAACAGGGCTCGCTTGACCTGCTGGACCTCGTCGGGCTCCAGCGTCTCCGATCGGATCTGGATGGTCGCGGCCTCACCGACACCGACCTGCTGCGTCTGGGCGGGGTTTGAGCCCATGACGTCGGCGAAGGCGTCACTCGCCTCCTCGGTAGTGATCGGCCCGTCGGCGCCCACCGCGGGAAGCTGGATCTGCGTCCCGCCCTCGAACTCGATGCCGAGGTTGAAGCCTCGGATGCCGATCGCTGCGATGCAGGCGATCAGGAGCGCGCCGAAGAAGACGAACCACTTCCTGCGGTGGCCGACGATGTCGAACGCCCCGGTACCGGTGTAGAGGCGCTGGAAGACCGAGCCCTTCGCGGGCGTGTCGGTCGTTGCGTTCGTGGTGGCCGAGTCTGACTTCGCCACGTCACGCCTCCTTCACAGCAGCGCGAGCCGCGGCTCGGCGGCCTTCACCGATGCGTTGCACCGCACCGAGGCCGGAAAGCTTGGGGCTCGAAAGCTTCTTCGATCGGGACACCAGCGCCACCAGCGGGTGCGTCACCAGGAACACGACGATCAGGTCGAGCACCGTGGACATACCCAAGGTGAAGGCGAAGCCCTTCACCTCGCCCACCGCGAGCACGTACAGCGCACCCGCCGCGAGGAACATGATGGCGTCCGAGGCGAGAATCGTGCGCCGCGCCTTCTGCCAACCACGCGGCACGGCCGAGCGGAAGGTCCGGCCTTCCCGCATCTCGTCCTTCAACCGTTCGAAGTAGACGACGAACGAGTCGGCGGTGACACCCACACCGACGATGAAGCCGACCACGCCCGCGATGTCGAGGGTGTAGCCGATCCACCGGCCGAGCAGGACCAGTACCGCGTAGACGATCAGAGAGGACAGAGCGAGCGACAGGATCGTCAGCACGCCGAGGATGCGGTAGTAGAACAGGCAGTACACGAACACCAGCGCGAGGCCGACGGCTCCCGCGATCAGTCCGGCCTCCAAAGTGGCGAGTCCCAGCGTGGCCGACACGGTGGTGGCGTCGGAGGACTCGAACGACAACGGCAGCGAGCCGTACTTGAGCACGTCCGCCAGGTTCTTCGCCTCGGACTGCGTGAACTGACCGGTGATCTGCGTGTCACCACCGGCGATGGCCTGGTTGATCGTCGGCGCGGACACCACCTGGGTGTCGAGCACGAAGGCCGCACGCTGCCCGACGTTCTGCGCGGTGAAGTCCGCCCACGTGTCCGAGCCCTCCGCCGTGAACGACAGGTTGACGACCCAGCCGCCCTCCTGGGTGTTGTAGACGGACGAGGCGTCGGAGATGGCCGTGCCCTCCAGGAACACCGGCGACAGGACGTACTTCTCGGTGCCGTCCTGGTTGCACGTCACCAGCGGCAACTTCGGGTCGTCGTTGCCGGCCAAGGGGTCGAGTTCGTTCGGGTCGCAGGTCAGCCGCGCCAGTGCCTGCTGCTGCACCTGCTGCGCCTGCTCCATCTGGGACGGATCGGAGGGCGCGAGCGCCGGGTCCTGTCGCCACTCCTTGGCCCGGCGGATCTGCTCGGCGGCCTTCTCCTGGAGGGTCTGGTCGTCGTCGCCGCCCCGGCCGTCGTTGTCGTCGCCGTCGCCGTCGGGCTGCTGGGCGGGAGCGGAGCCGAGCGGGCTGCCGCCGCCCCCGTTGCCGGAGGCGTCGTCATCGTCGGTGCCGTCGGAGTCCTCACCGGACTTCGTGTCGGCGTCGGTGTCACGGGAGTTCTCCCCTTGGGAGCCCTCGTCACCGCCGCTGTTCCCATCGGTGTCACCGGCGTCGGCGCCGGACTCCGGCTGCTGCGGCGCCGACTGCCCCGCCGGGACCGCCGCAAGAACCTGTCGGAAGGCCAGCTTGGCCGTCTGTCCCAGCGTCTTCGCCTGCTCACCCTCGTCGCCGGGAACCGTGATGACGACGTTGCTACCGTCGAGCACGACCTCGGCGCCGCTGACACCGATGCCGTTGACGCGGTTCTCGATGATCTGTCGGGCCTGCTGAAGTTGCTCGCGCGACGGCTCGGAACCGTCCGGCGTCCTCGCCGTCAGGGTGACCCGTGTGCCGCCCTTGAGGTCGATTCCGAGTTTGGGTGTCGGACTGCCGTCACCGGTGAAGAACACCAGCGAATACAACGCGGCCACGATCACGACGAAAAACGCGAAGTAGCGGCCAGGGCGGATCTGCCCGGCGGGAGGTGCCACGGTCGGTCGCTCTCCTCGAACTGGTTCGACGGCTTGACGAGTCGGCAGGCGGATCACTCACCGCGAGGTAGCGAACGCGCCCAGCACCGAGACCTTACTCGGCGCTGGGCATGCGCAACAGACCACCCACACCGGCGGGTCCACCGGTGCCGCGGTGCCGTAACGACCAGTCGTTACTTCTTGCTCTGCTCGGCGGAGGCGACCGGCGCGTTCTCGTCGCTCGTGTCAGCCTCGCCCTTCGCGTCCTCGGCCTCGATCTCGGAGGCCGTGGTGGTCTCCTCCGCGTCGTCCACCTCGGAGGACGGCACGATGCGCTCACGCACGGCCTGGCGCAGCCAGGTCGTCACCACGCCTTCGGCGATCTCCAGGTCGATGGTGGTGTCGTCGCTGGCGTCGGCGACTGTCGCGTACAGACCCGAGGTGGTCATCACGCGGTCACCTTCGGTCAGGCTGTTCTGCATCTCCTGCTGCTCGGCTATGAGCTTCTTCTGCTTACGCGTGCTCAGGACGAGCGGCAGCGCGACGACGAGCATCAACAGCAGCGGCAGGATAAGGCCTTCCATGGTTCTCCATTCGCAGACGCCGCCTGTGGTGGAGCGTGACGTCCGAGTTGTGTCCGGATGTGCTTTTTTCGAGTGTGCCAGGTGCTGTCGAGAAATCGAACGCCGGTGGCAGAGACCTCGGTGTTCCCTCAGTCGAACAGGGACGATGACGTGGAGTCAAGGCCTCCCGCGTCGTCGGGGGGCCGCAGCCCGAGGTGTTCCCACGCCAACCCGGTGGCGACCCGGCCCCGTGGCGTCCGCGCGAGCATACCCGCCCGAACGAGATACGGCTCACACACCTCTTCGACCGTACTGGGCTCCTCACCCACGGCCACCGCGAGTGTGGACACCCCGACCGGCCCACCGTTGAACGACCGCACGAGCGCTTCCAACACCTCGCGGTCGAGCCGGTCGAGCCCCAGCTCGTCCACGTCGTACACCTCCAGCGCGGCCCTCACTACGGGGAGTGTGGCCACGCCGTCGGCACGCACCTCAGCGTAATCGCGAACCCGGCGCAGCAGCCGGTTGGCGATACGGGGGGTGCCGCGCGACCTCCGGGCGATCTCGGCTCGCCCCTCCGCGTCGATGTCGATGCCGAGGATCGACGCCGACCGCCGGAGCACCTGCTCCAACTCGGCGGGGCTGTAGAACTCCATCTGCCCGGTGAAGCCGAATCGGTCGCGCAGCGGGCCGGTGAGCGCCCCCGACCTGGTCGTCGCACCGACCAGGGTGAACGGCGGGATCTCCAGCGGGATGCTCGTGGCACCGGGCCCCTTGCCCACCACCACGTCGACGCGGAAGTCCTCCATCGCGAGGTACAGCATCTCCTCCGCGGGCCGGGCGATGCGGTGGATCTCGTCGATGAAGAGCACGTCCCCCTCGGCCAGGTTGGACAGGATCGCCGCGAGATCGCCCGCCTTCTCCAGCGCGGGGCCGGAGGTGATGCGGATGGCGGCGTTGAGCTCGGAAGCGATGATCATGGCGAGGCTCGTCTTCCCGAGACCGGGCGGCCCCGACAGCAGCACGTGGTCCGGCGCCACCCCGCGCTTGCGCGCGCTCTCCAGGACGAGTTCGAGCTGTTCCCGGACCCGCGGCTGGCCCACGAACTCCGCCAACCGGCGCGGCCGTAGTGCCGTCTCCACTTCCCGCTCGCCCGTCTGGGCCGTCGCGGACAGCGGTGTCTCGCCGGGAGCCCGCCTCACCTCTCCGGACGGTTCGATCATGTCGTCGTGCACGTCCGTCGCCTCACTTCTTCTTGCCGAGCACGGCGAGGGCCGCCCGCAGCATCCGCGACGTGTCGTCGGGCACGTCGCCCGCCACCTGCTCCACGGCCTGTTCGGCCTGTTTCGCCGAGAAGCCCAGACCCACCAGCGCGTCGATCACGTCGGCCCGCACCGCGCTGCTCACGGCCTCGGCACGCACGCCCTCGGCGTCGGCCGGCGCGAGCGCCGCCACCTTGTCGCGCAGCTCGATGATCAGCCGCTCGGCTCCCTTACGACCGATGCCGGGTACCTGGGTGAGCACCGTGATGTTGCCCTCCGTCAGGGCACGCCGCAGCTTCTCCGGCTCCAGCACGGCCAGGGCCGCGAGCGCGAGTCGAGGGCCGATCCCCGACACCGTCTGCAGCAGCCCGAACAATTCCCGCGAGTCCGCGTCGGCGAATCCGAACAGCGTCAGCGCGTCCTCTCGCACCACCAACGTCGTGTAGAGGTGGGCCTGGCCGCCCCTGCGCAACGTCGCGAGCGTGCCCGGAGTCGCCTGGACGGCGAGTCCGACACCGCCGACCTCGATCACCGCGTGATCGAGCCCCACCGACAGCACCTCACCGCGTACCGAGGAGATCATGTCAATCCCGTCCCTGTCCTGTTCTCACGCCGCTTCGCCGCCTCGGCCAGCCGAGCCCTGTGGACACGGGCCAGTTCGGCCGCCTTCGCCTCGGCCTCCGCGAGCCGTGCCCGTATCGGTTCCCTCCACAGGTGACAGATCGCGAGCGCGAGCGCGTCGGCGGCGTCGGCCGGGCTGGGAGCCTTCCGCAGGCGCAGCACGCGGGTCACCATCGCGGTCACCTGTGCCTTGTCGGCACGGCCGGAACCGGTGACGGCGGCTTTCACCTCGCTGGGCGTGTGAAAGGACACCGGAAGGCCACGACGCGCGGCACACACCGCCACCACACCGCTGACCTGCGCCGTTCCCATCACGGTGCGGACGTTGTGCTGACTGAAGACACGTTCGACGGCGACCACGTCCGGCCGGTGGGTGTCGAGCCAGTCGTCCACCGCCTCGCTGACCTGCAACAGCCGCGACGGAAGCTCGGCGTCGACGGGCGTGCGCACCACACCCACGGCCACGCACGACACGGACCGCCCGGCACCACCGTCGACGACCCCGAGCCCGCACCGGGTCAGTCCGGGGTCCACACCCAGCACGCGCACGAGGCCAGTCCTTTCCACGAACACCAGTTCGAGTCGAAGGCTACCGCGTCGCGTCACCACACCGCGTGGAACACGCTGTCCCGGCGAGGTGCGTGCGGACACGCGGACGACTGCGAACCAGCGTACGCGGGGGCGAGAGCACGGAGGGCGGATGCGCGGGCCGGTCAGGGGCCGTCGACGCCGGGCGTCCAGCTCTCGGGCCGGCCGCTGGCCGTCAGCACGGGCTGCCACTGGGCGAAGCCCTCGGGGGAGTCCTCGCTCCACGGCCAGAAGCCGTCCGTCGTCGGCACGATGATCTGCACGGCGGGGAAATCGCCCTCGGGGTAGACGAGGAACGCGCTGCCGAAGAACTCCGGATAGTGTGCCGGCGCCACCTTCTCGAACGTCACGGGCACGCCTTCGAAGAAGTCGTCGTAGAGCCCGCCGAACTCGAATCGCTCGCCGGTGGCCGCACGGTCCACATAGGCGTCCAGCAGCACCGTGGACATCTCCTGCGGCAGCCCCACGACGACCGCCTCCGGGATGCCGTGCATGGCCCAGGCGCACACCGTGAACGCGTATCCCGCTCCCCGATCGTCGGGAGGGACCGAGACCACCGCGTTACCGCGTTGTTCGGCCTGCTCGACGATCCATTCCCGCAGCTGCTGATCGGAATCGAGTTCGTGGCCGTTGTCGAAGGTGGTCTCCACAGTCACGGCCGACATTGTGCCGTATCACCGGACGCATCCGGTACAGGCGCGCCGTGCCGTCCCGAAGTCCTCGGCTCAGCCGACCTCGGCGAGGATCTCGTCGCTGACGTCGAAGTTGGAGTAGACGTTCTGCACGTCGTCGCAGTCCTCCAACGCGTCGATCAGCCGGAACACCTTGCGCGCGGTCTCGGCGTCCAGCGGCACCTGGACCGACGGCAGGAAGTTCATGTCGGCCGACTCGTAGTCGTATCCCGCCTCCTGCAACGCGGTCCGCACGGCCACCAGGTCGCCGGGTTCGGAGATGATCTCGTAGTTCTCGCCGAGGTCGTTGACCTCCTCCGCGCCCGCGTCGAGCACGGCCATGAGCACGTCGTCCTCGGACAGGTCGTTCTTCGGCATGACGACGACGCCCTTGCGGTTGAACAGGTACGCCACCGAACCGGGGTCGGCGAGCGAGCCGCCGTTGCGGCTCAGGGCGGTGCGCACCTCGGAGGCCGCCCGGTTCTTGTTGTCGGTGAGGCACTCGATGAGCACCGCGACGCCGCCGGGGGCGTAGCCCTCGTACGTGATGGTCTGCCAGTCCGCGCCACCGGCTTCCTCACCGGCGCCGCGCTTGCGCGCCCGCTCGATGTTGTCCTGCGGGACGGAGTTCTTCTTCGCCTTCTGGATGGCGTCGTACAGGGTGGGGTTGCCTTCGGGATCACCCCCGCCGGTGCGCGCGGCGACCTCGATGTTCTTGATGAGTTTCGCGAACAGCTTGCCACGCTTGGCGTCGAGGGCGGCCTTCTTGTGCTTGGTGGTGGCCCACTTCGAGTGGCCGCTCATCTCTCCTCCAACTCTCTTTCGCGTCTACGCGACCTCGGACACGGTGCGAACGGACGGAAGCGTCGCTCCGCGGACGGCCGGTCAGCTCGGATGAACGCGGTGGCTGGCACCCTTCCCCGCCGGACGGCCACGATCCTATCGACAGCCGCACCGGAGGTTGTGGCATCGCCCACCGCGACGAGCATCGCGCTCTCGCCTCGTCCGCACGCAAAGCGCCCGGTCAGCTACGGCGTGAACGCCCGCCCTCGACCTCGCTTGCCACGGTACGCGGGACGCCTCCGCGATCACTGCTGGTCAAGCCTAGTGGGCCGAGGGAGGTGAGTGGCGCTCAGGGCACGCCGAGCAACCGCAGGCCCGCCGCGGTGACCCCGGCGGCCACCACGACGACCACGAACGGCGCCCGCTTCCAGGCCAGCACCCCGCCCACGACGACGCCGGCCGGACGGGCCCAGCCCGCGAACTCCGCGCCCTCCAGCAGCGCCGACGTCGCGACCAGGCAGGCCAGCAACACGACGGCCGAGACGGCGAACGATCGCTCCGCCCTCGGCGACAGCCGGACACGGGACTTCAGGACGGGCCCGACTGACCGGAGCGCGAAGGTGCCCACGCACAGCACGGCGGTGGACACGAGGAGTGTGGTGGCGGTCAACACGGCGTCCCGTCCTCCTGGTCGGTCAGGGCCGGTGCCTGGTCGGTCGGGACCGGTCCCCGTTCCTCCGCGCTCTCGGCGCCGCCCCGGCGCAGGGTCGCGACGACCCCGACGAGCCCGAGGAGCATCGGCAGACCGGCCGGGACGAAGGGGGCCGCCCCCAATGCGACGACGACACCGATCAGCACGGCTCGTCGGGTGTCCGCGTTCCGCAACGAGGGCAGCACCAGCGCGAGCAGCACGGCCGGGAGCACGGCGTCGAGCCCCAGCACGGCGGTGTCGCCTACCGCCGTGCCCACGGCGGCGCCGGCGATCACGCCGAGGTTCCAGGTGACGAACAGGCCCACCCCGCAGACCCAGTACGCGGCTCTGCGCCGCTCGCGGTCCGACTGGGCCAGCGCGAACGCGACCGTCTCGTCGATCGCCAGGTGGGTGCCGAACAGCCGGCTCGCCCACCTCCCGCCGAGCAGGTCGGCGACCGTGAAACCGAAGGGCACGTAACGCGCGTTGAGGAGCAGGGCGGCGACGATGGCCGCGATCGGATTACCGCCGGAGGTGACCAGTCCCACGAACATGAACTGGGCGGCACCGGCGAAGACCACCACCGACAACAGCACGGGCAGCCACAACGGCAGTCCCGACGTGAGGGTGATGGCCCCGAAGGAGAGACCGACCAGGGAGTCGGCGAGGCAGACCAGCGCGATGTCTCGCGCGAGGTCGGGGCCGAGGGTTCGCCATATCGAACGCACGCCTTCTATGCTGAACACAACGGACCGTGTTCGTCAAGACGAACGATCGGACTCATGGAGCGAACAGTATGACGGAGAGCAGGGACAACGGAGCCCCACTCGTGGCCATCGCGGCCGCGCTGCAGCGAGAGCGGCAGAAGGCGGGCCTGTCACTCACCGAACTCGCCCGCAGGGCAGGTATCGCGAAATCGACCTTGTCCCAGCTGGAGTCCGGCACCGGAAACCCCAGCGTCGAGACGATCTGGGCGCTCAGCACCGCCCTCGGCGTCTCGTTCAGTCAGCTCGTCGAACCGGTCAGGCCCCGCGTCCGCGTGGTGCGAGCGGGGGAAGGGCCGCGATTCGCCGCGGAGAGCGCGGACTACGTCACCACCCTGCTGTCCCCCGCTCCCCCGCACGCCCGCCGCGACGTCTACCTCGTTCAGGCCGAGCCCGGCCGGCCGAGGGAGTCCGAGCCGCACACGCCCGGCACCGTGGAACACGTCGTGTTGAGCAGCGGGCGCGCGCTCGTCGGACTCCTCGACGATCCGGTGGAGCTGGGGCCGGGCGACTACATCTCCTATCCCGGCGATCTGCCGCACGTGTTCAGAGCGTTGGAGCCTCGGACCATGGCCGTGCTCGTCTCCGAGCAGTCCTGACGGCCCCGCCCACTCCCACCGTGGACTCCGCGCACGGCGGCGGGACGGTCGGACGTCGGCGCCCTCTCCCCCACGAGGTTCCCGGAGCATCCCGAAAGTTCCGCCCTCGTACGCGCTCGGGCCCTCACCACCCGCGGTCGGCGAACCGCTGCGGCGCGGGCACCTCGGCGACGTTGATACCCACCATCGCTTCCCCGAGCCCTCGTGAGACCTTCGCGAGAACGTCCGGGTCGTCGTAGGAGGCGGTGGCCTTGACGATCGCCGCCGCCCGCCGGGCGGGGTCGCCCGACTTGAAGATGCCCGAGCCGACGAAGACTCCCTCGGCACCGAGCTGCCTCATCATCGCCGCGTCGGCGGGCGTGGCGATGCCACCCGCCGTGAACAATGCCACGGGCAGCCTTCCGGTCTCCGCGACCTCCCTCACCAGGTCGTAGGGGGCTCGCAGCTCCTTCGCCACCGCGTGGAGCTCGTCCTCGGGAAGCGCCGTCAACGCGCGGATCTCGCTACGGATACGGCGCATGTGGGTGGTCGCGTTGGACACGTCCCCGGTGCCCGCCTCTCCCTTGGACCGGATCATCGCGGCACCCTCGCCTATGCGGCGCAGCGCCTCGCCCAGGTTGGTCGCCCCGCACACGAACGGCACCGTGAACGCCCACTTGTCGATGTGGTGGTCGTGGTCGGCGGGGGTGAGCACCTCGGACTCGTCGATGTAGTCCACGCCGAGCGCCTGCAGGATCTGCGCCTCGACGAAGTGGCCGATGCGCGCCTTGGCCATCACCGGGATCGACACGGCGGAGATGATGCTCTCGATGAGGTCGGGGTCGCTCATGCGAGCGACGCCACCGTGGGCGCGGATGTCGGCGGGCACCCGCTCCAGAGCCATCACGGCGACCGCCCCGGCGTCCTCGGCGATCCGGGCCTGTTCGGGAGTGACGACGTCCATGATCACTCCGCCCTTGAACCGCTCGGCCATTCCGCGCCTGACCCGCGCGGTGCCGTTCCGGGACTCGTCACTGGGCGCAACGTTCGACACAGCAGTACCTTTCACCGGTTTCCTCTCGGCCTGACGGCACCACCGTAGGACGGATGTGGACTGTCGAAGATGGCCATTACACACCTATTTCGGAAGTCCACTTCGGGGTGGCAGCCGCCCCGTGCCCGCCCGTCTTGCCAGGCGCCCCGATCGGGTGTGTGCTCGAAAGCACAGCATCCGCCAGCGTCGCAGGAGGCCGTGATGGCCGAGAAGAACGTCAAAACCAGCGGCTCGGCGACCGCGGTCGCCGTGGAGGATCCCGGCAGGGTACGCAACGTCGCACTCGTCGGCCCCTCCGGTTCCGGGAAGACCACCCTCACCGAGGCCCTGCTCGTCGCCGCGAAGACCCTCAACAGGGCCGGGTCCGTGGTCGAGGGCACCACCGTGTGTGACCATGATCAAGCCGCCATCCGGCAGCAGCGTTCCGTCGGTCTCGCCGTCGCTCCCGTCGTCCACGGCGACATCAAGATCAACCTCATCGACACGCCGGGCTACGCCGACTTCGTGGGCGAGGTCCGGGCCGGACTCCGCGCCGCCGACGCCGTGTTGTTCGTCGTGAGCGCGGGCCACGGCATCGACCCCGCGACCGTCTCGCTGTGGGAGGAATGCGCCGCCGCGGGCCTGCCGCGCGCCGTCGTCGTGTCGCGTCTCGACCACGCTCGCGCCAACGTCGACGCGACGATCGCGGCCTGCCGGGAGGCGTTCGGCGCGGGAGTCCTCCCGCTGTACCTCCCGACGGGAGACGGCGACCCGGCCCTGGTCGGACTGGTGACACAACGCCGTTACGACTACTCGAACGGCCATCCCCCGCGGCTCGACGACGTCGGGTCGGAGGACGCCGAACGCCTGTCGGAGGCCCGTGACGCGCTGATCGAGGGCATCATCGCCGAGAGCGAGGACGAGACCCTCATGGACCGCTACCTCGCCGGGGAGCCGATCTCCGAGGACACCCTGATCACCGACCTGGAGCAGGCCGTCGCTCGGGGCACGTTTCATCCGGTGATCCCCGCGTGCGCGCAGACGGGCGTGGGGACGGCCGAGATCCTCGACGGCATCGCCCGCGCGTTTCCCTCCCCGCTGGAGCACGCACCGCCGACGGCCACCACGCCGGAGGGCATCCCCCATCCCCGGCTGGCCCCCGATCCCGACGGTCCGCTCGCCGCCGAGGTCGTGCACACCTCCGTCGACTCCTACGTGGGCCGGGTGTCGCTCGTCAGGGTGTTCTCGGGAACGCTCCGTCCCGAACGGACGATCCACGTCAGCGGCCACGGCCTCACCGACCGAGGCCACGACGAACACGACGCCGACGAGCGGGTGGCGCACCTGTACTCCCCACTCGGAGCCGCTCTCCGGGAAGTGCCCCACTGCGTGGCGGGCGACGTGTGCGCGCTGACGAAACTCACCTCCGCCGAGACCGGCGACACCGTGTCGGGCACCGACGATCCCCTGCTCATCGCGCCGTGGGAGATGCCCGAGCCGTTGCTGCCCGTCGCCGTCGTCGCCCAGACCCGCAGTGACGAGGACACCCTCGCCCGCAACCTGTCGAGACTCGTCGCGGGCGACCCGACGCTACGGCTGGAGCACAACGCGGAGACCGGACAACTGGTGTTGTGGTGCATGGGCGAGGCGCACGCGGACGTCGTGCTGTCCATGCTCCGGGCCGGGGGCGCGGAGGTGACCACCGAGCCCGTGCGCACCAGCCGCCGCGCCACGTTCGCCCGGTCCGCCGAGGGCCACGGCCGCCACGTCAAACAGTCCGGTGGCCACGGGCAGTACGCGGTGTGCGACGTGTCGGTGGAGCCCCTTCCCCGCGGCGAGGGGGTGGAATTCGTCGACCGCATCGTCGGCGGCGTGATTCCCCACCAGTTCATTCCCAGCGTGGAGAAAGGGGTACGCGCGCAGTTGCGCGAGGGCATCGGCGGCGACGATCCCGTGGTGGACGTGCGCGTCACCCTGTTCGACGGCAAGGCCCACAGTGTGGACTCCTCCGATGCCGCGTTCCAGACCGCCGGGGCACTCGCGGTGAAGGACGCGGCGGCCAAGGCCGGGCTCGTGACGCTCGAACCGCTCGACGAGGTCGTCGTCCGGCTGCCCGACAGTTACCTCGGCGCCGTGCTGGGTGATCTGTCCTCCCGACGGGGCCGGGTGCTGGGCACCGAGTCGTTGGAGGGCGGACACACCCTCATCCGTGCCGAGGTGCCGTCGGCCGAGCTGGTGCGCTACCCCGTGGACCTCCGCTCGCTCACCTCCGGTCGGGCAAGCTTCACCCGGCACCACGCCCGCTACGAAGTCGCCCCGCAGAAACTCCCGGCGCGAGACCCCGCCAAGGCCCGAGCCTGATTCGGCTCTCAGGAGTTCGGGGGTGCCACGAGGTCGGGCTCGGCGATCTCGAAGTACTCCGGACGCCGGGCCGTTCCCGCGAGCCGGAAGTACCGCACCCGCCGGCGGCGCCGCAGTGCCAACGTGTCGCGCACCGCGTCGTTGTAGACCCGGCGGGCGATGACCACGCGCTCCTCCGCGTCGGCCAGCTCGTCGTTGAGCCCGGCGGGCAACCTCCGTCGGTCGACCTCGGCGAGCCGGAGCGTGAGTTCGTTCTCCGCGGACTCCCGCTCCGGACGAGGCGCGCGTTCGGCCCGGTCGGCCGCGGACTTGAGCTCCTCGGCGTCCTCCCCACTCAGCGCGCTCGCCGCCACCGTCCTGGCCACCACCGCCCGACGCGCGAGCGCGGCGTCGAGGGCGGCCCAGCCCGCGTCCATGCGCACGTGCAGCCGGTCGAGTCGGTTCGCGGTGGCGACCAGCCACAGCGCACTCGCCACCACCAGCGCCACGACGAGCGCGAGCACCACCAGCCAGGTCGTCATCGCAGAACGCCACTCTCGGCACCGACCTTGCGGGGGTCGGCCGCGATCGCCGTCTCGTACACGCGGACGACCTGTTTCACGACCGTGCCCCAGTCGTAGCGCGCGACGTGACGGCTGGCCGCGTCCGCCAGGGAGGCCCGGCGCACCGGGTCGGCGATCAACTCCCGCAGCGCGCTCGCCAAGGCCTCGGCGTCGCCGGTGGGCACCAGCACCCCGGCGTTGCCGTCGTCGAGCACGCGGCGGAACGAATCGAGCGCGCTGGCCACCACGGGGGTGCCCGCCGCCATGGCCTCGGTGAGGATCATCCCGAAACTCTCCCCACCGGTGTTGGGAGCGCAGTAGACGTCCACGCTGCGCAGCGCCCGCGCCTTGGTCTCGTCGTCCACCTGTCCGAGCAGGTCCAACCGCGCCGCGAGTTCGGGCCCCGCCTCCCGGTACAGCGTCTCGGCCTCCCCGCGTCCGACGACCAGCAGCCGCAGCTCCGGCAACTCGGGCGCCAGCAGCCGGAGCGCTTCGAGCAGCACCCCCATCCCTTTCCGGGGCTCGGTGTACCGGCCGACGAATCCGATCGTGCCACCCGGACGCGGATACCCCTCCAGCGGTTCGGCGCCGGAGAAGAAGGCGGTGTCCACCCCGTTGGGGATCTCCACGGCGTCCCCACCGAGGTGTTCCACCTGAACCCGCCGGGCCAGCGCCGACACCGCGATACGCGCGGTCACCTTCTCCATCAGCGGACGCAACACCGGCTCGAAGGCCGCCAGCGTGCGGGACCGGGGGGTGGAGGTATGGAACGTGGCGACGATGGGGCCCTCGGCCACCGTCAACGCCAACAACGACAGGCTCGGCGCCGTCGGTTCGTGCAGATGCAGCACGTCGAAGTCGTGGTCACGCAGCCAGCGCCGCACCCGCGCGTACGAGACGGGGCCGAACTGCAGTCGTGCCACCGAACCGTTGTACGGAATGCCGACCGCGCGGCCCGCGGGTTGGACGAAGTCGGGAAGGTGCGCGCTCTCGTCGTCACCGGGGGCGAGCACCGACACGGTGTGCCCGAGCGAACGCAACTCCTTGGCGAGGTCCACGACGTGCCCCTGCACTCCGCCGGGCACGTCGAAGGAGTACGGGCACACGATGCCGACCTTCATGACGCGCTCCGTTCGTCCGACCGGGCCGCCTCGTCGTCGGTGTCGTTCTCGTGGTCGGTGAGCCAGAACGGCTGGAGCATGTGCCAGTCCGTGGGGTGTGCCGCGATGTCCCCAGCGAAGACGTCGGCGAGCGCCTGCGTCGCGGCGGGCACCTCCTCGCGGGTGTTGACCCGAATGCGGGGATGCACCCGCAGCGCCCAGCCGCCGTCGGTGAACCAGCATCCCACCGGCAACAGCGCGGCCCCGGTGCTCAAGGCCAGCCTCGCGGGACCCGCGGGGAACGTCGCCTTCTCCCCGAAGAACGTCACCGGCACACCCGAGCCGGTGAGATCGCGATCGCCGACCAGGCACACCACCTTGTTCTCTCGGAGCCGCCGCAGCAACAGCCGGAAGGACACGCTCCCGTCGGCGGGAACGACCTCGAACCCGAGCGACTCGCGGTAGGCGACGAACCGCTCGTACAGCGACTCCGGCCGCAGGCGCTCCGCCACCGTGGTGAAGTTGCCGGAGTGTCCCACCAGCCACACGCCCGCGACGTCCCAGTTGCCCGTGTGCGGCAGCGCGAGCACCGCCCCGTTGCCCTCCTCGAGGGCCGCGTCGAGGTACTCGATCCCCGTGACGTCCACCCGGCCGCGCACGGCCTCGGCGTCCATCGACGGCAGACAGAACGCCTCCTGCCAGTAGCGGGCATACGAGCGCATGGCCCGGCGGGTGAGGTCCTCCAGCTCCACGGGACCCGCCTGCGGCACCACTCTGGCGAGGTTGCGGCGCAGTCTCGCGGCGCCACCCCGATCCCGCCGGGCGGCGATGTCGGCCCCCAGGGCGAACATCGCGGTGACGAACGTCTCCGGCAGTTTCGGCACCAAGCGCCACGCCGTGGCATAACCCCATTCCACGAGCCGCTGCTTGCTCACAGTCGCGCCTTCCTCGCCGCCATGGCCACAGCCGTGACGCGCTGGCCCAGAGTGACCACCGAGAGCACGGCGAGCAGCCACTGCGATCCCTCGATGGCGTACGGCACTCCCAGCCCCTGCAATCCCGTCCCCACGAGTGCGATGATCAGTCGCTCGGCACGTTCGACGAGTCCTCCGTTGGCCGCGTCACCGAACCCGGAGGCCTCCGCTCTCGCCTTGACGTAGGAGATGACCTGCGCGAGCACGAGGGACAGCAACGCGGCCGCGGCCACCCTGGGATTGTCCGCCACGACGAACGCCCACCAGGCGATGGCCGCGAACACCGCACCGTCCACCAACCGGTCGCACGTGGCGTCGAGCACCGCTCCGAACGGCGTGCTCCCCTTCGCCCTCGCCATCGCTCCATCGAGCAGGTCGAGCATGACGAAGCCCCACACCACGAAGGTGCCCGCGAGCAGCATCCCGGTCGGGAAGAACGCCAGGGCTCCCGCGATGGCACCCGCGGTGCCAATGAGAGTCATCGCGTTCGGGGTCAGCCCGACGCGCACCAAGGCGGCACCGATCGGGTCGGTAACGCGAGACACGGACGCGCGCGCGAAGATGTTGAGCATCTCATCCTACGGGTGCTTGCTGGCGAGTGCGGATCAACTCGGCAAGCAAACCCTATCGAGCCACCATCACTCCAGCGTCTTTCGCCCCTACACCGCGTGTCACAGACGACTGTCGGCGGCCGGTTCCACGGTGCCGTGGGAGCCCGTGGCCGTCTCCGACTCGGCCGCCTGGGCGCGGGCGCAGGCCGGGGTCAATCGGTCGGTGATCGCCTTGCTGATCTCACCGAGCTGACGGACCTGTTCCGGGGTGAGCGCGTCGAACAGGGCCTCGCGCACCGCCTCGACGTGTCCGGGGGCGGCGTCGCGAATGGCTCGGAGCCCGGCGTCGGTGAGGTGGGCGAACGCGCCCCGTTTGTCCGTGGGACACGTCTCCCTGCGGATCCAGCCGTTGGCCTCCATACGGGCGACGGCGTGCGACAGTCTGCTCCGGGAGGAACGCGTGGCGAGCGCGAGATCGCTCATCCTGAGCACTCGGCCGGGGGCCTCCGAGAGGGCGACCAGGACGGAGTAGTAAGTAGTCGGCATGCCCGCGTCGCGTTGCAGTTGCGTTTCGAGGTGGGCTCGGAGCATGTCGATGGCGGCCGAGAAGTCGCGCCACACGCGCTGTTCTTCCGACGTGAGCCATCGAGGTGCCGACATGACGTCCATTCTAACCTCACGGACCACTTGGTTGAGCGCTCAATCAACTCTATTATCATTTTGCTTGAACGCTCAACCACACTGATGCGAGGAGTTCCATGACCACCAGTACGACCGAGATCCCCGGCTACCTCACCGGTACCTGGACGATCGACCCGGTGCACTCCAACGTGAGCTTCGTCGTGCGGCACCTCGGTGTCACGCGCCTGCGCGGCCGGTTCACCGACGTCAGCGGCGAGATCGTCACCGCGGAGAACATCACCGACTCCTCGGTGACGGCCACCATGCGGGCCGCGAGCATCGACACCACCAACCAGCAGCGCGACGACCACGTGCGCGGCGCCGACTTCCTCGACGTCGAGAACCACCCCACGCTGAGCTTCCGCTCCACGGGCATCCGCGTCGACGGCGAGGACTACCTCATCGACGGCGAGCTGACCGTGCGCGGCGTCACCAAGCCCGTGACGCTGACCGCCGAGCTCGGCGGCTTCGGCCCCGGCCTGACCGAGGGCAGCAAGGTGATCGGCGTGGCGGCCCGCACGGAGATCAAGCGCTCGGACTTCGGGGTCGGCGCGGGCATCCCCTCGGCGGTCGTCAGCGACAAGGTCATCATCGAACTCGACATCGAGGCCGGGCTCCGGGACTGAGACCTCACCACGCCTCGGCGAGCAACTTCCGAGTCTCCCCGAGCAGTTGCGGCAGCACCTTCGTGTGACCGATGACCGGCATGAAGTTGGAGTCGCCGCCCCACCTCGGCACCACGTGCTGGTGCAGGTGGGCGGCGATTCCCGCTCCCGCCGCGACCCCCTGGTTCAGTCCGATGTTGAACCCGTGGGCCTGCGACACCGTCCTGATCACCCGCATCGCCCGCTTGGTGAAGTCGGCCACCTCGGCCGTCTCCTCGGCCGTGAGGTCCGTGTAGTCGGCCACGTGCCGGTACGGCACCACCATGAGGTGTCCGGGGTTGTACGGGTAGAGGTTGAGCACCGCGAAGACGGTCTCACCGCGCGCGAGGATCAGCGCCGTCTCGTCGTCCAAACCGGCCAGTCGACAGAACGGGCACCCGCTCTCACCGTCGCCGTCGGGCTTGTTCTCTCCCCGGATGTAGGCCATCCGGTGAGGGGTCCACAACCGCTGAAGCTGGTCGGGGACCCCCACCCCGTCCTGTTCCACGAACGTCCGGTCCTCGCCCCGCTCACCGGCCAACGAGGGCTCCCATCGTCTCCGCGGTCGGCGACGCGTTCTCCCGGCGCGCGATCCAGTCGGCCACGGCATCCACGGCCGTCGCCACGGGAACCCCGTTGATCTGGCTGCCGTCGCGGAAGCGGAACGACACGGCATCCGCCTCCACGTCCTTGCCACCCGCGATCAGCAGGAACGGCACCTTCTGCGTGGTGTGGGTGCGGATCTTCTTCTGCATGCGGTCGTCGCCGGCGTCCACCTCGACCCGGATTCCCCGCTCACGCAACGCCTTCTCGACGCCCCGGAGGTGCTCCACGTGCGCGTCGGCGACGGGGATGCCCACCACCTGGATCGGCGACAGCCACGCGGGGAACGCGCCCGCGTAGTGCTCCGTGAGCACGCCGAAGAACCGTTCCATCGACCCGAACAGGGCGCGGTGGATCATCACCGGGCGCTGCCGCGACCCGTCGGCGGCCTGGTACTCCAGCTCGAACAGTTCCGGCTCCATGAGGTCCACCTGGATGGTGGACATCTGCCAGCTCCGGCCGATGGCGTCCTTGACCTGAACGCTGATCTTCGGCGCGTAGAAGGCCGCGCCACCCGGATCGAGCACCAGGTCCAGCCCACTGGCCTCGGCCGCCTCGCGCAGCGCGTTCGTGGCCCGCTCCCACTCCTCGTCGCTGCCGATGGACTTCTCCGGGTCTCGTGTGGACAGTTCCAGGTAGAAGTCGTCGAGACCGTAGTCGCGCAGCAGGTCGAGCACGAACTGCAGCAGCGACTTGATCTCGTCGTGCATCTGGTCGACGGTGCAGTAGATGTGCGCGTCGTCCTGAGTAAAGCCCCGCGCCCGCGTGAGGCCGTGCACGACACCGGACTTCTCGTAGCGGTACACGGTGCCGAACTCGAACAACCGCAACGGCAGCTCACGGTAGCTGCGCCCTCGCGAGCGGTAGATGAGGTTGTGCATGGGGCAGTTCATCGGCTTCAGGAAGTACTCCTGGCCGGGCTTGCGCACACTGCCGTCGTCGTTGTACTCCGCGTCGAGGTGCATGCCCGGATACATGCCCTCGCGGTACCAGTGCAGGTGCCCCGAGGTCTCGAACAACTGCCCCTTGGTGATGTGGGGCGTGTTGACGAACTGGTAGCCCGCCTCCTCGTGGCGACGCCGCGAGTAGTCCTCCAGCTCCTTGCGGATCACACCCCCCTTGGGGTGGAACACGGGCAGCCCCGACCCGATCTCGTCCGGGAACGAGAACAGGTCGAGCTCCGCGCCGAGCTTGCGGTGGTCGCGCCGCTCGGCCTCGGCCAGCATCTCCAGGTAGGCCTCTTGCGCTTCCTTCGACTCCCACGCGGTGCCGTAGATGCGCTGCAGCTGCGGGTTCTTCTCGTCACCGCGCCAGTAGGCCGCCGCGACACGGGTGAGCTTGAACGCGGGGATGTACTTGGTGGTGGGCACGTGCGGACCCCGGCACAGATCGCCCCACACCCGCTCCTTGGTCCGCGGATCGAGGTTGTCGTAGATGGTCAACTCGCCCGCGCCGACCTCCATCACCTCGGAGGTGTCGACGGCGTCGGCGTCGCCGCCCGACTTGAGGTCCACCAGTTCGAGCTTGAACGGCTCGTCGGCGAGTTCGGCCTTGGCGTCCTCCACCGAGGGCACCACGCGACGCGAGAACTGCTGGGCGCCCTTGATGATCTGCTTCATGCGCTTCTCGAGCGCTTCGAGGTCCTCGGGGGTGAACGGCCGGTCGACCGCGAAGTCGTAGTAGAAGCCATCCTTGATGGGCGGCCCGATACCCAGCTTGGCCTCGGGGAACTGCTGCTGCACGGCCTGCGCGAGCACGTGCGCGGCCGAGTGCCGGATCACACTCCTGCCGTCCTCGGTGTTGGCCGCGACCGGCTCCACCTCGACGTCGGCGTCCGGCGTCCACGCGAGGTCTCGAAGGGCCCCGGAGGGGTCACGCACGACGACGATGGCCTCGGCACCCTTGCTGGGGTAACCCGCCTCACGTACCGCGGCACCCGCCGTAGTGCCTGCTCGCACCACCACGCGCGAGGCGGACGAGACTGCGGCGGACGACGACTGCGACACGGGGAACTCCCTTGCGAAAGTGGTTTGACGTGCACGCACGATGCTAGCCCTCACATCGGCCGCCCCGACCTCGGGTCACGCGGACAAGCCTCCCAGGAGACCACACTCACACCCGGCCCCGCTGTGATGTCGAGCACAAGGTGGTCGTGGTAACAGGAACGTCACAATCCCCGGGTCGCCCACTACCGTGGGAGGCACCGAGAACGGTTGTTCCCGGCCCCGACCAAGTTCATCCCGGCGACCTCGCGAGATCGTGACGTCGAGCAGACGTCGTGGCACGTCGGAAGACATCGCTTGTCGCCGTGAGTGAGCGAACACCCGCCGTGGTGGGTGGACCTCGTGGCCGTTACCCGGCCGACGCCGTGAAATCAGCAGCACACCGTGTCCGAACTGTTCACTCGGGCCGGGGTGTGTGCCCGTCGCGGCTGGTTGGAACCAATGACCACGGGAACATGAGAAAGACCCGGCGAATGCCGGGCCCTGCAAGGAAAACAACTGAATCGTCGTGGTGGGCGATACTGGGATCGAACCAGTGACCTCTTCGGTGTGAACGAAGCGCTCTCCCGCTGAGCTAATCGCCCTGTGCTGTTGTGGGAACAACTGTAGCGGAGGCTGATCGCGCCCCGAAAGCGGGGTCCCCTTTTGGGGCGGCAACGGGATCGCGGCGGGAGCACCGAGAGCCGTTTCCACTGGTGACAGGTCGATGCGAGCCCGAAACGAGGACGCACGGCGGTCCGGCACCCGCCGGGTGTCCGCTGCAACATTCGCGCGACTTGTCTGTCCTTCGCCCCGGCAAGCAAGCAGGATGTACCGGGGCCTCCCACGCGACGCACACGTTTGGGTGATGTTCGGACTCAAGGTGATCGAGCCGGCGCCGGAGTGCGTCACACCCGTAGGACACGGCCGAAGCCGGCCGGAAGGGAGCAGAAGGGTAACGACATGCGAAACGATCACGTCACGCTCCGGTCCACGGCGGTCTTCGACCTTCTCGCGCCGCGAACGCCTCCGGTTCCGGTGAAGGTGGAACTGCGGTACGACACCCGCGATCCGTACGCGGTCGTGGCGGCGTTCCGCACGGGACGCGCCGGTTGGGTCGAGTGGGTCTTCGCCCGCGACCTCCTGGCCGACGGCCTGCTCGGCGAGGCGGGCGACGGCGACGTGCGCATCAAGCCGTCGATCGAGGACCCCGACTCCGTCTTCGTCGAACTGAACTCGCCTTCCGGTCACGCGATGTTCGAAGCCTCCGCCCAGGAGCTGGCCGACTTCCTCGACCAGACCTACGACGTCGTGCTGCCCGGCAACGAACACCTGTGGGTCGACGTCGACGACGCGCTCACGAGGCTGATTCCGCATGATCTTGGCTGATCAGAGGCTTGCGCGAGAACATGACCACCCCCGGTGAAAACGGCCGGAAGGGCATCGGATAAAGTTCTTTCCACACGACGACGACGGGTCACCGACCGAGAGGCCGAGTGACACGGAGTCGGAGATTGCGGACGTAGCGCAGTTGGTAGCGCATCACCTTGCCAAGGTGAGGGTCGCGGGTTCGAGTCCCGTCGTCCGCTCGACTGCGGCGGCATTCCGCAGTTGGATCGAGCTCGCGCTTGATCCACACACACGGCGGAGTGGCCGAGTGGTTCAGGCAAGGGCCTGCAAAGCCCTGTACACGGGTTCGATTCCCGTCTCCGCCTCGCGCGATTAGCTCAGCGGGAGAGCGCTACCTTGACACGGTAGAGGTCACTGGTTCGATCCCAGTATCGCGCACCACCAGCCCCGTCCCGGAAAGCTCCGGGGCGGGGTTTGTCTTTTGTCGACGGACCGAAGGACCGCCCCCTCCCCTTCACGTGGGACCCGGTAGGACATTCGACACGGGATCTCCGGCCTTCCACCGGGCGTGTGCGCCCCGAAACCCACCGACACGGACGAAGGGCTCGGCACGGGCGCCGAGGACCCCGGTCGACGCCACGAGCCGGTGGAGAAACGAATGGCAGCGCGATCGGCGGTCGTGTCCGCCGCGTCACGCTGCCTTCCTCACCCCGCGAACCCGAACGAGGGGCGGCCCGGTCGTCAATTCTCCCCCGGTTCGGAGCGGCCCTGCTGCTGCTCGGCGAGGAAGCGCTCGAAGTGCGCGGCCAACTCGTCGCCGCTGGGCATCTCCTCGGTGTCGGCGAGCAGGTTGCTCTCCGGGCTCGCCTCGGTGAAGGCGTCGTACTGCCGTTCCAGCGCGGCGACCACGTCCGCGACCTCGGCGCTCTCCCGGACCTGACGGTCGACCTCCAGGTTCGCGGCGTGCGCGGCTTCCCGCAGACCAGCCTGAGGGATGCGCAAGCCGGTCGCCTCGGACACCGCGTCGCTCAGCCGCAGCGCCGCGGCCGGGTACCGCGACTGCGCGAGATAGTGCGGGACGTGGACGGCGAACCCCACCACGTCGTGCCCCGCCTGGCCGAGCCGGTACTGCAACAACGCCCCGGCGCTGCCCGGCACCTGCACGTGGTTGAAGGTGGCCCGGTGGCTGCGCGTGAGTTCGGGGCGGGTCGCGTGGGCGGTGATGCCCAGCGGCCTGGTGTGCGGCACGCCCATCGGGATGCCGTGCGCGGTGACCGACAGCCGCACCCGCCAGCGCTGCACCAGGCCGCGCACGGCGGCGATGAACGTCTCCCACTGCGTGTCGGGCTCCGGGCCGGTGAACAGCAGCAGGGGTGTTCCGTCGGAGTCGTGCAACAGGCGCACGACCAGCTCCGGTTCGTCGTAGTCGGCCCAGTGGTCGGCGGCGAACGTCATCACGGGCCGCCGCGAGCGGTAGTCGAGCAGCCGGTCGACGTCGAACCGCGCCACCACGGGTCCGTCGAATTCCGACCGCAGGTGGTCAACGAGGGTCCTCCCTGCCGAGCCCGCGTCGACGAATCCGTCGAAGTGGTAGAGCAGCACCGCCTCTTCCGGCACGAAGACCCCGGAGTCCAGGTCGTACAGCTGCTCCGGATTGCGATCCACGTCAACCTCCTGACCTCACCACGTCTGCCTCACAGGGGTAACGCCTGCTGACGCCCGTTCAATCCCACCACACCACCCGAGGGTGCCATTTCGAGGCGGCCCATGATGGAAAGATGGAGCGGGTGCAGGTGTCTCAATCCGGACCAACAATCCCGACGATGCCGGTCGGTGATCACGTCGACAGCCTGGCCACCGTGCTCGATCTCGTGCGTTCGGGTACCGCGAGGACCCGGCCGGAGATCGGCCGGCGTTCGGGCCTCGGCCGCACCGTCGTCACACAGCGAGTGAACCAACTCACGGCGTGTGGTTTGCTGGAGGAAGGAGCCCTCGGGCCCTCCAGTGGCGGGCGAGCGCCCCGTGAGCTCCGGTTTCGCGCGCAAGCGGGAGTGATCCTCGCCGCGGAACTCGGTGCCACCGGCATCAGCGTCGGAGTCACCGACCTCACCGGAACGGTGCTGGCCGAGCACACCGAGGGGCACGACATCGCGGCGGGACCGGACCCCGTGCTGGACCGCGTCGAGCAGATCTTCGACGAACTGCTCGACCAGGTGCGTACCGAACTCGCCGCCCCGGACCTCGCGGTGTGGGGAGTGGGCATCGGCCTTCCCGGTCCGGTGGAGTTCGCCACGGGACGGCCGAGCGCGCCACCGATCATGCCCGGCTGGGACGGCTACCCGGTGCGCGAACGTCTCGCGCGCCGCTACGACACCCCGGTCTGGGTGGACAACGAGGTGAACACCATGGCGCTCGGCGAGCTGCGGGCCGGCTCGGCGAGGGGTCAGCGGGACATCCTCTACGTGAAGATCGGCACCGGTATCGGTGCGGGCCTGGTGTCCGGTGGCACGTTGCACCGGGGCAGCCAGGGCTGCGCGGGCGACATCGGGCACGCGGCGGCCTCCGACGAGGACGACGTCGTGTGCCGGTGCGGCAACACGGGGTGCCTGGAGGCGTACGCGGGCGGCGCGGCACTGGCCCGCGACGGGCTGGCCGCGGCGAAGCAGGGCCGCAGCCCGTTCCTCGCCGAGGTGCTCGCCTCCACCGGTACGGTGACGGCGGCCGACGTCTCCCGCGCGGCGCAAAGCGGCGACCGCACGTCGGTGGAGCTGCTGACCCGCGCCGGACGGCTCATCGGCAGCTTGCTGGCGACGCTCGTCAGCTTCTACAACCCCGCCCTCGTGGTCATCGGTGGCGGAGTGTCGCGAGCGGGCGACCTGCTGCTGGCCGCCGTGCGGGAGACCGTCTACCGGCGATCACTGCCGCTCGCGACACGGGAACTGCGCATTACGCGCTCCACGCTCAGCAACCGAGCGGGGCTCGTCGGTGCGGCGTTCATGGTCATCGACGAGTTGTTCACCCCCGAGCGCCTCGCCCGGTGGGTGGACAGGGGCAGCCCGGCGGGCGACCCCTCACTCGTCACGGTGCCGCTGCGCGAGCCCGTGCTCTGAGCCCGCGCACGTCACTTCTTCCTGGGCTTCTTCTCCCGCACTCGGACGTTGATCCGGACCGGGGTGCCCGTGAACCCGAAGCGCTCGCGGAACTTGCGCTCGATGAACCGGCGGTAGCCCGCCTCCAGGAAGCCCGTGGTGAACAGCACCAGCGTGGGCGGCCGCACCCCCGCCTGCGTGGCGAAGAGCACCTTCGGCTGCTTGCCGCCACGCACCGGGGGCGGAGTGGCGGCGATGAGGTCGGACAGCCAACTGTTGAGCTGTCCGGTGGGCACGCGCTGCTCCCACGACGCCAAGGCGGTTCGGAGAGCGGGGGCGAGTTTGCGCACGGCTCGTCCGGTCAGGGCCGACACGTTCACCCGCTCCGCCCACGGCACGCGCACCAACCCTCGATCGACCTCTCGTTCGAGCTGGTGGCGGCGGTCCTCGTCCACGAGGTCCCACTTGTTGAACGCGAGCACCAGCGCCCGTCCCGCGTCCGCGACGGTGGTGACGATGCGCAGGTCCTGCTCCGACAGCGGCTCGCTGGCGTCGAGCAGCACGATGGCCACCTCCGCCGCGTCGATGGCGGTCTTGGTGCGCAGGGAGGCGTAGTACTCGGTGCCGCTCGCCGTCTGCACCCGCTTGCGCAGCCCCGCGGTGTCCACGAAACGCCAGAGCTGGCCGTCGAGTTCGACCAGCGAGTCCACCGGGTCCACCGTGGTGCCCGCCACGGAGTCGACCACGGCGCGCTGCTCGCCCGTCAGCTTGTTCAGCAGACTCGACTTGCCGACGTTGGGCTTGCCCACCAGAGCCACCCGCCTCGGCCCCGCGGTGGCCCGGTCGGTTTCGCGGGGGGCGTCCGGCAGGGCCTCCACGACGGCGTCGAGCAGGTCACCGGAGCTGCGCCCGTGCAGCGCGCTCACCGGCCTCGGCTCGCCCAGCCCGAGGGACCACAACGACGCCGCCTCGGCCAGGAGCCGCTCGTCGTCGACCTTGTTCGCCGCGAGGATCACGGGCCGCTTCGAGCGGCGCAGGACCTTGGCCACGGCCTCGTCGGTCGCGGTGGCTCCCACGGAGGCGTCCACCACGAGCAGCACCACGTCGGCCGTGGACATCGCCAGCTCGGCCTGGGCCGCGACCGAGGCCTGCAGGCCCGACGCGCCCGGCTCCCAGCCACCGGTGTCCACCAGCGTGAAGCGGCGGCCGCGCCAGGAAGCGTCGTAGGCGATGCGGTCCCTCGTCACGCCCGGCGTGTCCTGAACGACCGCCTCCCGACGGCCCAGGATGCGGTTCACCAGCGTGGACTTGCCGACGTTCGGCCTGCCGACGACGGCCACCACGGGCTGCGGCGGTTCGCCCGCCTCCGGGTACGTTTCCTCGGCGGCGGCAGCGTCGAGTCGGAGGAACTCCGCCTCGTCGGACCAGGTTCCGTCCAGTTCGGTCATGCGTCGTCTCTTCCCTCGTTCTGCCTGTCCTGCCGGGGGCGCTCCCCCGGAATCGTCAGTTCTCGCGGTCTCGGCGGGCACGCTCGTCGTCAACGGCGCGCACGAGCGCGGCGAGGGTCTCCCGAAGCCGGTCGGTGGCCCGGACGAGACCGGCTCGTCCCTTGCCGACGTCGAGGGTGAACGGGTCACCGACCACCACGTCGATCACCGGACGCGGGCGTCGCCACGTCCTCCGGGGTCGTAGTGTCCCCCGCACCGCCACCGGGAGCACCACGGCACCGGTCGCTCGCACCAGCCACGCCGCTCCCCGCTGTGCTTGGCTCACGTCCCCCGCGCCGCGAGTGCCCTCGGGGAACACGCCCACCAGTCCGCCGTCCCGCAGCACGTCGGTGACAGTCAGCAGCGCGGTGCGATCCGGGGAACCGCGCCGTACCGGTACCTGTCCGATACGGCGCAGCCCCCACCCGACCGCGCCGGTGAACATCTCCTTCTTGACGAGGAACACCGAGCGCCGCGGCAACATTCCGAAGATGAGCTGCGGTTCCAGCATCGTGCTGTGGTTGGCGACGAGCACGACGGGACCGGTGCGCGGCACCCGCTCCATGCCCCGGACCCGCAGCCGGTACGCGGGCCGGTAGAGCAGGCGGGCGATGAGCCTGCCCAGATCGTGCAGCCACGGTATCGCTCCGGGCGGCAGGCCCTGTCCGTCCGCTCGGGTCACGGGAGTCACCGGCGCGTTCCCGCGACCTCGTCGCCGAGCAGCCCCCGACCCTCCACGAGTTCGGTGAGCTTCGCGGTGACCTCGTCGATCGTCAGGTCGGAGGTGTCGAGCAGCACGGCGTCGTCGGCGGCCCGCAGCGGCGAGGTCGCCCGCGTCGAGTCCAGGTGGTCGCGGCGCTGCACGGAGGCCTTCGCCTCCTCGAAGGAGGAGGCCCGGCCCGCCGCCATGTCCTGGGCGCTGCGCCGCCGCGCCCGCACGTCGGCCGACGCGGTGAGGAAGACCTTGAGCGGCGCGTCCGGGACGACCACCGTTCCGATGTCCCGGCCGTCGACCACGATGCCGCCGCCGTTGTCGACGGCCTCGCGGATGGCTCGACGCTGCTCGCTCACGAGGAGCTCCCGGACCTCCGGCACCGCCGAAACCGGGGAGACGGCTCGGTTGACCTCCTCCGTGCGGATCTCGACGCTGACGTCCGTTCCGTCCAACAGCGCCCTCGGCGCGCTCGGATCGGTGGCCACGTCGATCCGCGTCCGCCGCACCACCGCCACGACGGCCTCCGCGTCGGTGGGATCGACCCCGGCCCGCAGCACCGCCAGCGTGGCCACGCGATACATGGCCCCGGTGTCCAGGTACCCGGCGTTCAGTTCGGTGGCCAGCCTCCGCGCCGCCGTCGTCTTGCCGGTTCCCGACGGACCGTCCAATGCCACCACGCCACACAGCGCTTGAGCCACCGGGCCCACTCCTCGCCACTTCATGATCGTCTCGTGTTCGTCCGCCGGTCACGCCCCGGAGGGCGGCCGCGCGTGCGGGTCTCATTGTGCCCGGTGGTGTGATGAGACTCGTCTCACCGGTCCCCCGGACGCCCCTCCGGGGTGGGAAAGCCTTCCCGGCGCAGGCGGTCGCCCAGGTGGTCCCGCACGAGGGAGGACCTCTCCACGGCACCGATCCGGTAGGCGGCCCTGCCGACGAGCTGCGACAGGACGGGGGCCGTCACCACCTGCAACAGCGCCACGAGGACCAGGCCGAAGGCGTCCACGATCTGAAGCTGGAGCGCCGCGCCGAGCAGCACCATGATCAGCCCCACGGTCTGGGGCTTCGTCGCGGCCTGCAACCGGCTGAGCAGGTCGGGGAACCGCAGCAGCCCGAACGCGCCCACCGCGCAGAACAGGGCTCCGAGGAGCAGGAGGACGCTGGAGACGACGTCGATCCACATCAGCGGTGCTCCTTCCGGCCCTCGGTGAGCCTGACGACGCTGAGCGTGCCGACGAAGCCCAGCAACGCCGTGCACACCAGGATCGGCAGCGAGAGCACGGAGTCGGTCATCGCCATGTTCACGGCGAATCCCGCGACGATGAGAACGACGAGCACGTCGAGGGCCATAGCGCGGTCGAGGATCCACGGCCCCTTGATCAGGCGGATCAGGGTGAGCAGTCCGGCCACGGCGAGAATGGCCAGGGTGGCGATGTAGACGACGGTCACTGCTTTTCCTCACAAGTCGGCTCGGGGGCGGTGTTCGGGTGGCTCACGCGGCGACCTCCGTCCGGCTCGCCTCGGCGCCGAAGCTCCGCGCACGTTCGACCGCGGTGCGGATCTCGTCGGCGGTGCCGAACGCCTTGGCCACCCTGACCTGCATCCTCATGGCACTGTGGACGTGCGGCTCCACATCGGGCGAGTACACGCCCAGCGCGTAGATGTAGAAACAACCCCTGGGCCGGTCGATGTGCAGCACGAACGTTCCCGGAGCCAGGGACACCAGGTTGGCCGCCGAGACCACCAGGAAGTCACGGTCCACGAGGATCGGCACCTCGACGATGACCGCCTTGGTGCGGGGGCCGTACCGCGCGGCGTCCCATCCGACCCGCACACCCGAGCTGACCAGGTCCCACACCAAATACGCCGCGAGACCGAGGAGCCGGTGAGGACGGAGCAGCAGCGGTGACCGCACGGGGCTGAAGGGGAACATCAGCAACACCGCGGCCGTGACGATCACGCCGGAGACCAGCACGAGCGGTTCGACCGAACGCCACAGCAGCACCCACACCAGCAGGAGCCACGGGGCGAGCAGCGGGGAGAACCGACGCATTCCGTTCTGCATGTCAGCCCCTCCCTTCGGTGAGCACCACGCCGCGGTACTGGTCGCCGCCCATGAGGTCCTCCGCGGCCCGTTCGCTCATCGCCGACAGCGGCCCCGCGGCGAGCGCGATGACCACGCCCGCCGCCACCAGCACGCTCGTGGCGAACACCATCGGCCGGTTGGTGAGCCCCGTCCCCACGGTGAGTTCGTCGGTGGGGTCGTCGTCGGGGAACGGCTCGCGTTTCGCGCCCCAGAACGCGCCGACCCACACGCGGGTCATGGCGTACAAGGTGAGGAAGCTCGTCAGCACCGCGGCGGCCGTGGCCGTGTACGCGAGCACCGTAGTGCTCTCGGCCCCGGCGCGGAACAGCGTGATCTTGGCGATGAAGCCGGAGAACGGCGGGATCCCTGCGAGGTTGAGCGCGGGCACCGCGAACAGGGCCGCGATCAACGGCGCGCTCTTGGCGACACCGGACATCTCCCGCAGCGACACCGTTCCCGTTCGCCTGGTCAGCAGGCCGCTGACCAGGAACAACGCCGCCTGCACGGTGATGTGGTGGACGACGTAGAGGATCGCGCCGGTCACGCCGACGACGGTGGCCATGCCCAGCCCGAACAACATGAAGCCGATGTGGCTGACCAACAGGAACGACAGCAACCGGTTGATGTCCTCCTGGGCGATGGCCCCGAGGGCACCGACGATCATGGTCAGGATCGCCACCACCAGCAGCACGTTCCACACGACATCGTTCTGGAACACCAGCGTGTGCGTGCGGATCAGCGCGTACACGCCGACCTTCGTGAGCAGGCCCGCGAACACGGCCGTGATGGGCGCCGGTGCCGTCGGATAGCTGTCCGGGAGCCAGAAGTGCAACGGGACCAGCGCGCTCTTGATGCCGAACACAACGGTGGCGAGCAACGCGATGCTCGTCTGCACGCCCGGCGACAGGTCCCGGAACGCTACCGACAGGTCGGCGAGGTTGATGGTGCCCGTCGCCGCGTACACCAGCCCGATCATCGTCAGGAACAGCAGCGACGACGTGAGACTCACGATCACGTACGTCATCCCCGCCCGCACCCGTCGGGCGCTGGTACGGCGTGTGATGAGCACGTACGACGCCGAGAGCATGATCTCGAACGCCACGAACAGGTTGAACAGGTCGCCGGTGATGTAGGCCAGCGAGACACCCGCGCACAGCACCAGATACGCGGGCTGGAACGTCGTGGACGCGATCTCCCGGCCGTAGTCGGTGATGCGCTGTCCGATGGAGAACACCAGCACCGCCAACGTCACCACCGCCGACACGAGCAGCAGCAACGAGGCGAGCCGATCCGCGATCAGGGTGATGCCGAACGGCGCGGCGTAACCGCCGAGTTGCAGCACCACCGGTCCCTCGGTGTCGGTGGCGTACACCAGCACCGACGCGATGACGACGACGGCGCTGAGGACGGTCATGCCGATCACGCGTTGCAGATCGGGCCGAGTGCCGAGGAGCAAAGACAGCGCCGCGCCGAGCAGCGGCAGCAGGACGGGAAGGGCGAGCAGCACGGTCATCGGCGGACCTCCCTCGGGGTCTCGGGAGCGTCCTCCGACGCTTCCTCCGCCTCGGCGGTGGTGTCGGAGTCGGTGACGTCCGGCGACGAGCTCTCCTCCACGGCGCGAGCCTGACGGACGGCCACTTGGCGGTCCTCGACGTCGTCCTGCACCTCGTCATGGCCGAGCAGGACCCACGAGCGGAACGCCAGCGCCAGCAGGAACGTGGTGAGGGCGAACGTGATGACGATCGCCGTGAGTGCGAGCGCCTGGGGCAGCGGGTCCACCATGAGCTCGGCGACGGCCTCCCCGACGAAGGAGGGCTCACCGGGTGGGCCACCCGCGACCTGGAGGAACAGGTTCGCCCCGTGGCCGAGGATCGCGATGCCGATGACCACGCGCATCAGCGATCGTTGCATGAGCAGGTAGAACCCCACGGTGTAGAGCCCGGCGAGGGCCACCGCCATGGTCAGATTGATCGTCACGTGCTCGCGTCCCCCGGCTGCTGGTCGTTCAGTTCGTTCTCCAGTTCCCCCCGTTGGATTCCTTCTCCGAGCGTTCGCAGCAGGTTCAGGACGACGCCGATGATGAGCAGGAAGACGCCGGTGTCGAACCCGAGGCTCGTCGCGATCTTCAACGACCCCAGCACCGGGACGTCGACCTTCCACACGGCACTGGACAGCAGGGGAAGGTCGAAGAAGACCGGCACGATCGCGCTCGCGACCACCACGATCAGGCCGAACCCCATGATCACGGGCGGTTGCACCCAGGGACGGCGAAGTCCCGTCAGCGAGCCACCCGCGACGTATCGCAGGACGAACGCCAGCCCGGCCACGAGCCCGGCGCTGAATCCGCCGCCCGCCCGCGTGTGACCCGCGAACAACAGGTAGACCGCCACGAGCAGCACCGTCGGGAAGACGATGCGCAGACACACTTCGAGCAGCAGCGACCGAGGCCAGCGGGTCTGTTCACTTTCCCGCATCAGCCAGTGCTCGCGGGGGCGGTCACAGGTGTCCCACCACAGGTTCGCGACGGCGTCGGTACGAGATGCGGTCACGAGGGCGCCCCTTCCTTGGGCCTGGATTCGTCGTCCGTCCGCTCGGGCACGGACTCCTCCGCGGCGGCGTCCGTGTTCTCGACCACGTCGCTCGGCCGCCGACGCTGACGGTGAGCGGCGAGGATGAGGCTCGCCGCCCCGATCGCGGCCACGGCCAGCACCGTGACCTCTCCCAAGGTGTCGAAGGCCCGGAAATCGACGATGATCGCGTTCACGACGTTCGAGGCCCCGGCCTCGGGCTCGGCGCGGGCGATGTACTCCCGGCTGGTCTCGGGCAGGCCGCTGCGCGCTCCGGAGACGATCACCGCGAGGACCGCCACGACGGTGCCACCGACGGCGGCGATGGTCGCCTTGATCCAGCGCACTCCCCGAGGACGCGGCCGGTCCTGTCCGAACCGGGCCGGGAAGCGGCGCAGCACGAACACGAACACGACGAGCGTGAGCGACTCCACGAGGAACTGTGCCAGCGCGAGGTCCACGCCACCTTCGACCACGAAGAGCGCACCGATGCTGTAGCCGACCAACCCGGTCAGCAGCACGGCCGTCAGTCGGCGACGCGTGAGCACGACGGCGCCCGCCGCGGCGAGCATCACCACCACCAGCACCGGTTGGATCCACGAGTCGGCGAAACGCAGGGCGGTCTGCTCACCGACGCCGCCCAGCAGACCCAACGTGGGCGCCAGCGACATCGTCACGATGATCACGCCGAGGTAGACCGGCAGCGAACCGACCTGCAACCGACCGGTGAGCCACCGGGCGCTCCGGTCGAGCGCGCCCATCGTGGCCTGATACGACGGTTCCGCCTGCAACGCCCTGGGCAGCCGGCCCGCGAACCGGCGGAGCACCCAGGTGGCCTTGTAGGCGCCGTAACCGGCCACCAGGATGGCCGCCGACAGGAGGAGGGGCACGTTCACCCCGTGCCACAACGCGAGGTGATAGCGCTCCTCACCGAGGGGATAGGCCTCGGCGTAGCGTCCCGCGAGGACCTCCACCCAGGACGGGACGAGGCCGAGCACGAGACTCGCCGTGGCGGGCACGAGGATCGGGGCCACGAACAGCGCTCCCGGCCGGTCGACCGCGGTCGGCTCGACGTCCGGCCGGGTTCCGAATGCCCCCACCAGGAACCGGAGGCTGTACGCCGCGGTGAGCGCCGAGCCGATCACCAGTCCCACCAGGACGATCGTGCTCACGCCACGCCCGAGGACGTCCCCGTGCAGGAACGCCTCCAGCACCGTCTCCTTGCCGACGAAGCCCAGCAGCGGCGGCACCCCCGCCATCGACGCCGCCGCGAGTGCCGCCACCCCGGCCAGCAGGGGCCACCGGCGACCCAGACCGGACAAATGCCTCAGGTCTCGCGTTCCGGCGCGTTTGTCGATAACGCCGGTGACGAGAAAAAGTGTCGATTTGAACAACCCGTGCGCGAGAATAAGCGTGGCGCCGGCCAGGGCGGACACAAAACCGCCCGAACCGACCAAAACCATCAAAAATCCCAATTGGCTCACGGTACCAAACGCGAGCAGCGTCTTGAGGTCGTTCTGCCGCAGCGCTCGCACGGCGCCGAGGAGCATGGTCCACAGCCCGAGCACCACCACCGGGACCCACCAGGCCGGCATCGCGGAGAACCCCGGAGCGAAGCGCGCGACGAGGTAGACCCCGGCCTTCACCATGGCCGCGGCGTGCAGGTAGGCGCTCACCGGCGTGGGCGCGACCATCGCGGCGGGCAGCCAGAAGTGGAACGGGAACTGGGCGGACTTCGTGAAGGCGCCCGCGAGCACGAGCACTACCGCGACGCTGACCATCGGCCCCGGGGACGGCGGGTCGGCCACGATCTCCGACACGCGGACCGTCCCGGCCGCCGTCGCGAGCAGGATCAACCCCAGCAGCATCGACAGCCCGCCGGCGGCGGTGACCAGCAACGCCTGCGTGGCGGACCGGCGCGAGCGCTTCGTCGTGCCGTCCCCGCCGACGAGCAGGAACGAGCACACGGTCGTCAGTTCCCAGAACAGGTACAGGGAGAAGACGTCGTCGACGAGAACGAGCCCCAGCATCGCCCCCGCGAACGTCACCAACAGCGTGGAATTCCGGCCGATGTTCTTGTCACCGGGTTTCGCGTAGCACGCGTAGTAGAAAAGAACCAGCGCGCCGATTCCGGAGACGAGCAACGACATGAGCACCGAAAGGGAATCGATTCGGAGCGTGATTTCCAAATCGATGGACGGCGCCCACGCCACCGTCTGTTCCACGGCATCGCCGGGATCGCCGAAAGCTCCGCCGGAGTGGAAAAGGAGTAATATGGCGAGAGTAGCGGCGGACAGCACACCCCCGACGACGAAGGCGACCCTCCCCCACCTGCGCGCGACCGCGGGCAGCAGCGCCGCGACGGCGAAATGGGCGAGAATCGCCACAAGCATACGTTCCACCGCCGTCTCGGATCGGAAACATTGTCATCGGGCTCGACGGGGGACAGTCAGCGCATACAGCGTACTGATCGTCAAGAACCCCGCGGTCCCATCTTACGGGACAACCTTTCCCGATCACAGTAAGCGCAGCCCATTGCAAGGCGTGATGATCTTCTCAGTTTCTCGACGCCGATTTCATAGTAGAATCCATGAATTGAGATCCGGAACGCCGTCCCCGATCGAGACCCCCGAGCCGTCGCCTCGGCATCCGATCCCGACCTCCGTTCTTTCGAACCGACCTCCGAAAGACACGCCCCCTCCATGCGCTACCGTGGACCCGTGAACGTCGACGTAACCCCCTTGCCGGGAATCGGCGTCCGTAAGGACTTCGCGTTGAACAACGGCCGCCGTGTGGGTGTCATCACGCATCGCGACGGCATGATCGAACTCATCGTGTCCAAGGCGGAGGACCCCGACGCGTGCCTGGCTTCGCTTCAGCTCACCGCGGAGGAAGCGGGCACACTCGCCAACCTGCTCGGCGCTCCGCAGTTGGTCGCGCAGCTGATCGAGGAGCAACGGGAGCTTCCCGGCATCAGTACGAAGCCGATGTCGATCAAGCCCGGGTCCCCGTACGACGGTCACACCCTCGGTGACGCGGCCCTGCGTAGTCGCACGGGCGTGTCCGTCGTCGCGGTCATGCGCGCCGGCCAGGTTCATCCCTCCCCCACTCCCGACTTTCTGTTCACCGCTGGTGACGTACTCATGGTCGTCGGCACGCCCGAGGGGCTCGAAGAAACTGCCAGGATTCTCAAGCAAGGCTGAGGCAAACACGCGTGGACCACACAGCACTGTCACTACTCGAACTAGGCGCTGTGTTCTTCGGGCTGGGCGTATTGGGCCGGCTCGCGGGCAAGATCGGCATGTCACCGATCCCCCTATATCTGCTGGGTGGTCTCGCCTTCGGTGAGGGTGGAGTCTTCCCCCTCGGCGACATCAGTGGCTTCACCTCGCTCGCCAGCGAGATCGGCGTGGTGCTCCTGCTGCTCACCCTGGGGCTGGAGTACACCGCCGACGAACTGTTCACCGGTCTGCGCCAGTCCTGGATGGCCGGTCTGCTCGACCTCGTGCTGAACGCGGCGCCGGGCGTCGCCGTCGCCCTGATTCTCGGCTGGGGCCCGCTCGGCGCGCTCGCGCTCGGTGGTGTCACCTACATCTCCTCGTCGGGCATCATCGCCAAGGTCCTCGGCGACCTCGGAAGACTGGGTAACCGGGAGACCCCGGTCGTGCTGTCCATCCTCGTGTTCGAGGACCTCGTGATGGCGATCTACCTGCCGATCCTCACCGCCGTGCTGGCCGGGGTGAGCCTCATCGGCGGGCTGAAGGCCGTGGGCATCTCGCTCGCCGTGGTGTCCGTGGTCATGCTCGTGGCCCTGAAGTACGGCCGTTACGTCTCGGCGGTCGTCGACAGCCCCGACCGTGAGGTCTTCCTGCTGAAGGTCCTCGGGGCCGCGTTGCTGGTGGCGGGGCTGGCGTCGGCCATGCAGGTCTCGGCCGCGGTGGGCGCGTTCCTGCTCGGCATCGCGATCTCGGGTTCGACGGCGGAGAACGCCACGAAGCTGCTCGAACCGCTGCGGGATCTGTTCGCGGCCGTCTTCTTCGTCGTCTTCGGGCTCAACACCGATCCGCGGAGCATCCCGCCGGTGCTGTTGTGGGCCGTCGTCCTCGCCGTGGTCACCACGGCCACGAAGGTCCTCACCGGTTGGTGGGCGGCCGGCCGCTCCGGGCTGGGACGGATGGCCCGCGCGAGGGCCGGTGCGGCCCTGGTCTCGCGCGGTGAGTTCTCCATCGTCATCGCCGGGTTCGCCGTGTCGGCGGGCGCCGTCGACGGTGAACTCGCCGCACTCGCCGCCACGTACGTGCTGCTCATGGCGATCTTCGGTCCGATCGCGGCGCGTGTCGTGGAGCCGGTGACCAACCTGTTCCTCAAGTCCCCGGCGAAGTCCACGTCCACCGAAACGGTCAAGTCCTGACCTCGGCTCCGTTTTCGCCGGAATTGGCCGATCCGCCTCCGCGAGCACCGAGAGATCGCTAAGGTGAGCGTCACCCCGCTCGTCCCTCGAAAGGGTCTCCGGTGCTCGCCTGGCTGTGCCTTTCGCTCTGTGTCGCCTTCGGCGCGTCCGTGCTGCCGGTCGTGAGCATCGAGTTGTTCGTGGTGGGGCTTGTCACCAGCGAACCGTCCCTGCCGTGGATCGGCATCGGCGCGGCCGTCGCGCTGGGGCAGGTCCTGGGCAAGCTGCTCTACTACCTGGCCGCTCGCGGCACCATCGAGCTGCCCCCGCTCCTGCACGCAAAGCTCCGGCACGAGGATCGGCCGCTCTCCCCGCTCCGGCAACGCTGGCGGGAGCGCACCAAGAGGCTGCGCGCGTTCCTGGAGACGGTGCGCGAACGCTGCCGCCGACACCCACACTGGATGACCACCACCTACGGGGTGAGCTCGCTGATCGGACTCCCCCCGTACATGGCCACGGCCGTGCTCGCCGGCATCGCGCGGATGCGGCCGTCGCTGTTCGTGGTACTCGGGTTCCTCGGGCGGTTCGTGCGGTTCAGCGCCCTGGCGGCGGCTCCGGCGGTGTTCGCGAGTCTGCTGCGGTTCTGAAAACTCGTCACCGATCGCCGTCGGCGTGCTCGGCGGCTTCGAGCTCCACGGCCTTGCGCATGATGGCGCGAGCTCGTCGACGGTCTCCCGCGAGGTCGTAGGCGTAGGCCAGGCGGTACCAACGGCGCCAGTCCTCCGGATCGGCCTCCACCTCGGCCCGCCGCTCGTCGAACCACGCGTCGGCCGCCTCCCGGTCGACGCGACCGGACGGCCTGCGCGGCAGGTCGGAGACGTCGGGAAGACCGCCCTCCGCCTCCAACCGCCGCGTGAGCCGTTGAATCCGCACCCCCGAACGCCATGTCGTCACCAGCATCCAGACTCCGAGCAGTGACAACACCAGCACGGCCGCGCCGAGAGCGACGGCCACCGGCTCGTCCGCACGCAGCAGTTCCACGGCACGGCCGGCCAGCAACACCAGGTAGACGGCGACCGCGAGGGTGACGACGATGGCGAGGTTACGGGTTCTCATGACGACGGTCACACACCCAGCACGTGTTCGAGCCCGACGGTCAAGCCGGGGCGCGAGAGCACCGAGCGAATCCCCAACAGGACCCCTGGCATGAACGACGTGCGGTCGAGCGAGTCGTGACGGATGGTCAGCGTCTCCCCTTGCGCGCCGAAGAGGATCTCCTCGTGCGCCACGAGACCGGGCAGCCGCACCGAGTGCACGCGGACCCCGGCCACGTCGGCGCCACGCGCACCGTCCAGTTCGGACGTCGTGGCGTCCTCGCCGGGCCCTCGTCCCGCCTCGGCCCTCGCCGTCGAGATCAGCCGGGCGGTGTGCGCCGCCGTGCCGGACGGGGCGTCGGCCTTGCGATTGTGGTGCAGTTCCACCACCTCGGCGGAGTCGTAGAACCGCGCTGCCTGCTGGGCGAACCTCATGGCGAGCACCGCGCCGAGCGCGAAGTTCGGGGCGATGAGCATGCCCAGCTCCGGCTTGTCGGCCAGCCATCCGGTGAGCGTCTCGATCCGCTCGTCGGTGAACCCGCTGGTGCCGACCACCGCATGCAGTCCGTGGTCCACGGCGAACCGCAGGTTGTCCATCACCGCGTCGGGGTGGGTGAAGTCGACGACCACCTCGGCCGCGGTCAACGCCGCGAGGTCGTCGCCGGAGTTCACCGTCGCGACCACCTCCATGTCGGGTGCCGCGTTCACCGCCTTGACGACCTCGGTCCCCATGCGGCCCCGCGCGCCGAGGACACCGACCTTGATCGGAGTCCTGTCGCCGTCCACGGATGCCCCGGTCATGCCATCACCTCGTGCAGTTCATCGGGAAGCTCGTCGGTGTGAGCGTACGGTCCGACCACGGCGACCGCCGAACGGCCACCGGGTCGCCGCAACAACGTACGGGCGAGCCGCGCCACGTCCTCGGGCGTGACCTCGTCGAGGCGCTCCACGGTGTCGCTCACGCTCTGGTAGAGACCGTAGTTCAACTCGTTCTTGCCGAGCCGGAACATCCGGGACGCGGTGTCCTCCAGCCCGAGAACGAGACCGCCGCGAAGCTGTCCCTTGGCCCTGGCCACCTCCGCGTCGGTGAGCCCGTTCTCGGCCACCTCCGCGAGGACCTCACCCACGACCCCGGCCACCTCACCGAGTCGATCGGGCTGGCAGCCCACGTACACGTCGAGATGCCCGGCGTCGGCGTAGTTCGCCACCGAGGAATACACCTGGTAGGCGAGTCCCCGGCGTTCCCGGACCTCCTGGAACAGTCGGGAGCTCAGGCCGCCACCGAGGGCCGCGTTGAGTACCGACAACGTGTACCGCTGGTCGTCGTGCCGTCCCGGCGTGCGCACCCCCAGCATGAGGTGTGCCTGCTCGGTGTCGTCGCTGTGCAGCGCCAGCCGAGGGGACCGCCCGAATCGCGCCCGGCCCGCCCTCGGCGCTATCGGTACCTCCGACCCCGACAGCCGGTCGCGCAACGCCGAACGGACGAGGCGCACCACGTCCTTGTGCTCCACGTTGCCCGCCACCGCAATGACCATCCGATGTGGACTGTAGCGACGGCGGTAGAAACCGCGCAGGGCCGCCGGAGTCATGTCCGTGATGGACTGCTCGGTGCCCAGGACCGACCGGCCGAGCGGGTGCGCGGGCATGATCGTGCGCACGAACGTCTCGTGCAGCAGGTCCTCGGGGTCGTCGTCGCGCATGGCGATCTCTTCGAGCACCACGCGACGTTCGGTCTCCACGTGAGGGTCCTCGCACGTCGCCTGGAACACGACGTCGGTGACGAGGTCCACCGCCAGCTCCAGGTCCTCGTCCAGCACCTGGGCGTAGAAGCACGTGTGCTCCTTGGCGGTGAAGGCGTTCATCTCCCCGCCGACCGCGTCGATCTCCTCCGCGATCTGGGTGGCGTCGCGCCGCTTCGTGCCCTTGAACAGCAGGTGTTCGAGATAGTGCGCAGCTCCGGCGACACGCGGTTGCTCGTCACGGGAACCGATCCCGACCCACACGCCCAGCGTCGCGGAGCGCACTCCCGGCACCGATTCGGTGATCACTCGTAGTCCACCGGGCAGCACCGTGCGTTTGACAACCCCCGATGTCGAGGAGTCGAGGGTACGGGTGGAACCGATGGGTTGAAGGTGTCCGGCAATCTGTCGCGCCATGACTTCGTCGACTCACCTCACCCGAACGGCCCGTCACCGCCGGTGTCGTCGGCGACGGGCCGTTCGAGGTCGTTCGTTCGTGGATGGGGTTTTCGTGGGTGGCCGTTACTCGACGTCGGCCGGTCCGCCCTCACCGGCCTGCTTGTTGACCTTCTCGGCGCGGTCCCCCTTGTCACCGCCCTTGTCGCCACCGCGGTTCCGCCCACGACGGGTGCGCTGCCTCGGCCGCGAGCTCCGCTCCTTCTCCGGCTTCGCCTGCTTGCCCTTCTCCGACTCCGCCGAGGAGGACTCGGCCTGCGAGCCCTCGGCCTGCTCGTCCTCGTCACGGACGACGACCAGGCTGATCTTGCCGCGGCTGTCGATGTCGGCGATCTCCACGCGGAGCTTGTCGCCGACGTTCACCACGTCCTCGACCTTGTCGATGCGTTTGCCGTTACCCAGCTTGGAGATGTGGACGAGACCGTCCTTGCCGGGCAGCAGCGAGACGAACGCGCCGAACGCCGCCGTCTTGACGACGGTGCCCAGGAAGCGCTCACCGACCTTCGGAAGCTGCGGGTTGGCGATGGCGTTGATCTTGTCGATGGCGGCCGCGGCCGAGGGGCCGTCGGCGGCGCCCACGTAGATCGTGCCGTCGTCCTCGATGGAGATGTCGGCGCCGGTCTCCTCCGTGATCGAGTTGATCATCTTGCCCTTCGGCCCGATGACCTCGCCGATCTTGTCCACCGGCACCTTCAGGCTCGTCACGCGCGGCGCGTACGGGCTCATCTCGTCCGGCCCATCGATGGCCTCGGCCATGACGTCCAGGATCGTGAGGCGGGCGTCGCGAGCCTGCTTGAGAGCCGCGGCCAGCACGTCCGACGGAATGCCGTCGAGCTTGGTGTCGAGCTGGAGCGCTGTGATGATGTCCCTGGTGCCCGCCACCTTGAAGTCCATGTCGCCGAAGGCGTCCTCGGCTCCGAGGATGTCGGTGAGCGCGACGTACTGCGTCTCGCCGTCGACCTCGTCGGACACAAGCCCCATCGCGATGCCCGCCACCGGAGCCTTGAGCGGCACACCGGCGTTGAGCAGGCTCATCGTCGAGGCGCACACCGACCCCATCGAGGTGGAACCGTTGGACCCGAGGGCCTCGGACACCTGACGGATGGCGTAGGGGAACTCCTCACGCTTCGGCACCACGGGCACGAGCGCACGCTCGGCCAGCATGCCGTGGCCGATCTCGCGCCGCTTCGGCGTCCCGACCCGGCCGGTCTCACCGGTGGAGTACGGCGGGAAGTTGTAGTGGTGCAGGTAACGCTTCGTCGTCTCCGGCGACAGCGTGTCCAGCTGCTGCTCCATGCGGAGCATGTTGAGCGTGGTGACGCCCAGGATCTGGGTCTCGCCGCGCTCAAACAGCGCCGAACCGTGCGCCCTGGGCACCACGGACACCTCGGCGGAAAGCTGCCGGATGTCGGTGACGCCTCGGCCGTCGATCCGCACCTTGTCCCGCAGGATGCGCTGCCGGACCAGCTTCTTGGTCAGGGCCCGGAACGCGGCGCCGATCTCCTTCTCACGCCCTTCGAAGGCCTCGCCCTCGCCGATGCCGACGCGCTCGAGCACCATGTTCTTGACCTCGTCGATGGCGTTCTCGCGCTCCTGTTTGCCCGCGATGGTGAGCGCCTTGCCGAGGTCCTCGGTCGCGATAGCCGCCACCGCGTCGTAGGCGTCGGTCTCGTAGGCGGGGAACAGAGGGAACTCCCCGACCGGCTTCGCGGCGGCGTCCGCCAGCCGCTGCTGCGCCTCGCACAGCACGCGGATGAACGGCTTCGCGGCGTCGAGCCCCTGCGCCACCGTCTCCTCCGTGGGAGCCGTGGCCCCCTCGGCGATCAGGGCGAGCGTGTTCTCGGTGCCCTCGGCCTCGACCATCATGATCGCGACGTCCTCGGGCGCTTCACCCACGATGCGGCCGGCCACGACCATGTTGAACGTGGCGCGCTCCAACTGCGACCAGGTGGGGAACGCCACCCACTGGTCCTCGATCAGCGCGACGCGCACCCCACCGATGGGGCCCGAGAACGGCAGCCCGCCGATCTGGGTGGAGGCCGACGCGGCGTTGATCGCCAACACGTCGTAGGGGTCGTCGGGGTGCAGGCTCTGCACGGTGACGACGATCTGAATCTCGTTACGCAGGCCGTCGGCGAACGACGGCCGCAGCGGCCGGTCGATCAGTCGGCAGGTCAGGATGGCGTCGGTGGACGGCCGACCCTCCCGACGGAAGAACGCTCCGGGGATCCGCCCCGCCGCGTACATCCGTTCCTCGACGTCCACTGTGAGCGGGAAGAAGTCGAACTGGTCCTTCGGCTGTTTGGACGCGGTGGTGGCCGAGAGCACCATCGTCTCGTCGTCCAGGTAGGCCACCACGGCCCCGGCGGCCTGCCGGGCGAGTCGTCCGGTCTCGAACCGGACCGTACGGCGGCCGAACCGCCCGTTGTCGATCACGGCTTCCGTCTCGTGGACGGCCGGTGCGGCGGTGCCGCTGACGTCAGTCATTCCTTGGTTACTCCTCGTACATCCGGGCGGACGCCTCCCCACTCCTCGGGGTGCGCGCGAGGTACGAGGCCGGTCATCGATCGAAGCCGACGGGGAAGGCCCCCGGCAGCCACTACCGAGGACCGGCTGCGGCGTCCTCGTGCGCTTCTGCGCTCGCCCACAGTTATCGCTCTCTTGTACCGAGGGGGCGCGACCCCGTCCGGGTCACGCCCCCTCGGAGCCTGTCATCGACGCAGACCGAGTCGCTGAATCAGCGAACGGTAACGTTCGATGTCCACTCGCATCAGGTAGTTCAGCAGCCGGCGACGACGACCGACCAGCAGCAACAAGCCACGACGCGAGTGGTGATCCTGCTTGTGCACCTTCAGGTGCTCGGTGAGGCCGGTGATCCGCTTCGTCAGAAGCGCCACCTGCGCCTCGGGCGAACCCGTGTCGGACTCGTGCAGTCCGTACTCCGCCAGGATCGCCTTCTTCTCCTCGGTGGTCAGAGCCACGCGTTCACTCCTCGAACTTGTGCCGTGTGTATCGGATCGTGCGAGTACCGGCCACCACGGACCGCAGCCGGACTCAACTGTCGAGACTATCAGCTCACCAACGGGACGACGTTCGCACGCACGTCAACCCGGCGCGTCGAGTGGGAACCGGTCGACCACGCCGTACCGCGGCCCGGCTCCGGGCTCCCCGGCCGGATCACTGCGCATCAGCACTACCTCGGTGGCGGTCCACTCCGGGCTCTCGAGGTCGGCGAGCGCCCGCCGCCAGCGCTCGATGGCCGCCTGAACAAGACGCTGCGGCGCCCGCGTTCCGCGTCGGGCCCGCGCCAGGGTGAGGTGGGCGACGTACGGGCGTTCCTCGCCCTCGGCTCGCGCAGCCTCCGCCACTTCGGCGAGCCCGCTGCCGTGGACCCCGGCCCAGAGTACCCCGCGAAACGCTCCCGAACCCTCAATCCGCACCACCGGTGCGGCGAGTCCGGTCAGCCGTTCCCGCAGCCACGCGGCCCGCGCCACCGGGTCGTCCATTCCGTAGAAACCCAGGGTGACGTGCCACTGCTCCACCGTGGTCCACCGCAGTCCCGGTGCTCGGATCTCCCCGGCTTCCCGCAGTTGGCGGCGAAGGGCGAGAAGCGCCGAGGAAGGAGGCACCACCGCGCTGAACAACCGGGCCCGTTCGGCCACGCCCGCCTTCCTATTGGGCCTTTCCCGCCCTGCGCAGCAGGTCGGCGATGGCGGGGAAGTCCTCGTCGAGCCGCTCGGCGGCCTCCAGTAGGTTCTCCTCCTCGGCGATCTCCCGCAGAGCCGCGATCACGGCCGTCTCGTCGGGCCCCACCCCCACGGGGAAGTTGTCCCGGTTCACCGTCGGTCGGGACGCCTTGACGTCCTCCAGCGCGGCGCGGATGGCCTCCTTGCTGCCCGCCGCGACCTCCGGGTCGAGCACCTTGCGTTCGAGCATGATGAGCCGGGCGAGCACCACGGGGTTACCGATCTTGGCGCGTCGGCCGCTCATCACCTGGCTGAGCATGGGAGCGCTGATACCCAGAACCTCGGCGAGGTATGCCTGTGAGACGTTGAAGGCGACCACAAGCCTCCGTACGCGATCTCCGAGTGGCTCGCCGTACCACTCCCGCTGCAACGCGATGTTCCGCTGGACGATCTTGTGGTCATCCACGGCTCAGTCCTGCTCCCCTCCATGACGTCGACCGGGACGCGCCGGTCAGGCACATCTTGTCACGCACGACACCCGTTCAGGTACGAAAAGCCCCCGGTATTCGCATTCGCACCAGGTCAGCGGCCCCTTACCGTTCCAGAACGCGGCGGGTGCGCACCACGTCGTCGTCGATCTGCTCGACGAGGGCCTCGGGGGTGTCGAAGGCGATCTGCCCCCGCAGTCGCCGCACGAAGTCGAGAGCCACGTGCTGGCCGTAGAGATCGTCGTCGAAGTCCAGGACGAAGGCCTCCACGGTGCGTTCCCGGCCCGAGAAAGTGGGGTTGGTGCCCACCGACACGGCGGCGGGCAGTCGCTGCTCCTCCCCCCGCCACTGCCGGACGAACCAGCACGCGTAGACCCCGTCGGCGGGCACGGCGGCGAAACGGGGCAGCGACAGGTTGGCCGTGGGGTAGCCGAGGTGGCGGCCCCGCCCCTCGCCCCGCACCACGATGCCTTCCAGCCGGTGCGGCCTGCCGAGGGCCTCGGCCGCCGCCACCACGTCACCGGCGTCGATGCACGACCGCACATAGGTGGACGAGTACGTGATCTCGGTGGGCTCGCCGTCCTCGGAGGAGGAAAGCCCCTGCAGCCGGGCCTCGTGCGCCGTGAACCCGAACCGTCGTCCCAGCGTCTTCAGCGTCTCCACCGTGCCGGCGGCCTTGTGCCCGAAGCGGAAATTCTCCCCCACGATGACGGTGGCGACGTGCAGCCGGTCGACGAGGATCTCGTGCACGAACTCCTCGGCGCTCAGCCGGGACAGCTCCGGGGTGAAGGGCAGGACCGCGAAGACGTCGACCCCCAACCGTTCCACCAACTCGGCCTTGCGGGTGAGCGTCGTGAGCTGCGCGGGGTGACTTCCCGGACGGACGACCTCCATCGGGTGTGGATCGAAGGTCAGGACCACGCTCGGCAGTCCCCGCTGCCGCGCCGTTTCCACGGTCCGGGAGATCAGCGCCTGGTGACCTTTGTGGACACCGTCGAACACTCCGATCGTGACCACGCACCGGCCCCAGTCGCCGGGCAGGTCCGTCACACCACGCCATCGCTGCACGTGGTGCAGCGTAGTCCTCCCGGCCCCTCCACCCGGCCGGTGGGCCGGTCACCGACCCCGATCGGGAGCGAGACGCGCCCTCGGGTCCCACCGGCTACGCCGGGTCCAGGACGACCACCGGCTTGGCCGTGCGCCCGGTGTCCCGTGCCAACGCGAGCACGTGGCCGTCGGGCGCGAACACACCGTAGGTGCGATCCAACCCCGCCGCGGGAATCCGCTGTCCGTGCCGGATCGCGGCCGCGACGGGCGCGTCCACGTCGACGCGGGGGAAGGCGGCGGCCACGGCCTCGGACAGGCTCAGGGACAACCCCGGTTCCCGCTCGACCTCGTCGAGGGTGCGGGCCTTCGCCAGGGTGAACGGGCCGACGGACGTACGTCGCAACGCTCCGAGGTGACCGCCGACACCGAGCGCGGCGCCGAGGTCGCGTGCCAGCGCCCGCACGTAGGTGCCCGACGAGCAGTCCACCATCACGTCGAGTTCGACGCGGCCGGTCTCCCTGCGCGTGGCCAGCAGGTCGAACCGGTGCACGGTGACCGGACGGGCGGGCAGGTCGACCTCCTCCCCCGCCCGCACGAGGGCGTAGGCGCGCTTGCCGTTTACCTTCACCGCGCTCACCGCGCTGGGCTTCTGCAGGATCTCGCCGGTCAACGCGGCGATCCCCGTGGCGATGTCGGTGTCGGAGACGGCCGCGACGGCGGAGGCCTCGGCCCGTGACGTGACCTCGCCCTCGGCGTCGTCGGTCGTGGTGGCGGCACCGAGGACGATGGTGGCGAGGTAGGTCTTGCGGTCGAGTGCCAGGTGGCCGAGCAGTTTCGTGGCCCGCTCCACCCCCAGCACCAGCACCCCGGTGGCCATCGGGTCGAGCGTCCCCGCGTGCCCGACTCTGCGGGTACGCAGGAAACGCCGAGCCTTGGCGACGACGTCGTGGGACGTCATCCCACCGGGCTTGTCGACGATCAGCAGTCCGGGAGCTTGCACAGGCACGCCCGCAGCGTAACCGCCGCCGTCCGGCTCCCCGCCGGGCGGTCACGGCGGTTTACACCGGCGAGGGAGAGCGTCCGAAGCTCGTGCGGACCGAATCCCAACGATGCCTGCGCAACCGCACCGGAACCGGGTCTCCCCGGTCCTCGGCGGCGAACACGGCCGCCCGCGCCCTCAACCACCACACGCAGATCCGCCAGGCCCCGAAGGCGAGCACGAGCACCATCGTCACCAGGGCGATCCGGTAGTCGCCGGTAGCCTCCAGCAGCACCCCGATCAGCAGGGACGCCACCGTGGTGGCGACGAACCCACCGACGTTGACGATGCCCGTGGCGGTGCCGACGCGGGCCATCGGGTTGTAGTCGCGGGCGAGGGCGAAACCGACCGTGGAGAACGGACCCCCGAAGGAGAGCACGACGAACGCGGCCACGAGGACGGGGACGGGCACCTGACCCGGCCAGCCGAGCAACACCGCCCACGCCACCGCGGTCGCCGCGAGGTACACGGCCACGAGCGGCATGCGCAGTTCCGGCCTGCGTCCGATGAATCCGCCGAGCACCGGGCCGGCGACCATCGCACCGACCACGAACACCGCCAGCAGGGAACTCGCGGTCGTGGCGGAGTAGCCCTGGCCCTCCACGAGGAACGGCACGCCCCACAGCAGCACCATGACGTTCTGGGAGAACGGCGTGGTGAAGTGCGTCCAGAACCCGAGTCGCGTTCCCGGCACCCGCAGTGCCTCCTTGAGCTGCACCGCGATCTCCGAGGCCGACTCCGCGGCCGAGGAGGACGTACGGGAGGTCGGGGTGTCACGCACGGCCACGGTCACCGCCGCCGTGAACGCCAGGGTGACGAGACCCGCCACGAGGAAGGTCGGCGTCCAGCCGGGGCCGGCGAGCAGGAGCGTCAACGGCAGCGTGGCGGCCAGGTTTCCGATGAAACCGAGCGTGCCGGTCAACGCGGTGACGAGCATGTACTGCTTGCCGGGGAAGTGGTTGGCGGCCAGGCGGAGGACGGAGACGAACGTGAGGGCGTCACCGAGCCCGAGCACGCCGCGGGCGAGAAGCGCGACGGCGTAGGTGTCCGCCAGCGCGAGCAGCACCTGCCCGAGTCCGAGGAAGACCAGGGCACAGGTGAGGATCCTGCGCGGCCCGAATCTGTCGACCAGGACCCCGGTGGGGATCTGCATGGCCGCGTACACGCCGATCTGCAGGACGGTGAAGGCGGACAGGGCCGCGGAGCCGACACCGAACCGTTCGGCGGCGTCGAGACCCGCGACTCCCAGGGAGGTGCGGTGGAAAACGGCGAGTAGGTAGACGATCGCTGCGGTCAACCAGATCAACCACGACGTCAGCGGGGCGGCGGAGGGGGTCGTGGCAGGTCGGGAAGACAAATAAACTCCTCACGGGCTCGGGCCGGGCGGCCGGTGGACGTGGACCGGGGGCGGCGCGACGGTGGGGCCCGTCAGTTGTATCGCCTAAACAACCTCGATATTTACCCGTGATCTTGGTGTGATTCGCCACAGTGATCGGGCACGCTCGGTCACGTCCGCACGGAGCCCTCCGTGCCCTCGACGGCCCACCGCCCCGACCGCCACCGCAGCACCACGAAGGTCAGCCGCAGGACCATGAACAACGTCAGCCCGGTCCAGATCCCCACGAGCCCCCAGCCGAGCGCCAGCGACACCCAGATCAGCGGCAGGTAGCCGAGCACGGCGCTGCCCACCGTCGCGTTGCGCAGGAACGTCGCGTCGCCCGCGCCGAGCAGCACGCCGTCCAACGCGAACACGACCCCGGCCACGGGCTGCAACGCGACGAAGAACCACCACGCGTGCGGGATGGTGCCGAGCACTCCGGCGTCGGTCGTGAACGCGTGCGGCAGGACGGGATACGCCGCGGCGAACACGACGGCGAGTACGCAGCCGAACACGAGCCCGTAGATGACGATCTGCGCCGCGATGCCACGGGCCCGCGGCGAGTTGTTCGCCCCGAGCGCGGCCCCCACGAGCGACTGTGCCGCGATGGCCACCGAGTCGAGCACCAGCGACAGGAACGTCCACAACTGCCACACCACCTGGTGCGCGCCGACGGCCTCGGTGGAGGTCCGCGCGGCCACCGAGGTGGCGGACACGAAGCAGGCCTGGAAGGCCAGGCTGCGCAGCACGAGGTCGCGCCCCAACCGCAACTGCGCGCGCATCACCTTCGGGTTCGGTCGCACGAGACCGCCCTCGCGCACCAGCGCCAACAGGAACAGGCTCGCCGACACCGCCTGGGCCACGACGTTCGCCACGGCCGAGCCCGCCAGCCCCCAGCCCACCGGGTACACGAGCACGGGACACAGCACCGCCGACAGCGCGTTGCCCGCCAGAACGTAGCGCAGCGGACGCACGGCGTCCTGTACCCCGCGCATCCACCCGTTGCCCGCCATGGTCACGAGGATCATCGGCGCGCCGCACAGGGCGATGCGCAGCCACGTCACCGTCCGCTCGGCCACGGCCTCGTCGCCCGACATCGCCAGTGCGACGGGTTCGGCCAGCAACTGCCCCACGAGCAGCACGAGGAGGCCGACCGCCACCGCGAGCCACGTGGCCTGGGTGCCCTCCCGCACCGCCTCGTCCCGGCGACCGGCCCCGTACAGGCGAGCCGTCCGGGCCGTGGTGCCGTAGGACAGGAACGTGAGCTGCGTGGACACCAGCGACAGCAATGTGCCGCCGAGCGCGAGCCCGGCCAACGGCAACGCCCCCAGATGACCGACCACGGCGGTGTCCACGAGAACGTACAGCGGTTCGGCGGCCAGCACCCCCAGCGCGGGCACGGCGAGCCGCCACACCTCCCGAGCGGGTACGCGATTCGAGCTCGTGTCGGTCACGGGGCAGCAGCGTAATCGGCCGCGCCGACACCCTGGACTAAGCTGTCTGGCCGATGCCCGAGTACGCGATCCTCATTCTTCCCTCCGCCAATCGTGTCTACACCGACACCGCACCCACGCTCGTGCGGAACGAGGTGTGGGCGTTCGCGTCCCTGCTGTCGGCGACGGTGACCGACACCGGCACGCGGACGATCGGGGGTGTCGACTACGTCACGGTGACCACGGAACGGGAGTTGTCCGACACCGACGTGGCGCTGCTGTCGAACGTCTCGTCCGCGTACGCGTTGTTCGAACTCACCGGGGAGCTGCTGCGTCCCCTGACGCTGAGGCCCACCGCGCGGTTCGACTCCGACCTGCTCACCATTCAGAAATATCCGGGCAAGACCAACGAGCAGTTCACCCAGCTGCTGTTCAACCTCACGTTGCTGGCGTCCCGATGGGCGCGCGAGGGCTACACCATCCCGCTCCACGTCCTCGACCCGCTCTGCGGGCGTGGCACCACGCTGAACCAGGCCATGATGTACGGCCACGACGCCACCGGCGTGGAGGTATCGCCGAAGGACTTCGAGGCGTACGAGCGCTTCATCAAGACTTGGTTGCGCAGCAAACGGCTCAAGCACACGGCGCAGTCCGGCGCGCTGCGGCGGCACAAGACGCGCCTGGGCCAGCGACTGGAGATCGAGTACGCGGCCAGCAAGGAGGAGTACCGGGCCGGTCGGACCCGCCGCCTCGCCTACTACAACACCGACACCCTGCGCACCGACGAACTCCTCCGGGAGGAATCGGTGCACCTCGTCGTCACCGACGCGCCGTACGGGGTACAGCACGGCAGTCGTGCGGAGGACGACTCGCTGGCGCGCAGCCCGCGCGACCTGCTCGCCGCGGCGCTCCCCGTGTGGACACGGGTGCTGCGGCCCGGTGGAGCCGTGGGGATCTCGTACAACACCCATGTCCTGAGCCGGTCGGCGCTCACCGCTCTCTGCGAACGCGCGGGGCTGAGCGTGGTGACCGGTCCCGGCTACGACGACCTGACCCACCGTGTCGATCAGTCGATCGAACGTGACGTCGTCGTGGCACGGAAGTAGCGCTCACCGACCTCGGTGGCGGCCGCCCGCCGCCTACCGGATGGGCAGCCGCGTCACCACCTTGTCCGGCCGGTCGAGCCACAGCACGTGCTTTCCGTCGGCGGCGACGGTGAGTCCGAACCGGGTCGGGTCGGGACGGCCGCGGTCGTTCCACCAGCGGGCGAGCCCGGTGAGATCGGACCACAGGTTCCGAGGCCCCCCGTGCACGACCGTGACGTACCCGTCGCCGTCGGGGCGGGCCCGAGCCCACGCTCCCGACACCGAGTCGGTCAACGCGTAGGAGACGCTGTCGTCGTCGCCGTACACGATGGCCTTGTGGACGTGCGGGAAGACGACGGCGTGCAGGCACTGCAGTGGGCGTTCCTCCAGGTAGGACGGCCGTGGCCCACGGTCGATCCGTCCCCTGCGGTTGGTCGCCGCGAGGATGTCGCGCACGGGGAGGCCGGTGAGGTCGGAGGCGGCACGCGGGTGCATGGACGCGGCGTAGTCGATGAACCGCCCGATGGCCCGGCGGTTGTCGCCGACGCTCAACCGAAGGAGCAAGAAACCCAGGTCGATCAGGATGATCCCTCCGGGCCGGACCTGCGACAGCCACGTGGGAGGCACCCAGGGCAGGCCGTGGGCGGCGAGGACACGGTCGTGGAGCGAGGTCGACGGGGCGCCGTGCGCGCCGCGCCCCACCACCAACCGGGGCCGGTAGCCCAGCTCGGCGAGGCGGAGCCGAACCTGCTCCACCAGTTGCGGATCCCCGGCGACCCCGGTGACCGCGCGGGACCCGAGTTCGTGGGACAGCAGGGCGGTGAGGTAACCGGTGCCGATGCCGATCTCCAGCACCCGGTGTCCGGGATAGGCGTCGAGGCGTTCGAGCAGCAACGCCATCCGCGCGGGCGTGGCCGAGCTCGGCGTGGCCCTCACCCCCGCGACGCGCTGCGTGAGCAGCGGGACGTCACCGTAGACGGCGGTGAGCGCGGGACCGGGGTCGGCAACGAGGTCGTAGTGGGTGAGATCGCCGGTGTACGGGTCGCGCACCGTGAACGCGTCCACGAGTTTCTCGCGCGGAACGGCACGGAAGGCCTGCCGCCACCGGGGCTCGTGCAGAAAACCGTCGACCACGAGACGGTCGACGAGCCGGGTACGAAGCGCGGCGCTGTCGAGGGTTGTGGTGATCACGGGTGGTCTCCGTTCAGCCCGTCGACGGAGCCGACGTGATCTCGTCGGCTACGCCTCACGCGCTGCTGTCGCTGTCGGATCGATGCACACCGCGAACAGTCTCGCCGAGCTTCGTGCTACCCGCAGGTAAACGCTTCTCCCCGCCCTCGGTGGCGGGAGCGAAGAACGGAAGCGGTGCGTCGAAAGACCTCGACGTGATCACGGGCGCTGCGACGAGCGACCCGAAAAGACCACCGAATCGTCGTGCCCCGGTCGGGTCGGGTCACCACCGCCCGACCCTCCCGTGGGGTAGTCGCTACTTCTCCTCGTCGTCCTTCACGCGGTACGGGTTGGCCTCGCCCGCGGGCTGCGCGCCCGTGGCCAGGCGGGCCACCTCGGCATCGGCCTCCCGCGCCTTCGCCAGCAACTCGTCGATGTGGCGAGCGTCCTGCGGCAACTGATCGGGTACGAACGTCAGCGTCGGCGTGTACCGCACGCCCGTGCCCTGCCCGACCTTCGTCCGCAACACCCCGCGCGCCGACTCCAACGCGGCGGCGGCTCCCGCGAAGTCCGGCTTGGAGTCGAGGCTGTCGCCGAGCACCGTGTAGTACACGGTGGCATCGCGCAGGTCACCCGTGACCCTGGCGTCGGTGATCGTCACGTTGCCCAGCCGCGGGTCCTTGATCTCGTGCTCCAACGCGGACGCCACGATCTGTGCGATCCGCTTGGCCAACCGTCGTGCGCGAGCCTGATCAGCCATGGCGCACCCCCTTCGTCTTCGCTCCCACGCTTCAATCCTCCGGGCCGAGCAGCCGTCGGCGCGCCGACAACAACTCGATCTCCGGGCGTGCCGCCACGAGCCGCTCACACGCGTCCAACACGTCCCGTACGTGAGAGGCGTCCGCAGCCACGACGGCCACACCCAGTAACGAACGCCGGTACAGGTCGAGATGCCCGGCCTCCGCGACGGCGACCTCGTAGCGGCGCCGCAGTTCGGCCACGATGGGACGGACGGCGGAACGCTTCTGCTTCAGCGACCGGACGTCGCCGAGCAGCACGTCCAGTTCCAGTGTGCCGACGAACATCGTTGCCGTCCCCTGCTCACGACTGCGGCCGGGCGGGCGGGTAGCTCACCGCCCGCCCGGCCGCAATCCACGTCACTCGCGCGGCTTCTCGCGGAGCTCGTACGTCTCCACCACGTCGCCGATCTTGATGTCGGAGAACTTGCCGAGCGTGAGACCACACTCGAACCCGTCCCGCACCTCGACGACGTCGTCCTTGAACCGGCGCAGCGAGTTCACCGGCAGGTTCTCGGCAACCACCACGTCGTCACGCAGCAGGCGCGCCTTCGCGTTGCGACGGATCACGCCCGAGGTGACGAGGCAACCGGCGATCGTGCCGACCTTCGAGGACTTGAACACCTCGCGGACCTCGGCCTTGCCGAGCTCCACCTCCTCGTAGATCGGCTTGAGCATGCCCTTGAGGGCCTGCTCAATCTCCTCGATCGCCTGGTAGATCACCGTGTAGTACCGGACGTCGACGCCCTCGCGGGTGGCCCGCTCGGTCGCCTTGCCCTGGGCCCGCACGTTGTACCCGATCACGATGGCGTCGGACGCCGTGGCGAGGTCGATGTCGCTTTCCGTGACACCACCGACGCCGCGGTGGACGACGTTGAGCTCCACCTCGTCGCCGACGTCGATCTGGAGCAGCGACGCCTCCAGCGCCTCGACGGTACCCGAGTTGTCGCCCTTGATGATCAGGTTGAGGGTGTTGGTCTCCTTGAGCGCGGAGTCCAGGTCCTCCAGGCTGACGCGCTTGCGCCGGGCCGCGTTCTCCGCGTTGCGGATCCGGGCCTGTCGCCGCTCCGCGATCTGCCGGGCCACCCTGTCCTCCTCGACGACGAGGAAGGTGTCACCGGCCCGAGGCACCGACGTGAAGCCGATGACCTGCACCGGCCTCGACGGCGTCGCCTCGGTGACGTCGCGGTTGTACTCGTCGACCATGCGCCGCACCCGGCCGTAGGCGTCGCCGGCCACCACCGAGTCGCCCACGCGCAGCGTGCCGCGCTGCACCAACACCGTCGCCACGGGACCGCGACCGCGGTCGAGGTGCGCCTCGATGGCCACCCCCTGGGCCTCCATGTCCGGGTTGGCTCGGAGGTCCAGCGCCGCGTCGGCGGTCAGCACGATCGCTTCGAGCAGCCCGTCGATGTTGGTGCCCTGCTTCGCCGAGATGTCGACGAACATGGTGTCGCCGCCGTACTCCTCGGCCACGAGGCCGTACTCGGTGAGCTGCTGGCGCACCTTCGCCGGGTTGGCGCCCTCGACGTCGATCTTGTTGACCGCGACCACGATCGGGGCCTTGGCGGCCTGCGCGTGGTTGATGGCCTCCACCGTCTGGGGCATGACACCGTCGTCGGCCGCGACCACGATCACGGCGATGTCGGTGGCCTGCGCACCACGGGCACGCATGGCGGTGAACGCCTCGTGACCGGGGGTGTCGATGAAGGTGATCACGCGCGGTTCGCCGTCGACCTCGGTCTCCACCTGGTACGCGCCGATGTGCTGGGTGATGCCACCGGCCTCGCCCTCGGCGACCTTCGTCTTCCGGATGGTGTCCAGCAGTCGCGTCTTACCGTGGTCGACGTGACCCATGACGGTCACCACCGGCGGCCTGGGCCGGAGGTCCTCCTCACCGCCGGCGTCCTCGCCGTAGGTGATGTCGAACGCCTCCAGCAGCTCGCGGTCCTCCTCCTCGGGGCTGACCACCTGGACCTTGTAGTTCATCTCCGAGCCGAGCAGTTCCAGCACGTCCTCGGAGACGGACTGCGTCGCGGTGACCATTTCGCCGAGGTGGAACAACACCTGCACCAGCGAGGCCGGATTCGCGTCGATCTTCTCCGCGAAGTCGGTCAACGACGCACCCCGGTGCAACCGGATGGTCTCGCCGTTGCCCTTCGGCAGACGCACGCCGCCGACCGACGGCGCCTGCATGTTCTCCATGTACTCCTGGCGCTTCTGCCGCTTCGACTTGCGGCCCTTGCGCGAGGGACCACCCGGACGCCCGAAGGCACCGGCCGTGCCACCACGACCGCCGGGGCCACCACGACCGCCGCGGAAGCCGCCACCACCGCCACCGGGACGGAAGCCGCCACCACCGCCGCCGCGGAAGCCGCCGCCACCGCCACCACGGGGACAGCCACCGCGACCTCTGCCGGGGCCAGCACGGCCACCGCTGGGGCCGCCACCGCGACCACCGGGGCTACCGGCGGGCCGCGGCGGACGCGATGGCATCATGCCGGGGTTCGGACGCGGCGGCATGTTGCACGGAATGCGGACAGTTGCTGCCGGGAGCACCACCATGGGCGACGTGCTGACCGCCGCCGGGACGCGGACCGCCACCCTGACCGCCGCCGTGACGTGGCTGGGCCAGACGCAGCTCGGGCGCACCGGAACCGACACCGAACGGGTTGTTGCCGACCCGCGGGGGACGTGGACCCGGCTTCGGACCGGGCTTCGGACCCTGGGGCTTCGGCGGGACGACGGAGCCCTGCTCCTTGGCCTTCGCGGCCGGGAGCTGCTCACCCGGCTTGGGCACGGGACCCGGCTTCGGGCCCGGACGCGGACCCGGCTTGGACACGGGGGGCGCGGGCTTGGCCTGCGCCGGCTGCCGTCGCTGCGGCGGCGCGGGCTTCGGCGCGGGAGCCCCTCGGCCGGGGGACGGCGCCGGCTTCGGACCGGTGGCCTTGCCGGCCTTGTCCTTGCTCGCCGTGTCCTTGCCCGACGGCTTCTCGGACTGCTTGTCGTCCTTCTTCGAAAACGCGTCACGCAGTCGACGGGCGACCGGCGCCTCGACCGTCGATGACGCAGACTTCACGAACTCGCCCTGTTCCTTCAGCTTGGCGAGTACTTCCTTGCTCGTGACACCGAGCTCTTTCGCGAGCTCATGTACGCGGGCTTTGCCTGCCACTGCTCTCCTCAACTGGTGAGGTCTGGCGGCGAAACCCGCAGACCTCGTCCTATCGTCGCGCGTTCATGGCTTCAGCTTCACGGCTGACTCATGACGGGTCGACCTGCTTCCTTGTCCGTTCCGGACGCGGTGATTCCACGCCCGCCTTGCTCTCGGTGAACCGTTCCACATAATGCCGCACGGGAGCGGTGTCGAGCACCCCCCTCACTCGAAGAGCACGGGGGAACGCCCGTCGCCGCTCGGCCTTGGACAGGCAGCCCGGATGCGGGTGCAACCAGGCCCCGCGGCCCGGCAAGCGCCGACGTTCGTCGACGACCAACCGCCCGTCCGACGCGACCACGCGGGACAGCTCTCCGACCGACGCCCGTTGCCGACAACCAACGCACAGACGGACCGGTGAGGTTCCGTCCGTACGTCGCGTTGAAGTCGGCTGTGGGTGTCGCACCACAACCCAGTCTAGACCTTGGTCAATCAGTCGGCGGAACCGGCCGCCGCGGGGTGCCGCTTCTCACTCGGTTGCCCCGCGTCGGGGGCCGCGTCACTGCGGATGTCGATCCGCCAACCGGTGAGTCGAGCGGCGAGCCGCGCGTTCTGACCTTCCTTGCCGATCGCCAGGGAAAGCTGGAAGTCGGGTACGACGACCCTGGCCGTCCTGGCCCGTTCGTCCACCACGCTCACCGATACAACCTTCGCGGGCGACAAAGCATTCCCGACGAACTGAGCCGGGTCGTCCGAGTAGTCGATGATGTCGATCTTCTCGCCACCGAGCTCGCTCATCACGTTGCGCACCCGAGCGCCCACGTGGCCGATACAGGCGCCCTTGGCGTTCACGCCGGGAACGGTGGAACGCACGGCGATCTTCGACCGGTGACCGGCCTCCCTCGCCACGGCCGTGATCTCGACGGTTCCGTCGGCGATCTCGGGCACCTCCAGCGCGAAGAGCTTGCGCACGAGGTTCGGGTGGGTACGCGAGAGGGTGATCTGCGGGCCCCGCGCCGTGCGGGACACCCCCACGACGTACGCCTTGAGCCGGGCTCCGTGCTCGTAGCTCTCGCCGGGGACCTGCTCGGCCGGGGGCAGCACACCCTCGGTGTCACCGACCTGCACGATCACCATGCCCCTGGCGTTCGCCTTGGCGTCGCGCTGCACGACGCCGGCCACGATCTCGCCCTCCTGGGCCGAGAACTCGCCGTAGGTCTTCTCGTGCTCCGCGTCACGCAGACGCTGGAGGATGACCTGGCGCGCGGTGGCGGCGGCGATCCGGCCGAAGCCCTCCGGAGTGTCGTCCCACTCCTCCTCCACCTCGCCGTCGGGGCCGAGCGTGTAGGCCAGCACGCGCACGTAGCCGGTCTTGCGGTCGATGTCGATCCTCGCGTGGGGCTGGTGGCCCTCGGTGTGCTTGTAGGCCGTCAGCAGTGCGCTCTCGATGGCCTCCAGAACCGTCTCGAAGGGGATGTCCTTGTCCCGCTCGATCGCGCGCAACGCCGCGATGTCGACGTTCACCTCGACTCCTCCTTCGTTCCGGTGCCTTCCCCGATCTTGCCGCAATCATCCTCTTCCAGCAGCTTGAGCTCCCCGGAAGGCGGCTGCTTGAACTCGACCTCGACCACGGCCTTGCGCACGTCGGCATAGGGCAGGTCGCGAATCTGTCCGTCAACCAGTATGCGCACCGACTCCTCGCCCGCGGCACCGACACGGCCGACGAACGCGGGTCCCTCGTGCGGAGTGACCCGGACCAGCCGGAACCGTGCTCTGCGCCAGTGCCGCGGTTTCGTCAGCGGCCTGTCGAGCCCCGGCGAGGTCACCTCCAGCGTGTAAGCGCCTGCGATCAGGTGTTCGTGCCGGTCGAGCATCGCCGACACCGCCTTGCTGATCTCCGCGACCTTGTCGAGCTCAACACCGTCGTCGCTGTCGACCACGACCTTCACCAGCTTGCGCCTGCCCGCCTGCTGCACGTCCAGCGCGTCGAGTTCGAAACCCGCGGCCTCGACGGCCTCGGCCACGAGTGGCTCCAGCCTGCTGGCGAGTTCGTTGGGCACCGTGATGCTCCCTGTCGTGCTTGTTCCGAAATGGTGGTCCAGCTTAGCGTGCCCCCACCACCTCCCGCCGGACGTCGCCCGCTGCTGGCAGGATGACCACGTGAGATCCCAATCTGGCAGACCCGCGTTCGGAAGACGCGTGTTCCTGCGGGCCGCCGCGTTCACCGTGCTGGCGGTCCCCACGGCCTCCGGCCTGGCGGCGTGCACCTCCGGCTACGAGGACGCCCCCGACCCGTTGCGACCGCTGTGGTTGCAGGCCTCCGGCCACGCGAAGGCCGCCGAGAAGCTGGCCACCGAGTCCTCGGACCTCGCCGACGTCGCGGGCCAGGTGGCCACCGTCCGCGCGGCACACGCCGAAGCGCTACGGGCGGAGGTGGAGCGGCTCAACCGGCCGGTGCCGGAGGGAGAGACACCACCGACGTTCGACACGAGTGACCCCTCACGGTTGTGGTCCTGGCTCGCCGAGGGCAGGGACGAGGCGCTGCGTCTGCTTCCCGAGCTGCCCCGCCACCGCGCGGGTCTGGTGGGTTCGGTGGCCGCGGGCTGCGCCGCGGCCCTGGAGCTGGGACAGCCCTCCCAGCTCGGCGAACCGGCGTTCGACCCGACCTCGGTGACCCGGCTGGAGGACGACACCGCGAACGCGGTGCAGACGGCGCTGGAGACCGAGCACGCCGCGATCTGGGTGTACGGCCTGGTGCGGGCGTTCCTCGACGAGGATTACGAAAGCGGCATCACCCGTGGCGAGCGCGCCCACATCGAGCGGAGGGACGTCTGCGAACGGCTGTTGTCCGCCGCGGGCCGCACGCCCCGTCCCGCCGAACCCGCCTACGTCCTCACCGACCCGGTGACCGACGACGGTTCGGCCGCGCGCGCGGTCGCCACCGCCGAGTCCGACGCCACCACCGCCTGGCACGGCGTCCTCGAACGCACCGACGACGCGTCGATCCGGGACTTCGCCGTCCACTGCCTGATCGGCGCCGCGACGCGGGGCGTCCACTGGCGCGAGGAGGCGGGGATCGAGCCGGTCGTGCCGCGACTGCCGGGCCGGGAACCCGCGACGCACTGACGACGCTCCGGTGCGGACGCACCACGACCGGCGGTACGGGCTCCGGTGCGGCCGGAGCCCGTCGGGACCGGTCAGTTCGAGGTCAGGTGCTCGGCCAGCCGGGCGGCGTCCCGGCTGATGTCGGCCAGGAGCTGCTCGTCGGAGTGCTCACCGTAGAAGTTGGCCTCGACGATCGTCACCTCACGGTCGTCGACCTCGGAGTAGTACTTGCCACGGGCGACCACGGGTGCCCTCGGCAAGTTCGCCGTTCCGTCGCGGACGAGGTCGTTGACGTTGCCCGTGCCGTCGGTGTCGGTGACGGCCTTCAACTGCTGTGCCAAGGCGGCGTCGGGCATCACGACCAGCACCACGGACACGAGAGCCCGCGCCTCCCCCTCCTGCACGGTGTAGAGGCCGCGAAGCACCTTCTCACAGGGGTGCTCGGCGAACCAGCCGACCATCTCGCCGTAGGAGTTGGCCGAGCAGTCGGTCGCCTCGACGGGGCCGGCAACCGTCTCGTAGGAGAACCGGCCGTTGGTCAGGGGATTCGCGGAGGTCGGGGCCGCCTGCGGGGTCCCCACCACACCGCCGCCGCTTCCCGAACGGAGAAGTCCCCACACCAGTCCCGCCACCACGGCGACCAACACCAGACCGGCCGCGAGAACGAGCGGCGACGGGCCGCCCGCTCCGCCCGAGCGCGCCACCGCCGGTGGTACCTCGGGACGGCTACCCGCCCCGACGGTCGACAGCGGCGCCGTGTTGGTCACTGCGCGTCCGTGCTCCTGTTCAGCCACGGATCGTGACCGTAGTCGGCGACGGACCGAGCGCGCGCACCACCCGGTCGACGTCGGCTTCCGTGTTGTAGATATGGAAGCCCACCCGTGTGTGTCCCGCTCGGGCGCTGGCGACCACGCCCGAGCGGGCCAACCGCTCCACCCCGTCGGCGACGGGCAACGCCACGATGGGGCTGTTCCCCTCGGGCAGTCCGACGGCCTCCCGCAGTCGGTTCGCGAGCCCGACCCCGTGGGCCCGCACCTCATGGAGGTCGAGGGACGCGAGGTAGGACAACGCCGGTGCGGCACCGGCGAAGGCCGGCCATCCCGGTGAGACGTCGAACCGGCGGGCCTCGTCGGCCAGCCGTAGCGGCAGGTCGTAGACGCTGTTCCAGCGGTCCCGCCCGGCGTACCAGGAAGCGGCCACCGGACGCGTCCGGTGGAGCGCCTTCGGGTGCACGGCCAGCCATGCCGCGCCACGGGGCGCGAGCAGCCACTTGTACCCCGCGCACACCACCCAGTCGGCCCAGTCGAGCCGCAGGGGCAGCCAGCCCGCCGCCTGGGTGACGTCGAGCAGGACGGCGACGTCGGCGGCCTCGGCCGCGGCGCGCAGTCCCTCCAGGTCGACGACGGCCCCGTCGGCGGACTGCACGACGCTCACCGCCACGAGATCGTGGTCGGCCACCGCGTCGGGCAACGCGGTCAACGGCACCTCGGTGACCTTGACCCCGCGATCCGTCTGGACGGCGAACGGGAAGGTCACGCTGGTGAACTCGCCCTCGGAGACGAGGACCCGGCAGCCGTCGGGCACCGCCTGCGCCACCATGCCCACCAGCGGCGACACGGCCGAACCCACGGCCACCCGGTCACCGGGCACCCCCACGAGCCGCCCGAACGACTCACGGGTGTCGTCCACGGCCGCGTCGAAGTCGGCGGGCCGCTGCGCACCGGTGCGCCACCGCCTCACGAACTCCTCCACCGCCTCGGCGACGTGCACCGGCGGGACCCCGACAGCGGGAGTGTTCAGGTAGCCGTCGGCGAGGTCGAACTCGGCTCCGAAAGCAGTTCTCATGCGGTGACCCTAGCCGGGGCGGCCGACGAAGCAGGCCCGCGATCGCCGACGGGTTCAGCGGCTTCGGGTGGCGTGCCGCCGGTCGGCGGGGTGGTCGTCGCGGAGTCCCAGCCGGAGGTGCTCGATGTGGTAGACGGCTTCGTCGAGCAACATCGCGACGTGGCTGTCGTAGAGGCTGTACACGATGTTGCGTCCCTGGCGCGTGCCGGTGACCAGGCCGAGGTTGCGCAGGAGCCGTAGTTGGTGTGACACCGCGGAGGTCTCCATGCCGACATCCTCAGCGAGGTCGGTCACCGCACAGGCGCCGGCCCGCAGCCTGGTGAGGATCAGCAGGCGGCTCGGTGTGGCCAGTGCCTGCAGGGTGGTGGCCACCGCAGTGGCGTCCTCCGCGCTCAGCTGAGCGGGCGGGGCGTGTCCCGGTGGCTGGTGACCCATGGCTGGAGTCTAGCGGCGAAGTACAGTTGAATAGTTCTTCAACTGTTCTGTTAATGTGCTCGGCGTGATCATGCACGAGAATCCGGTCCGGGGATCACTGTTCGGCAACCGGGACTACCGGCACCTGTTCGGCGCGCAGGTGGTGGCCCTGTTCGGCACGGGCCTGACCACGGTGGCGCTCGGGTTGCTGGCCTACGACCTGGCCGGAGCCGGGGCGGGCGCGGTGCTCGGGACCGCCCTGGCGATCAAGATGGTGGCCTACGTGACGATCGCTCCCGTCGCGGGTGCCTTCGCCGACCGGCTACCACGCCGACGGCTGCTCGTGGTGTTGGACGTGGTGCGAGCGGCCGTGGTGCTGGCGTTGCCCTTCGTCACCGAGGTCTGGCAGGTCTACGTGCTGATCCTCGTGTTGCAGTCGGCGTCGGCGGCGTTCACCCCGACCTTCCAGGCCGTGCTGCCGGACCTGCTTCCCGACGAGCGCGACTACACCCGGGCGTTGTCGGCCTCCCAACTGGCGTCCAGCCTGGAGACGCTGCTCAGCCCGGTACTGGCCGCCGCGCTGCTGAGCGTGCTGAGCTTCCACTGGTTGTTCACCGGCACCACCGCGGGATTCCTGGCCTCGGCCACCCTCGTGGTGACCGCGCGTGTCCCCCGCGCGCGACCGAGCCCCCGGGAGTCGCTGTGGGACCGCATCGCGGCGGGTAGCCGGATCTTTCTCACCACACCGCGGCTGCGCGGCGTGCTGGCCCTGGACCTCGCGGTCGCCGGTGCGGGTGCGGTGGTGATGGTCAACACGGTCAACTACGTGCGGGACGCGCTCGGCCGCACCGAAGCGGACGTCGCTCTCCTGCTGGGCGCCCACGGTGCGGGCACCATCCTCGTCGCGCTGGCGCTCCCGAAGGTGTTGGACCGGCTGCCCGAACGTCCGGTGATGCTCACCGGAGCCGGTGTCCTCTGCGCGGGATCGCTCGCCGCCGTCGCGCTGTCGACTGCGCACTCCGGCGAGTGGCGGTGGCCTGCCGCCGTCCTGGTGTGGACTCTCGTCGGAATCGGCTCGGGACTCGTGCTCACGCCGGTCGGCCGGGTACTGCGCCGCTCCGCCCGAGAGGCCGACCGGCCCGCCGTCTTCGCCGCGCAGTTCTCGCTGTCCCACGCCTGCTGGCTGCTGAGCTACCCGATCGCGGGCTGGCTCGTCACCGCGACCGGTTTCACCCCGGGCTGGCTCACCCTGGCCGCGCTCACCGTCCTCGGCGGCCTCGCCGCGACCCGGCTGTGGCCGCGCCACGACCCACCCACCCAACACGGTCCGGTCGCAGACGACCGCCTCGCCGGTGCCGAGCCCACCGGCGGCGGTGGGGAGCGCCCTCACCCCTTCACCGCCGGTCCTCGACACCCCCGCGGGCCCCGCCCCTGAGCGGGTCGGTCATCGGCCACGGGGGCGGCGCGAGCGAGGACGCCACCGCATCGGGGCCCCGCCTACCCTGCTACCGGTCGGCGCGCTCCAGAAACGGCGTCAGCAGTCCGGGCACGGCCTCCTCGGCGAACGCGAGGCCCTCGTGCTCACCCACGTCGTAGGCCGAGTACGCCTGGGAACCCGCCGCCGTGGTGGCGGTGACGGTCAGCAGTCCGCTCCTGCGCTGGAACACCGACTGCCGGATGGTCCACCCGATGACGCCACTGCGCCGCAGCGCCACGGTTCCGCGCCGGACGGCACCGTGCCGGGTGACGAGGTATCCGCCCGTGATGCCGTGTCCCAGGCTGCGGTACGCCGCGAACGCCAGGGCCACGGAGACCGGCAGCAGAACGACGGCACTGATCCACGCGACGTGCAGCAACACCGAGGTCACGGTGAGGCCGAGCACGACGAGCGGGAGCTCCAGGACGACGAGGGCGATCAGCGCCCAGCGGATCCGGCGGCCGAGAGCCGCCTTCGGGTGGGCTCGCAACCCGACGGTCTCGGTGGGCGAGGTCGGCTCGCGCAGGACGGCCGCGGCGATCCGGTGGGCGAGCTGCCGGGGAGCGGCCGGATGGAGCGTGTTGTGCGCGGCCTTCTGTTCCTCCTCCCGCCGCGCGAGTCCCGTGGCCACGGCGTCGACCCTGGCGGCACCCGCCAGCCGGTTGCCCAGCGGTTCCACCAGTTCGACTCCGCGAAGCCGCCGTTCCTCCACGGAGATCGAGCGGGTCGTGAGCAGGCCACGCCGGACCCGTAACGTACCGCCCGGCTCGCGCTCCAGACGGAACTGCCACCACATCTCGACGAACAACGCGACCGCCGCGACGGCGCCCACGACCAGGCCGACCGCCAGCAGCAGGAGGATTCCCCCGACGAGCGACAGCTCGGACAGCAGGTCCACCACCCACCCCAGGATGTCGGACTGCATGCCGAACCAGTCCGCCACCTGCAGCACACCACCGAACGCCGCGGTGCCCAGGGCCGGGGTCACGAACGAGATCGGCGCGTACCTCACCCACGACAGGTCCATGGTGGACAGAACGCCGCTTCGGGCGGCCTCGTCCTCCGTGGCCCCCGTGCGGTCGAGCAGCGTCGTCCGCAACCACTCGGCGTCGTCCCGGCCGACCGGGTTGAGCGACAGCGAGCTGCCGTCACCGCTCGCCTGTTCCCCCGTGCCCACCTTGACGTGGACCAACCGGAACAACCGCAACAACGGCGAGGCGGTGATGTCGACGGTGCGGATGCGCTCCCGCTGAAGCGAACGGCGCGACCGCACGACGATGCCCGTGTGCAGTTCGAACCGGTCGGGCAGGGCCCGGTAACGGGTCCGGCTCCAGCGGAGCCGGTCGACGAGCACGCCCGCCCCGACGAGGACGACCGTGGCGGCCGCCGCGATGACGAGGGCCAGCCACAACGGGAGCGCCCGGCTCAACCAGAAGCAACCGGGAATCGCCGCGACCACGGCGACTCCGAGCAACCTCAGCGCGGTGACGGCGATCGTGCGCGAGTCGAGCCGCTTCCACTCCGACTCGGCGACGGGGTCGGCGACGGCGTCGCTCATGTCGCGTCCCCCGGGGTGGCCTGCGTGGTACGGGTCAACTGGTCCACCAGCTCCGAGGCGAGTTCGTGGTCGAGCCCCGGAATCGTGACGGCGCCCCTGGCCGACGCCGTGGTGACCGTGACCGTGGCGAGCCCGAACAGTCGCTCCACCGGTCCTCGCTGGGTGTCGACGGTTTGGATACGGGACATGGGAGCCACCCGCCACTCCTGCCAGAAGCGGCCGGTGCGCGTGTAGACGGCGTCGTCGGTGACCTCCCAGCGGTGCACGCGGTACCACCAGATCGGCAGCAGCACCGCGGCCGGAACGGTCACGACCGCGACCACGACGAGGGAGAGCAACAGCCACGGGCGTGCCGGCTCGATCAGCCACGCGAGCACCCCGAGCGTCAGAAAGAGGGGCACCAGCGCCAGCGCCCATTGGGTCCACCACCACGAACGGGCACGCCCGTCGATGTTCCGCCTCGGCGGGCGCAATCGCAGCGCTCCGCCCTCCCCCTGTGTCATCAACCCTCCAGGCCCGGCACCCCCGACGATCGAGCGAGGTCAGACTAGCAGGATCGCCGACATCGAGAGAGCGATATCACAGCTTCCGTCCGAACGTTCGACGACCACCCACCGCCCCGACACTCGTTGTCTCCGGTGGACACCGACGGGACCGAGCGCGGCTTGGCGACGTCGGGGACCGGTGCGGCCTCGCCACCCACTCACCCGGCGTGGCTCGGCGCTTCCCGCTCCTCGTCCTCCCTCGGGGCGAGCGCCCGCCACCAGGGCCGCACGGCCGGCCGGGTCGCGGCCGCCGCCACGTCGACACGCTCGCCGGGGCGGGGCACGACCACCCGGACGTCGTGTTCCTCGGCGGCCCTGACCACTCGCTCCACCGGGTCGGCCCACCCGTGCGGCGCGAGGTTGAACGTGCCCCAGTGCACGGGCACGAGCAGCCCACCCCGCACGTCCCGATGCGTCGCCACGCCTTCCTCGGGAGTCATGTGGATGTCCGGCCAACCGCTGGCGTACGCGCCGATCTGCACGAGCGTGAGGTCGAACGGCCCGTGGTCGCGCCCGATGTCGGCGAACGCGTCGCAGTATCCGGTGTCACCGCTGTAGAACACGCGCCAGCGCGGCCCGGCCAACACCCAGGACGCCCAGAGCGTGGTGTTACGGGTGAAGGCGCGCCCGGAGAAGTGCTGGGCGGGGGTCGCCGTGATCGTCAACGGCCCGACGGACGTCCGCTGGTGCCAGTCCAGTTCGACGATGCGTTCCTCGGGGACTCCCCAGACCCGCAGATGGGCACCGACGCCGAGGGGCACCACGAACGGCGCCGACTGCAATCGGGTCAATGCCCGGACGGTGTCGAGGTCCAGGTGGTCGTAGTGGTCGTGGGAGATCACGACCGCGTCGAGCCGGGGGAGATCGGTGAGGCGGTGCGGCACGGGATGCAGCCGCCGGGGGCCGGCGAACCGTACCGGGGAGGCGCGGTCGCTCCACACGGGATCGAGCAGGACGCGCGCGCCGTCGAGCTCCACGAGCGAGGACGCATGGCCGAACCACGTGACGTGCAGGCCGTCCTCCGGGGCGGGCGTGGGCGACACGAGCGGAACGGGGCCCAACGGCTTCCTGGGCCGGGACGCACGCAGCATCTCGCGCACCGTGTCCCGCGTGCTGCCCTTCGGCAGCCACCGCGCGGGACGGGCGTTGTGGAAAGTGCCGTCGTGATACTGCGGCGACGACCGCACGCTCTCCGGGTCGGGACGCCCTCCGAAGGCCGTCAACAGGCGTGACGTCGCCACCGCCGCTCCCGCCGTGGCGACCAGGCCCACGCTCGCCGCCAGCACCGCCCCGGTTCCGCGCATGCGACCACGCTCCACCCTCTCGACACCCCTGCCGCAGTCACACCCTACCCCGGTTCCCGGACCCGAAAGCTGACCATGCGGTCAAATCCTTGACCGATCGGTTAGCATCCCGGAATGGAGTACACGACGTGCTGCGTCGTCGGGGGCGGCCCCGCGGGCATGATGGTGGCGCTACTGCTGGCCAGGGCGGGGGTCGACGTGACCGTGCTGGAGAAGCACCCCGACTTTCTTCGCGACTTCCGAGGCGACACGGTGCATCCGTCCACGCTGCGGCTGCTCGACGAGCTCGGGCTGGGTTCCCGCTTCGCGGAGCTGCCCGCGGGACGACTCGAACGCATGCGAGTACACATCAACGGCACCCCTGTCGTGATGGCCGACTTCAGCCGCCTGCCCGCGCCGTACGACTACATCGCGATGGTGCCGCAGGGCGATTTTCTCGACCTGCTGGCCGAGGAGGCGGCCGGGGAACCCACGTTCACGCTGCGGCGACCGGTGACGGTCACGGGACTGCTGACGAGCGGGGAAGGTGACTCACCACGCGTGCACGGCGTGCGTTACCGGAGCCAGGACGGCACCGAGCACGAACTGCGCGCGGCGCTCGTGCTCGCCTGTGACGGTCGGGACTCGGTGGCGCGGGAAGCGGCGGGGCTGCGCCCGCACGAGTTCGACGTCCCGATGGACGTCTGGCAGGTGCGGCTTCCGCTGCCTCCCGACGACTCCCGCGGGATCGTAGTGGGGCATTTCCGGGCGGGAGGGGCCGCCGTGAGCATGGACCGCGGCACCTACTCGCAGGTCGCCTACCTCATTCCCCGCGGCAGCGACGCGCAGCGCCGGGCGCTGGGACTCGACGCGTTCCGAGCACACCTGAGCGAGCTGCTGGGCTGGAGCGACGACGTCGTGGGCGCGATCCGGTCGTGGGACGACATCCCGCTGCTGCGCGTCCGCATGAACCGGTTGCGGAGGTGGTACCGGCCGGGGCTGCTGTGTCTCGGGGACGCCGCCCACGCGATGTCGCCCGTCGGTGGGGTCGGCGTCAACCTCGCCATTGCCGACGCCGTGGCCGCCGCGAGGCTGCTCGCGCCCGCCCTCCGGGAGCGCGGGACCGTCACCACCGCCGAACTCGCACGGGTGCAACGCAGGAGAATGCCCGCCACGCTGGTCACCCAGCGGACGCAACACGGCGAACACGAGATGCTGCTGCGCCCCGCGCTCGACGGAACCCTCACCAAGGTGCCGACGCCGCTGCGCGCGGTCGGCCGCAGCGCACTGCTGCAGACGGTGACGGCGCACCTCGGCGGAAAGGGGTTGTACCGCGAACGACCACCAGTGTTCGCCCGCCGGGTCAGCGTGCCTCCACGGCCGTGAGCACAAAGGTCTCCAGTTCGGCCGTCGCGGTGTCCAGGTCGAGGTCCGGGTCCGCCAGCCAGTGCGACACGACGTTGTCGATGGCGCCACCCACGGCCAGTGCCACGCTGTCGGCGTCGAACCGGCGGAACTGCCCCGCCCGCTGGCCCTGGCGCAGCAGCTCGGCGAGCGCCTGCCACCGACCGTGTCGGTCGTGCTGACCGGGCTGCCGTAGCCGCGTGCCCTCGCGGTCGTCGAGCAGCACCTCCGTGATCAGCCGGACGTGTGTGCGGTGCTCGCGCTGGTAGCCGACCATCGCACGCACGTACGCGGCGAGCTTGCTCCTCGGGTCCGGCTCGGCCCGCATCCGTTCCCGCACGTGAGCGGCGAAACGGTCGAACACGTGCGTCAGCGTGGCCTCCGCGAGTTCGGCCTTCGACCCGAAGTGGTACAGCACGGCGGCCTTCGAGATCCCGGCGTGCCGGGCGATCGCCGCCAGGGACGTGCCCGCGTATCCCCGCTGCGACACGAGTTCGATGGTGCTGTCGATGATCTGCCGTCGCCGTGCCCGTTCGGTGAAGGTTGGCGAGGCCTGTGAGGCCTGTGAGGTCACGGCCTTCCGCTCCCGTGGTGTCGCCATGACTCTCCTCGACCGACCCTTGCCCGGACGCCTTCCCCGACGTCCATTCGGGAGTGTAGTCGCGCCGGTGGGCGGTCTATGGTGGCGAGGTGGACGCGCTGGGCAACCTGCTGGACGGGCCGAGGGCACGCGGGGCGTTCCTCCTTCGAGCGGTGTTCGACCCGCCGTGGTCCCTGCGGGTGGAGGATCGCGCCGCCCTGGCGGTGATCGCGCCCACGCACGGGCGGGCGTGGCTCGTCCCCGACGATGCCGAGCCGAGGTGTCTCGACGCCGGTGACGTGGCCGTCGTGCGCGGTCCCGACCCCTACACCGTGGCGTGCGATCCCGCTCTCGCCCCCACGGTGGTGATCCGGCCCGGACAACGCGGCACCACCCCGGAGGGTGACGAGGTCTGCGAGACCTGGTCGCGAGGCGTGCGCACGTGGGGGTCCGGCGCCACCGGCCGCGACACGATGCTGATCGGGGTCTACGAGTTCCGGGGGGAGGTCAGCGGCCGGTTGCTCGCCGCGCTGCCCCCGCGGTTGGTGGTGCCCCGCACCTCGGCCGGGGCGCCGGTGGTGCCGCTGCTGGAGACGGAGATCGAGCGGGACGAGCCGGGCCAGGAGGTCGTCCTGGACCGGCTGCTGGACCTGCTGTTGATCAGTGTGCTGCGCACGTGGTTCGCCCGTCCGGGGCGCGAGGCGCCCGGCTGGTTCCGCGCGCAGACCGATCCCGTGGTGGGGCAGACCTTGCGTCTCATGCACGACGACCCCGCCCGCCCCTGGACGGTGTCGGCACTCGCGGCTCGCGTCGGGGTGTCCCGCGCCGCCCTGGCTCGGCGGTTCACCGAACTGGTCGGAGAACCGCCGATGACCTACCTCACCGGGTGGCGGCTCGCGCTGGCGGCGGATCTGTTGCGCGACTCCGAGCTCACGCTCGACGCGGTGGCGCGCCGGGTCGGCTATGGCACCGCGTTCGCGTTGAGCGCCGCCTTCAAACGTGCCTACGGTGTCAGTCCCGGCCGATACCGGGTCATGCACCCGACATGACGGTCGCGGGGTCCCACGCCCCTCGGGCGGCGGCCTCGCGCACCACCTCACCGAAGTCCCTGGGCGAGCGACCGAGCGCTTCCCGTACCCCGTCGGCGAGACGGGAGTTACGGCCGTCCAGCACCCTCGCGAACAGCTCGGCCAGAAACTCCGCCTCGTCCCGAGGCAGACCGTGCTCGACGAGCATCGCGCCGTACTCCGCCGCCGACACGGGCACGTAACGCACCTCGCGCCCGGTCACCTCGGACAGTTCGGCCGCCGCCTGCGCGAACGTCAGCGCCCGCGGTCCCGTCAGCTCGTAGACACGCCCCACGTGGCCGTCGTCGAGGAGGGCCGTCACGGCCACGTCGGCGATGTCGTCGGCGTCCACGAACGGCTCCGCCACGTCCCCCGCGGGCAACGCGAGGGTGCCGTCCAGCACCCCTTCCCGGAGGAAGTCCTCGCTGAACGCCTGGACGAACCAGGCGCACCGCACGACCGTCCACTCCGCACCCGAGGTGCGAATCGCGTGCTCGGCGCGGGCGGCTCCCTCCTCCCCGCGGCCGGACAGGAGCACGAGCCTCCGCACCCCGAGGTCCACGGCACGCCGGGCGAACGCACCCACGACCTTGTCCGCGCCGGGCACCCCGAGATCCGGCGCGTACACCACGTAGACGGCGTCCACCCCGGTGAGCACGGTGTCCCAAGTGGACTCGTCGGTCCAGTCGAAGCGCGGTCGCGTCGAGCGGGACCCCAGCCGTACCTCCACACCTTCCCGGCGCCGGAGCCTGCTCGCCACCCGGCGTCCGGTCTTGCCGGTGCCACCGAGCACCAGCACGGTCGTGATGTCCTTCGCGTTTGTCGTGTTCGCTGTCATGGCTTTCAGCCAAGCGGGTCCGGCCGCACGCGAACATGGGCGAGACGCTCGTCCGTTTACGCGACCGTCTCACACCACCGGGCGCAGCGGCAGGTCCTCGTGCGGCCCGTGCCGCACCAGCTCCGTCCACGCGGACGCGAGCCGGCAGACCAACTCCTCCAGTTCTTCCGGCGGGCGGACGAACGGGATGCGGAAGTGGTCGTCGTGCCCTCCCGTGGGGTCCATCGTCGATCCCGGAATCACTTCGACGCCGTGGCGCAACGCGAGCTGGGCGTACACGTCGGCGCTGTGCCCGCCGGGCAGTCGCACCCACAGCGACGAGCCACCGTCCGGAGGCGTCCAGGTCCACTCGGGCAACCGCTGTCGCAGCAGGCGTTCGAGTTCGGCCAGCCTCCGGCGCTGCACGACACCACGGGCCCTCGACAGCTCGGCCAGGCGAGGCACCAGCCGCGCCGCCACCGCCTGCTCGATCAGAGGACTCCCGAGGTCGGCCATGGCCTTGCGGCGGGCGCATCGTTCGATGATCCCGGCCGGGCCCCGCACCCACCCGACTCGCAGTCCGGCCCAGAGGCCTTTCAAAGAGTCGACGGTCAGCACCTCGCCCGACTCGGGGGCGTACGCGGCCAGCGGCGCGGGCAACGCCTCCTCGTCGACGGTGAGACTGTGTCCGACGTAGGCGTTGTCCTCGACCACCGCCACCTCGTGCCGAGCCGCCAGCTCCGCGACCTGCCGCCTGCGCGTCGCCGACATGAGCCGGCCCGTGGGGTTGTGGAAGGTCGGCATCACGTAGAGCAGCGCGGGCCTCGTTCGCGTCAACACCTCGGCGAGCGCACGGACGTCGATACCCTCGGCGTCGAGGCCCACCGGCACCAGGCGCACGCCGTGTTGGCGGAAGATGTCCAGGCACGGCGCCCAGCTCGGGACCTCCACCGCCACCGAGGAGGCCCCTCGGAGGTACACCTCGGCCAACAACACCAGCGCCTGGTGGGCTCCCGTCGTCACGAGCACCTGGTCCGGGGAGGTGGGAAGACCTCGGTTCGTGTAGTGCCGCGCCACCACCTCGCGTAGCGCGGGAAGGCCGCGCGGGTGGTAACCGGCGTCGTGCAGCAGATCCGTGATGTCGTGGTCGGCCACCTCGCGCAGTGCCTCCGCGACCTCGGGCACCCCCGCGTCGGCCGCATAGCCGAGGGAGATGAGCCGTCCGGGGCCGTCGATGAGCCGTTGCATGATCGCGGTGCCTCGCCCGCCTCGCACCCGTCCGTCGCTGTGCCGTGGCCGCCGCCGGTCGTTGACCTTCGTGCCGCTGCCCTGCCTACGATCCACCACCCCACGCCCCCGCAACTCCTCGTAGGCCGCGACCACGGTGGACCGGCTCACCGCGAGCACCCGCGCCAGTTCCCGTTCCGCGGGCAGCCGCTCGCCGGGGACCAGTGAACCGTCGTCCGCCGCCGCGGCGATGGCGTCCGCCAACTTGCGGTAGAGCGGGCCGTCCCCCGTGCTCCAGTCCCCCAGCAACGTGGCCAGCGCCGCACCGTGTTGAAAACGGTCCACTTCCCCCGACATTGGCTCTACCTCCGGTCCAATTTCCCTCCGACCCTAGGGCAAAGGATGCCAAACACGGAATGGACCGAAGAATGGTCCGGAAGGAGGTCGAAGTGGTCATCACCGCCCTGTACGTCGCCGTCCTGGCGGCCGTACTCGGTGGCATCGGCGCGGTCGTGCGCGACACGGGGCCGGCACCGGACGTGGACCCCGGGTTCGCCCGCCGCGTGGCGGAGGGGCTGCGTGTGCTGCGGCGGGTGAGTGACGAGAACGCGAAGCACACCGAACACCTGCTCGATCACGTTTGCCGTCCGGGAAGCTCGGCAACCCGAACTACGGCGCCACGAAGCGCGACCGATCACGCGAAGTAGGTGATACCCGTGCCGGGACGTAAGGAACTGCCGAGTACGCTGCGGCGCTCCCCGGAGAAGGCTCAGCGCACGTGGATCGAGGCGCACGACTCCGCGGTCGAGACCTACGGCGAGGGCAGGCGGGCCCATCAGACGGCGTTCGCGGCGCTCAAGCACACCTTCGAGAAGGTGGGCGACCACTGGGAGCCCAAGGGCCGCAAGGGACCGTCCGACAAGCAAGCCTCCCGTGGCGCCGGTCAGCGCACCGTGCCGACCAGCGGTGGCGTGGACGCGAACGCGAGCAAACGGCATCTCTACGAACGGGCCCGGCAGCTCGACATTCCGGGCCGCTCGTCCATGAACAAACAGGACCTGGTGACCGCGCTGCGGAAGGCCAGCGGGCGCCGGACGGCCAAAGCTCGCGGGAGCGGGTCGAGGTGAACGCCTTTTCGGTGGGAACCGTGCCGGCGCGGTTCCCACCGGAGTGTGGACACCGCCCACGGCGGCGTCGCGTCGAGTTCGCCGGTCAGCTCGCCCAGTCGAGCAGTGGCTCGCTGCGTTGGGGTTCCCGCAACATCTCCATCGCGCGCGCCTCCAGCGTGCGCACCCGCTTGCGGCTCAGACCGAGACGTTCCGAGAGCTCCGGGATCGTGTGGGGGTGCCCGTCGCCCAGGCCGTAGCGCAAGGTCACCACGGCCGCCTCCGTGGGGGGCAGGCTGTCGAGCGCGGCACGCAACTCCTTCGTCATGGCCTGTCGTTCGAGGCGCTCGCCGACGGCGGGCACCGTGCCGTCCGACACGAGGTCACCGAGGCGCAGTTCGCCGTCCTCGTCGAGAGGCACGTCGAGACTGACGGTGGAGCGGCCCGCTCGACGTAGGGCGATCACGCGTTCCACCGGCATGTCCGCGGCGGCGGCCAGCTCCTCCAGGGTGGGCTCGTGATCGCTGTGGGCCTGGAGCGTGCGTTCGAGGCGATCGAGCTTCGCGACCTGCTCGTTGACGTGCATCGGCAACCGAATGGTGTTGCTCTGGAACGCGTTGCCGCGCTGGATCGCCTGGCGGATCCACCACATGGCGTAGGTGGAGAACTTGTAGCCCTTGGCGTAGTCGAACTTCTCCACTGCCCGGATCAGACCGAGGTTGCCCTCCTGGATCGCGTCCAGCAGCGGCAGGTTGCTGTGCCGGTTCTTGCGGGCGGCCGTCACGACGAGCCGGAGGTTAGCCTTGACCATATGGTCCTTGGCACGCTGTCCGTCCCGCGCGATCGCTTCCAGGTCGCGGCGGTCGTGTTCGAGCGTGATCTCGCCCGCGTCGGCCCGGCGAAGCAGCTCGGCGGCGTACACCCCGGCCTCGATCCGCTTCGCGATGTCCACTTCCTGGTTGGCGGTCAGCAGAGGGGTCGCGCCGACTTCGTCGAGGTAATACCGGACGATGTCCGGTTCGTCGTTCGTGGGGCGGCCGTGTCGGGAGGACCGCCGAGCGTTCGAGGGACGTGCCGCGGTCAGTGTCGCGTCAGCCAATTCTGCACCCTCCTTCCCGTGGGGCAACGCCCCACGGACCGAGCGCATTCCGGGCGCGCCCGTCAGCTCGACGAGGTGTGAGCGCTACCACGGAAGGTGCGTCGGTAGGTGCTCGGCGGAACACCCAGGGTGCGCGTGAAGTGCTGTCGTAGGGACACCGCCGTGGTGAATCCCACCGCCTCGGCCACCCGGTCGATGGGCAGGTCGGTGCGTTCCAGCAGTTGGCGAGCGCGCTCGACGCGTTGCCGGATCAGCCACTGTCGTGGCGACTGACCGACCTCCCGACGGAAGCGTCGCGTGAACGACCGGGTACTCATGGCCGCCCGCTCAGCCAGGTCGGTCACCGACATGGGCCGCTCCAGGTGGCGCAGAGCCCACTCCCGAGCCGGAGCCGTGGAGCCGTGGTCCTCCGAGGGCGACACCGGGCTCTGCAGGTACTGTGCCTGCCCACCCTCCCGGTGCGGCGGCATGACCGTCGTGCGGGCCACCTCGGCCGCCACCGCGGCGCCGTGATCCCGGCGGATCAGGTGCAGACACAGGTCGATCCCGGCGGCCTCTCCCGCGGAGGTCAGCACGTCGCCGTTGTCCGTGTAGAGCACGTCCGGGTCGAGGTGCACGGCGGGAAAGGTGCTGCGGAATCTCTCGACCGACTTCCAGTGCGTGGTGGCGCGGAGGCCGTCGAGCACACCCGCCGCGGCGAGCACGAAAGCCCCCGTGCAGATCGAGGCCAGGCGCGTGCCGGGCCGGATGCGCCCCAACGCGTCGGCCAGCGCGGGGGAGAGCACCCGGTCGGTTTCGTCGAGCTCGTGACTGGCCGGGATCACGACGGTGTCCGCGGTCTCCAGCAGCTCGGGGCCGTGAGCGACCCGGACGACGAAGTCCGCGTCGGTCCGGACCGGCCCCGGTTCGAGCGCGCAGGTTCGCACCGAGTACAGCGGTGTGCCCTCGGGCGAGCGGGCCACTCCGAACAGTTGGTGCACCAGCCCCAGCTCCAGCGGGAGTACGCCGTCGCGCACCAACACAGCCACGTGATGACGATTGGGCATGGCCCGATTCTTTCGCATGATGGCTTTCGGGCCACTCGCCGGAACGTGAGTGGTCGAGCACCCTCGGAAGTCATGAACGTGCTGTGGCTTCTGGCTCACCCGGACCACCGGTCGCTGACTCACTCGCTCGCCCGCGAGGGGGTCCGTCATCTCCGCGACCACGGACACGACGTGACGGTCCGCGACCTCTACGCCATGAAGTGGAATCCGGTGGTGGACGCCGACGACTTCTCCCACGACCCGACCGACCGGCTGCTGGTCGGCGCCGTGGCGAAGCACGCCTATCGCCGGGGAAAACTGAGCGCGGACATCCGGGCCGAGCAGGAACTCGTGCTCGCCTCGGACGTGCTGGTCGTGCAGTTCCCACTGTGGTGGCACGGCATGCCCGCCATCCTGAAGGGGTGGTTCGACCGGGTGTTCGTCAACGGTTTCGCCTTCGGGGTGAAAGACCCCGTCACCGGCGCCACGTTGCGCTACGGCGACGGCGGGCTGCGGGGTCGACGGGCTCTGGTGGTGACCACGGTCGGGGCGCGGGAGGCGGCGTTCGGGCCTCGGGGCATCCACGGCGAGTTGGAGCAAGTGCTGTTCCCGATCCAGCACGGCATCTTCCACTACACCGGAATGGAGCCCCTGCCCGCGCTGGCCGTGTACGACGCGGACCACGCCACCGAGGACGACTACCGGGCCGCGGTGAGCCGGCTACGGCAGCGGCTGGCGACGCTCGCGGAGACCTCCCCCGTGCCGTTTCGCACCCAGGCCGGCGGTGACTACGACGACGACCTCGTCCTGCGCCCCCATGTCGCGCCGGGCGTCACGGGTCTGGCCGCCCACTACGCCTAACCCGCGTGTCCGCACCTCCCGCACGCGTGTCCGCAGATCCTGCACGCGTGTCCGCAATTCCCGTACACGAATGTCACACACCATGCACGGAGAGTGAAAAACAAAGCCGAAATCGCCTCATTTATTTAACTCGGCAGCCCGGCGAGGTTGCTCTCGGTAGCATCCCCGGACAACGAGTCGTCAGTCCGACCTACAGGGGGAAGGGTCTATGACTGATCTGATACTGGGTCCCGAACACACGCGGCCCGGAGACCTCATCGCACCGGACGTGGCCACATCTCCGGCGATGGAGGTGGACGCGCACCATCTCACGGCGGATCTCCATCTACGACAGCGAAACCTGCCGCTCGACGCGATGCGCGTGTGGACGATGTCCTTCGCTCCCATGAGGTTCCGGCGCACGGCCAAGCACATCGCGCAAGCCGATCCGGAGACGTACAACGTCGTGCTGCTGCGCGAGGGAACGCTGCGCCGCGTGGACGACCACACCGACGTCACGTACGAGCCCGGCGACGTCCACGTCATCGACTCGTCGCTGCCCTTCCGACTCGAGGGCCACGGACCACCTCCGATCTCCTGTGTCGGGGTGGAGGTGCCGAAGGTGATGTTGCCGTTGCCGGACGGACACTCCCGATCGCTGGTCGGCCGGCGGCTGCCCGCGCGGGAGGGAATGGGCGGCCTGCTGACGACGGTGCTCGACCACATCATCACCGACCACGGCTCCTACCGGGACACGGACGAGCCGCGGGTGGCGACGGTGCTGCGGGACGTGCTGGCGGGTCTGATCACGCAGGCGCTGGAAGACGAGAAGCGCCACGTTCCTCCGGAGGTGCATCGCCGGAACCTGTTGCTGCGCATGCGGGCCTTCATCGACCAGCACCTGCACAACCGGGATCTCGGACCGCAGCTGATCGCGGACGCCCACCACGTCTCCACCAGCTACGTCCACCGGCTGTTCGGGGAGGACGGGACCACGGTGTCCGCGTGGATTCGCCAGCGGCGGCTGGAGCGGGCTCGCAGGGACCTCGCCGACCCGGCGATGCATGCCGTTCCCGTGCACCACATCGCGGCGCGCTGGGGTTTTTCGCACCACGCGGCGTTCACGCGAGCGTTCCGCACCGCCTACGGGATCGCGCCCCGCGACCTACGGGAGAAAACACGGCCCCGGAGGGTGTGGAGGGAACGTCAAGAAATCGAAGAGGCTGCGCCAATGACGTCTCCCGCGTTCTCCAACAGCATGATGTCTCGACGGTAACGCCCGCACCGCGCGGTGCGGACTGGACACCGAAACAACACAAGGGGGATCGACAATGCGCAGATTGCGTGTGTTCGCGTCGGGGGTGGCAGCTCTGGCCCTGGCGTTCCTGCCGACGACGGCAACGGCGGCTCAGGAGTTGGCGGCTGACGGGGAGGGGGCGTCGGTCGCCGCTTACGAGATCGACAAGGCCAAGAAGGGCACTCCGCCGTCCAGCGGAGTGATCTGTCCTCCGGACATCCCCGGAGCACGGGTGTGCTTCGAACCCTACGGCGACAAGTGGTGGGTCAAGGACACCGCGGCCGATGGCGCCTCGGCCGTTGTCACGTGGAGAAACTACCGGAACGGGTCCCTGTATCGCTCCGGTCAGTGCGAGAACCGGATGGGTTCCGGGACCTGGGGGGTGTGCAACAAGAACTACTACGAGGGCAGCGACCTCCTCTTCCAGATCCACGTGTATGACTTCTCCGAGGGAAAGGAGATCCGCTATTCGAATGTGGTGGGCGTCCGGGCCTGACCGGTACTCGATGAGCTGAGACACGGCGGTGCGGTCCCGGAATTATCCGGCCGCACCGCCGACTCATGTCCGACGGCCAACTGAGTCCTCTGAGGACTTTTCCGGCCGCGCATTGTTTGAAAGGACCTTCATTGGGAGACGGGTTCAGCGTAGATCCGGACACGCTACGCAGTGAAGCCGACAAGCGGCTCGGCATTCTGATCGACCACGTGAACGACGCCTACGAGAAGATCGACGCCGCGGCCCAGTACTCGCCGTTCCACGGCGGTGGCGACGTCTTCGACTCCATCGGGGAGTACTGGCACGACGCTTTGCACTACTTGAAGCGTGTGCTCAAGGACAACGCCCGCAACATCGAGCTGGACCGACGGGCCCTCAAGGCGATCGCCGACCGCTACGAGGAGATCGAGACGGAGACCGCAAGGGAGGTGAACCGCTGGTGAACGACGCCGAGTGGGAAGCGCAATTGCGCAAACACCTCCACGACATGCGGATGCAGTGGAGCGCAGACGGAGTGCTCCATCTGATGAAGCAGCGCGGTCACTTCGGGCTCCTCGACCCGGAACTGATTCCTCCTCAGCCCACACCGGGGTATCCCTGCGCCCCACCGAACTGGCCAGACCCGGATCCGGACATCATCGAGGAATGGCACCGAGTCGACGAGGACCTGATCTCCCTGTTCACCTCCGACTTCCTCTCCGGAAGTGTGGACGAGGCGAACCAGGTCCTGGCCGAGCTCGGACATGCCCCCCCCTGGGAGCTGACATCGCACTCGATGAATCCCAGCTCGGTGGCAAGGAGATCGTCCTGTCGGACAGCGCCACCATGCAGCTCGACAAGCTCGACCTCGCGCTGGAGTCCTGGAAGGGCGATGCCGCCGATGACTACCGCAGGCATCAGATAGAACTCCGGCAAGCCCTGGCGGGGTGCCAGGACCGGATCGCCTCGGCCTGGCGTGTCATGGTCAAGTACAAGGAAACCGTCGAGAACTACCGCAAGGACATCCTCGCGCTGATCGAGGCGGTCTACGAGGCCTTCGAGGCCGCCGGCACCGTGGACAAGCAGGTCGAACTCAACACCCTCGCCGGCCTCGTGACCGGAGCGGCGGCACTCATCGTGGCCCCGTTCACCGCGGGCGCTTCCGCGGTGGCATGGCTGGGGGTCGGGGCCACACTGACCTCCACCGCGATCGCCACCGGACTCACCAACAAAAGCCTCCGCGTCGGCGCCACGAACGAGGCGGAGGCCGTGCTGGAGCTCGTCGAGAAAGGCAAGGAGCTCGTCCGGGACGCCCGAAAAGCTGCCGCCGTGCTCGGCGAAGCCTCCTACACCATCACGAAGCACCTCACCGGCGAGTGGCTGGACGTCACGGACGAAAACCCCAACGGCGTGAGAGCGTCCCGGCCCGACATCGTGACCGACGACAAGTTCACTCCCTCGGAGTTCCGTCCCGAGGATCGTGGCCCCAACGACCTCAAGGGAATCGACACGGACGACCTCGTCAAGGAACCGCCCAAGGATCCCGACCAGGAGCGGGACCACCAGGTGAAACCGCCCGGCTTCTTCGAAAGGTTGGGTGACGAGCTGCTGAATCCCGGCGGGCGCGACGTCTACGAGGAGCAGGGACCCGACCGTGACGGCAGCACAGACAAGGACAAGGTGGCGTCGTGACTTCGAGCGAGACACTGGCAGCCCGTGCCGCGCGCCTGCATGCGCGGTCGGAACAGCTTCGTGAGACAACGGCGCGCCGCCGGCAAGCGCTCGAACGGGCTCGCGATCACCTCGCTGCCGTGGAGGGCACGGCGTCGTCCGACGACGGGCTGGTCACCGCGACGGTCGACACCGACGGTGTGCTCACCCGGCTGGAGCTGTCACCGAAGGTGAGGGGATCCACCCCCCACGCGCTGGCCCACGTGATCACAGGGGTCGTGCGGCGGGCCGCGGCCGACGCTCGAAACCGGAAGCGTGCCGTCTACGAGTCGCTCCGCGCCGAGGGCGCGGTGTCGAAGGTGCCCGAGATGCCGTCCCCGGACGTGGGCGGGCCACTGACGCTGTCCTCGACCACCCCGGTTCACCCCACGACGGTTCCGGCTCGGTCGCCCCGTCCGGACCGGCGGCCGCCACGGATTTCCAACTCGGACCACGACGACGGTCCCCCGTCCTCGTGGCTGCTTCGGGCCACCTGAACCGCGGACGTCCTCGGTGCCGGACGGTCCGGGCCCGTATCGACGGGCCCGGCTACCGATCGCAGCCCGACGTGACGCTTCGTGAAAGCACGTCCACTTGAGACGCTAGGCCGGTCGAGCCACGGTGCTGGCGAGCGGGCGCCGATGCTGGGAGACTGGACGCCGTGCTGTGGCTCGATCTCGAAGGTGCCGTGAACGCCAGGGACGTCGGAGGGATTCCCACCGACGACGGTGGGAAGATCACGCGTGGCAGGCTGCTGCGCTCCGACAACCTCCAGGACCTCTCGCCCACCGACGTGACGTATCTGGTGGACCACCTGGGGCTGAGCACCGTGGTGGACCTGCGGTCCCCCACCGAGGTCGCGTCCGAGGGACCCGCGCCGCTGACCCGGCTCGGCCATGTCACACACGTCAACTACTCGCTGCTTCCCGAGCACGGTTTCGCGGCCACGGAGGAAGCCCTGCTCATCCGCCGCAAACGGGAGGAGGAGCGCTTCCCCGGCGATCCGTCGTGCGCGCACTACCTCAGCTACGTGGAACATCGGCCCGACAGCATCGTGTCGGCCCTGCGGGCCGTCAACCGCTCGCCCGGCGCGGCCCTGGTGCACTGCGCGGCGGGCAAGGACCGCACCGGTGTGGTGGTGGCGTTCGCGCTCACCGTGGCCGGGGCGCGGCGCGAGGACGTCATCCGTGACTACGCGGCCACGGGAGAGCGTCTGCACCTCATCCTCGAACGCCTGCGGAACTCCCCCACCTACGCGGGCAGCGTCGACAGCGTCCCCGAGGACCACCATCGCCCGCGCGCCGAGACGATGGAGGCGTTCCTGGAGCATCTCGACAAGCGGTACGGCGGCGTGCTCGGCGTGCTCGGCCGCCACGGTTTCACCGACGACGAGCTCGACGCCTTGCGCCGCAAGCTCCGGGAGTGACTTCGTAGCGCGATCGGTCCCATACTTGCAGTGACACCGGCCTCGTCGGTGCTTCCGCGCGAAAACCTCGCGGACGTACGGCCGAGGCCGTGTCCGGACCACTGCCCTATCCTTCCGGCATGGCCGAGATCAGCTCACCCTTCGGCACGTGGACGTTCGACGGCGAAGTACTGCGCATCACCCCCGGCTCCCATCGCCGCGTGCACAAAGTACGCAAGACCCTCGGCGAGATCGCGCTTCCGCTCTCCACGTTCACGGGCCTGTCGTACGAGCCCGGCCGTAGATCCGGAAAGCTCCGGGTGCGCCTCAAGGACGGCGCCGATCCACTGTCGTTGGTGGCGGGCGGTCACCTGCCCACCAACGCCGATCCCTATCAGCTCACCGTCGAGCCCGAGCAGCAACAGGCCGCCGAGTACCTGGTGGACGCCGTGCGGTTCACCAGGAGGCCGGACGACGACCCGGAGTCCTTCGACCGGTACGCGCTGCCCGGTCCCTCCGTCCCCGTGACGGTGTCCGTCGGGGAGGCCACCGTGTCGTGCGACGGCCGTCGCGTGGTCATGGAGTGGGGATGGCAGGCCCCCGAGGCGAAACGGAAGCTCCGGCGCACCGAACTCGCCCTCGACGCCATCGAGGGAGTGGACTGGCTGCCGACGATCGGCTTGAACGACGGCCTGCTGCGGTTCCGCGCTCGCGATGTGCCCACCACCTTGCCGCCCGAGGCCGATCCTCACTGCGTGCGTCTGGTCTGGGGCACGGAGAACGAGCTGATGACCGTGTTGGTCGCCGCGGCCGTCGTGGCCAGATTGCCGCACCCGAACGCGCCCGCCGAGCCGGAGCCGGAGGACTCCTCCGCCTCGGCACCCGACGCGAGCACGCTCGACGAGGTGGACGGAGTGCTGCGGCGGCTGCGGGAGCTCGGCGACCTGCACCGCGACGGCATCCTGGACGACGCCGAGTTCGCCACCGCGAAGCAGGCGTTGCTGCGCAGGCTCTCGGGCTGAGGCCGCCACGCCACGCGGCGGCCTCCCCACGAGTCGTCACGAACGTGGACGCACCACCCCGGCGGCACCGCCGCCTCGGCGTTCCGGTTCGGCGACGGCCTGGAGCGTGCCGTCGGGCAGGATCTCGATGGCCGCGGCGGCGCCGATCTCCGTGGTGGTGGAGAGCCGGTGCCCGTACTTCTCCAGCGAGGCACCGTAGTCCCGCTGGAACGCGGGTTCCGCCGACACGGTGACGGTGTTGCGCTGCGTGGCCCTTCCCGCCGCGAGCGCGGCGGGAAGATCCATGCCGCCGTCGATGCGGTGGAGAAGGATCTGGGTCACCGTGGTGATGATCGTGGAGCCTCCCGGCGAGCCGAGTGTCAGCCACGGTTTCCCGTCCCGCAGCACGATGGTGGGCGACATCGAGGAACGCGGCCGTTTGCCGCCCTCGATGCGGTTCGGGTCCTCCGGGTCGTACACGTGGCTGAAGTCGGTGAGCTCGTTGTTCAGCAGGAATCCTCGGCCGGGCACGGTGATGCCGCTGCCGCCCGTCTGCTCGATCGTCAGCGTGTACGCCACCACGTTGCCCCATCGGTCCACGACGGACAGATGTGTGGTCGACAGTCCTTCGGTGTCGGGTCGGTCGACGACGTGGGTGCCCGGCTGTCGGCAGGTGGGGTCGTAGTCGCCGTCGGCGTCGCCCGCCGCCACCGGTTTGTCCGCCGCGGCGTTCGAATCGAGCGCGCACGCCCGCTCGGCGGCGAAGTCGTCGGACAGCAGCTCCTCGACGGGCACGTCGACGAAGGCGGGGTCCCCGAGGTAGCGGGCGCGGTCGGCGTAGGCCAGGGCCGACGCCTCCAGGTAGTGGTGCAGGGCCTCCTCGGTGCTCATCGACGCCAGGTCGAAGTGTTCGAGGATGTTGAGGATCTCACCGACTCCGGTTCCGCCGCTGGACGGCGGGGCCATTCCCACGACCTCGTAGCCGCGATAGTCGTGGCGCGTGGGTTCCGGGCGGGCGACCGCGTACCGGGCCATGTCCCGGACGGTCAGGTGTCCCGGCGGCACCGGCAGGTCAGTTCGGCCACTGCGCGGCGGTTTCCGCACCGTGGCGGCGATCTCCTTCGCGATCGGTCCTTCGTAGAACCACTCGACGCCGTGCCGGCCGAGTTCGGTGTAAGTGCGGGCGAGGTCGGGGTTGCGGAACACCGACCCCACCTCGGGAGCCTTTCCACCCGGTAGGAACAACTCCGCGGTCGAGGTGATCGCCGAGAAGCGTTCCGCGTTGTCGAGGGTCTGTTTGCGGAACTCCTCGTCGACCACGAAACCGCGCCGCGCGAGCCGAACAGCCGGTCGTAGGGCCTCGGCCAACGAGTACGTCCCCCACTTCCGGAGCGCGGCCTGCCAGGTGGCGGGTGTTCCGGGCACCCCGACGGACACACCGCTCGTCACCATGTCCGGAAAGAACGGATACGGTTGCCCGGTGCTCGGGTCGATGAACGCGTCGGAGGGCATGGCCTCCGGAGCGGTCTCCCGGCCGTCGATGGCCTCGATCTCACCGGTCGCGGCGTCGTAGTGGAGGAAGAAACCACCACCGCCGATGCCGGCGCTGTACGGTTCGGTGACTCCCAGCGCGGCCGCGGTCGCCACGGCGGCGTCGGTCGCGTTGCCACCCCGGCGCAGCACCTCGATTCCCACAGCCGTGGCCTCGGGGTCCACGGAGCTGACCGCTCCCCCGGCGCCGATCGCCACCGCGGTCTTCTCGACCCGCCACGGTCGCGCGTCGGCCTCGGGCTGGGTGAACACCGCCAGGCTCACCGTCATGCCCACCGCCGTCAGCCCCGCCAGCACTCGATACCGACGTGGGCGCATGCTCGTGGACATCCCTCACCTCCGGCGTCGTCGTGCGAGGACCGTCCCGAAACATCGTCCACGACGGACCGCCGTATTCCCTTGGTCCACCCGAGGGAATCGGGCTGCGCCATTCGCGGCAATCCCGTGTCCGGGCGCGTTCGAAGATCGCGAACGGATAACGATCGACTTCGGTTCATCGGCCGAAAAGCCCGTCACCACGGAAGGTTTGGTACGAACCGAGGGACTCCCCGGCAGGAGGAGGGACGAGCGTGCGTACGACAACACGCACCGGGCGTGGACGTGGTGTCGGCCGGTTGGCCGCGGCCCTGCTCGCGACGGTCGCGGTGACCACGGCGTGTGCGGGCGGCGGAGCGGGTGACGGAGGATTCACCACCAATCTGCAGCTCGGCACCGGCAGCACGGGTGGGGTGTACTACCCGCTCGGGCAGGAATACGCGAACATCTTCGTCGACACCATCGACATCGAGGGGCTGAACGTCACCGCCGTGGAGACCGGGGCCTCCGTCGAGAATCTCGCCAAGATCGCCCGCGGTGAGCTGCAACTCGCCATCGCCCAGCACAACACGGCGCAGGACGCCGTGAACGGACGTGGTGAGTTCGAGGGCGCGAAGGTGGAGAACGTCGGCCTGCTCGGCAAGCTCTACCCCGAAGCCGCCCAGATCATCACCCTGGAGTCCTCGGGCATCGACTCGGTGGCCGACCTGCGGGGCAAGACCGTCGCCATCGGCCCTCCGGGCGGAGGCACCAGGGAAGCGGCCGAACAGATCCTGGCCGCCTACGGCCTCGAAGAAGGCTCCTACACGGCCTTGGAGGAAGGCTTCGCCGACGCCAAGACGAAGCTGCAGGACGGCAACGCCGACGCCTCCATCGAGATCCTCGGCGTTCCCGCGGCGAGTCTGCAGGAGCTGCACGCCACGACCGGGCAGGTGAAGCTGATCCCGATAACCGGTCCCGAGCTGGACACCGTCGTGGCCAACAGCCAGTTCGAGAAGTACGAGATCCCGGTGGGCACCTACGACTTCCTCGACGAGCCGGTGCCGACCGTCTCGGTGTTCGCCTCCATGTACGCCTCCACCACGCAGGTCAGCGAGGAGTTGGGCTACGAGCTCACGAAGGCGCTCTACGAGCGGACCGAGGACCTCACCCTGGCCCAGAAGGAACTGATCACGCTGGAGGAGGCCACTCTCGGGCAGGGTGACGTCCCGCTGCACCCCGGCGCGCGCAAGTACTTCGCGGAGCAAGGCCTGCTCGACTGAGAAGGCGCGGGGAAGGAGCACCGCCGATGACCGACGACACGGCCTCGCCCTCGGCTCGCCCGAACTCCGAGGATTCCCCCGAGCCGGACGAGGAGCGGCGGAGTGAGCGGGCCCGCGCGTACGACCGGGAGAGCCGCTACCGCACCCGGTTGGGGCCGTGGAAGTACCTCGTCGCGGTGCTCGGCACCGGGCTGACGTTGTTCCAGCTCTACACGGCGCTGTTCGGCACGTTCTCCTCGATCATCCAGGGAGCGGTCCACGTCGGGATGGCGCTGAGCCTGGTGTACCTGCTGTACCCGGCGAGGAAGGCGTGGGTGGACAGGCCGGGGGTGCCGCTGTACGACGTGGTGCTGTGCGTGCTCGCGCTCGCGGCGAACGGCTACATCGTGTTCGACTACGAGCGGCTGACGACCCGCGCGGTGGTCCTCGGCTTCACGCCGTTCGACGTCGTCGTGGCCACCGTGGCGCTGGCGTTGATCCTGGAGGCCACGCGCCGCTGCGTCGGTCTGCCGATCGTGGTGATCGCGCTGGCCGCGCTCGCCTACGGCTACTACGGTCCGTACCTGCCGATCTTTCCCCACCCCGGCTTCTCGTTCGACGCCCTGGTGTCCGAATCGGTCTACAGCTCGACGTCGGTGTTCGGCACGCCCGTGCAGGTGTCCTCGACGTTCATCTTCCTGTTCCTGTTCTTCGGGGTCGTCCTCGTCAAGACCAACATCGGGCAGTTCTTCAACGACCTGGCCTTCGGGCTCACCGGCCGCTACACCGGCGGCACGGCGAAGGCCGCCGTGGTGGCCAGCGGGCTGCAGGGCATGGTGTCGGGCAGTTCCGTGGCCAACACCGTCGCCTCCGGGTCGTTCACCATCCCGATGATGAAACGCGCGGGGCTCCGGCCCCACGTCGCGGGCGCGACGGAGGCCACCGCCTCCACCGGCGGGCAGCTCGTACCGCCCGTGATGGGCGCGGCCGTGTTCATCATGGCCGAGTACACCGGTACGCCCTACAACGAACTGATCCTGTACGCGGTGGTCCCGGCGGCGCTCTACTACCTGGGCGTGTTCAGCGGTGTGCACTTCGAGGCACTGCGCACGGGCGTGCTCGGCTCCCCGAAGGAGCACCTGCCACGGCTGCGCGGTCTCCTCGGGCGTTCCTACCTGATCGCGCCCCTGGTGGTCATCGTCGGGCTGCTGCTGGCGGGCCGTTCCCCGGCCAACGCCGCGTTGTTCGGCATCCTCACCGCCCTGCTGGTGAGCCTGGTGCGGGCCGACACCCGACTGTCCCTTCCCGAGTTCGCGCGGCTGTTCGAGGCGGGGGCGCGCGCCGCGTTGCCGGTGATCGCGGCCTGTGCGAGCGCGGGCATCATCGCGGGCACGGTCACGCGGACGGGGCTCGGCGGCAAGCTGGCCGGCGGCATCGTGGACCTGTCGGGCGGCGGCTTCGTCCCGGTGCTCGTCCTCACGATGGTGGCGTGCCTGCTGCTGGGCATGGGGCTTCCGACGACGGCGAACTACGTCGTCACGGCCACGGTCGCGGCTCCGATCCTGGTCCAGCTCGGCGTGCCCGTCGTGGCCGCGCACTTCTTCGTCTTCTACTTCGGCATCGTCGCCGACATCACCCCACCGGTGTGCCTGGCCGCCTACGCGGGGGCGGGACTGGCGGGCGCCAATCCCATGCGTACCGGGGTCATGGCGTTCAAACTCGCTGTCCCGGCGTTTCTCGTGCCGTACGTGTTCGTCCTCGAACCTCAGTTGTTGTTGCAGGAGGCGACCTTCGCCACGTTCACCGTCACGCTGCTCACCGCCGTCGTGGGCATCGTGGCGGTGTCGGCCGGGCTCATGGGGTTCGCGCCGGACGACGGCAGGCTGCTCCGCGCCGCCCTGATCGTGGGCGGTCTGGCGGCCATCCACCCGAATCCGTGGGTGTCACTTGTCGGCATCCTCGTGATCGCGGCGGTGATCGTGGCCCGGCGCCTCCGGCGTCCCGAGCATCGGCGCGGACGAGACGAAAGGATCACGATCCCATGAGCGATTCGGGCCCTCGCTTCCACACGCTCACGGCCGAGGAGGTCGCGGAGGTGTTCGCCCGCGCGGCACAGGGCGTGTTCCCCGACCCCGACTGGGCGGTGCGGGTGGCGCCATTGTGCGGTCCCGCCGCCGCGGTGGTGGCCTTCACCGGGTGCTTCCTCGTGACCGCGCCCGTGGACGTGTCGTGGTGGGAGCGCACCCTCGCCGAGGTGGGAAGTGCCGATCCCCTGCATCCCCGGGTGCTGGTCGCGCTCGCCGACCATCTGGGGACCACGATCGGGGAGAACGACGCGGTACTGGTGGCCTCGCCCGCCCCCGCTCTGTCGCTCGCACCGCCGGTGCGGCTGTTGCCGTTCGACGACGGGCATCCCCGGTTGGAGCGGGCCCGCCGAATGCGTGACGACGTGCGGGCATGGACCACCGTAGAGGGCGACGGCCTGCTGGTGCTCGGTCGTGGTCTCGGCGGGCGGTGGGAGATGGCCATGGACGTGGCTCCCCACTCTCGTGCCCGAGGCCTGGGCCGCGCGCTCGCCTCCGCCGCCCGCAGCAAGGTCCCCCAAGGGGAACCGGTGTTCGCGCAAGTCACGCCGGGCAACGCGGCGTCGGTGCGGGCGCTGCTCGCGGCGGGGTACCGGCCGATCGGGCAGGAAGTGCTGTTCCCTCTACGACCGGCGGGTGGCGGGGCGTAGCAGCCGGCTTCGAAAGCCTCACCGCGAGTTCCCTCGACTTCGGACGGTCATCTCGGCGAGACGGTGGGTGACAGCGTTGCGGGCCCTCACAGAGGTGGCGTTCCCGCCGGTGGAGTCCGGTGTCCGGTGGCCTGCTCGTAGTCGTAGGCCAGGCCGAGCAACGTCGGCTCGGTGAAGGGCGCTCCCAACAGCTCCACCCCCACGGGCAGGCCGTCGACGGTGAACCCGGCCGGGACACTCACGGCCGGAAAGCCGCTGAACGCGGCGAGTCGGCAGTTGCGGTACGACTGCTCGACGCCGATCGGGGTCGGCGGCTCGCTGATGGTCGGGTAGACCAGCGCGTCGAGGTCGTGAGCCGTCATCAGGTCGGTGAGCAGGTTCCGCAGCCGGTCGCGCTGCCGGAGGGCTTCCTCGTACTCCGGGTTGGGCAGGGGCGGGCTGTCCACCCAACCCCGCAGGGTCTCCAGCACACTCGGGGTGACCTCGCCGGAGGCCACGATGTCGGCGAGGGTGAGTTCGTTCCTAGGCTCGGCCAGGTGCGCCAGTCTGCGGGGCTTTCCTCGCGCGGACTCGGCGAGGTAGGCGTTGAAGTCCCGCTCGAACTCGTGTCGCACCCGGTTGGCCCGTCCGGCGGCGTCCATGAGCTCCGGCTGCGGCCCGAGTTCCACCGTCTCGGCGCCGAGAGCCTCCATGTCGGCCACGGCCGCACGGACAAGCGCGCTGGTGTCGGTCGCGCGCCCCTCGGTGTCGAAGTAGTCGGTGACGACCCCCAGTCGCGCACCCCGCAACGCGCCGCGCCGCAATCCGTTCGTGTAGGAGTCGGGAATCCGGCCGCGTGCCGCTTCGGTGGCCGGGTCCGCCGGGTCATAACCCACGGTGACGTCGAGTAACAGAGCGGCGTCCTCGACCGTCGCGGTGAGGGGGCCGACGGTGTCCTGCGTGCCCGCCAGGGGCGCGACCCCGTCGCGACTGGACAGTCCGAAGGTGGGACGCACCCCGACGAGGTTGTTGTGCGCGGCCGGGATGCGTACCGACCCGCACGTGTCCGTGCCGAGGCCGGCCGGAGCGAACGACGCCGCCACGGCCGCGGCGGTCCCGCCGCTGGAGCCGCCGGGGTGACGGCTCGGGTCGTACGGGTTACGGGTCTGGCCTCCGAGCGAGGAGATGGTGTAGATGCTCATCGCGTACTCGTGCAGATTCGTCTTGGCGAGCACGATGGCCCCCGCGTCCCGGAGACGAGCTATCTGGGTGGCGTCGTCGGGGGCACGCAGGCCGCGCAACGCCAGTGAACCGCTCGTGGTCGGCAAGTCACGGGTGTCGATGTTGTCCTTCACCACGACGGGGATTCCGTGCAAGGGACCACGAACGTGTCCCCGCGCGCGTTCGGCGTCGAGCCGCCTCGCCTCCGCCCTGGCCGTGGGAGCGACCGAGAGCACCGCCCGCAGGCCGAGCCGATCCGCCCGGTCACGGTCGTAGGCGTCGATGCGGCGCAGGTACGCGTCGACGAGCTGCGCGGACGTCACCGTGCCCTCGTCGAGCAGGACACGCAGCTCGGCCACCGTCAGCCCGACCACCCCGGGTTCCGGGTCGGGGGCCGACCGTTCGGCCGAGGCGGGGGTGACCGCCGTGGACAACACGGTCGACACAGCGGAAACGGCAGCGAGCAGGCCGACGAGTCCGTGCCGCACGAGCTCCCCTTTCGCCGGAGGTGATCTTCTCAGAGCTACTCCCGGTCGTCGGGCATGTCCAGACCAGTCGAGGACAATGACGCCGTTCGGCCGAAAAAGGAGCCCATAACGGACTCAGCACAGCCCTATGGTCGCGGGTGACCGCGGAGTAGGCTGCCTCACTGTCGCGCGGCCAGCCGCCCGGCCACCGACGTTTCGGCGCGCCGTGGAAGGGCAGGCTGAGGGACACCATCATCCGCATGAAATAAACGATTCGGACACAATCGCCATGCATGCAGAGCACCGTGAGCAATGGGGCACCCGTGCTGGGTTCCTCATGGCCGCCATCGGCTCCGCCATCGGATTGGGGAACATTTGGCGGTTCCCCTACGTGGCCTACCAGAACGGCGGCGGGGCGTTCCTCATCCCTTATCTCGTCGCACTTCTGACGGCCGGTATCCCGCTTCTGATCCTGGAGTACTCCCTCGGGCACAAGTACCGGAGGACCCCGCCGTCGGCGTTTTTGAGCCTGTCCCGCCCGACCCAGTTCATCGGCTGGTGGCAGGTCATCATCTGCTTCGTCATCGCCGCCTACTACGCCGTCATCGTGGCGTGGGCGATCATGTACACGGGGTATTCGTTCGACAAGGCGTGGGGTGACAACCCCGAGGCGTTCCTCTTCTCGGACTTCCTCCGGGCCCCGGACGCTCCCACGGGGGACCTATCCTTCGTCGGCCACATTCTGGTCCCGCTCCTCGTGGTCTGGCTGATCACACTGGGTGTGCTGGCGGTGGGGGTACGTGGCGGCATCGAGCGCGCCAACAAGATCTTCATCCCCCTGCTCGTGGTGTTGTTCGGCGTCCTCGTCGTCCGGGCCCTGACCCTGCCGGGCGCGACGGACGGTCTCAACGCGTTCTTCGAGCCCGACTGGTCGGCCATCACCGACGGTGGCGTGTGGGTCGCGGCCTACGGACAGATCTTCTTCTCCCTGTCCGTCGGCTTCGGCATCATGATCACGTACTCGTCGTATCTCCAGCGACGCGCCGACCTCAGTGGTTCGGCCATGGTGGCGGGCCTCGCCAACAGCTCGTTCGAGCTGCTGGCGGGTATCGGTGTGTTCGCCACGCTCGGCTTCATGGCCGCGTCCGCCGGAACCCCGATCGACGAGCTGGCGACCGGCGGCATCGGTCTGGCGTTCGTGGCCTTCCCGCAGATCATCTCGAACATGCCCGCCGGAGAGCTGTTCGGCGTCCTGTTCTTCGCCTCGCTGGCCATCGCCGGGCTCACCTCGCTGATCAGCATCGTGCAGGTGATCGTCGGCTCGGTCGCCGACCGCACGGGCCTGAAGCGGGTCCCGGCCGTGCTCATCGTGGGCGGGCTGACCGCGCTCGTGTCGATCCTGCTCTTCCCCACCACCAACGGCGTCCACCTGCTCGACGTGGTGGACCACTTCATCAACCAGTACGGCATCGTCGTCGCCGCGTTCGTCGCGGTGATCGCCGTCGCCTGGGTGCTGCGTCAGCTCGAGCCGCTGGGCGAGCACGCCAACGCCACCTCCGCCATCAAGGTCGGCCCGCTGTGGAGGATCACGCTCGGCGTGGTCACCCCCATCATGCTCGGCTGGATGCTGTGGGACAGCCTGCGGATCGAACTGGTCGAGAACTACAGCGGATACTCGGGCGGGTTCCTGCTCGGGGCGGGCTGGGCGGTGGCGCTGGGTGCGCTCGTGCTCGGTGTCATCCTGTCCCTGATCCCGTGGAAGCGGGGTCGGCAAGTCGCTGAAGAGGAGGTGCAGGCCTGATGTCGACCAGCGCCATCGTGATGCTCATCGTCTCCATCGGACTCGTGTGGGGTGGCCTGGTGCTGGCGATCCTGCGCCTGCGCAAGCACCCGGAGTCCCCGGAGGACGAGGCCTGATCACAGTGCGAACACGATCTTCCCACGGATCGTGACGACAAGACCGGGGCGGGCACTTCCCTTGACGGCGAAGTGCCCGCCCCGCGTCGTACGCGGGCGCGCGTCCCGCCGCCGGTTCCCGCCGGGGTGGCCACCTGACGGACACCGGGTGTGCCGGATCTCCACCATCCTGTGGTGGCACGCCCGAAGGGCCGCCCGTAGCCTTGCCCGCACCGTCGGTGACTCCGATGAAGGTGTACGGACATGAGCAATGCTGTCGTGGTGGGCTCGGGCCCCAACGGCCTCGCCGCCGCGGTGACGCTGGCGCGGGCGGGGCTGTCGGTCACGGTGCTGGAAGCGGAATCGGACATCGGCGGCGGCACCCGCAGCGGAGAGCTCACCATTCCGGGCCTGCTGCACGACCACTGCTCCGCGATCCACCCCACCGGCGTCGGTTCGCCGTTCCTGCGTTCCCTCGACCTCGCCTCCCACGGACTGCACTGGGCGTTCCCCGACGTCGACCTCACCCACCCGCTGGAGGGCGGGGACAGCGCCGTCCTCGTGCGCGCCCTCGACGAGACGGCAGCCGGGCTCGGGCGCGACGGCCGCGCCTGGAAGGCCTTGTTCGGCCCACTGGCCCGGCGTTACGACGTACTCGCCGACGCCATCTTCCGCCCCGTCCTCGGCATCCCCCGCCACCCTGTGGTGCTCGCCCGGTTCGGGCTGGCCGCACTCCCTCCCGCCTCGCTGGTGGCGAGGCTGTGGCGTACCGAGCGGGCGCGGGCGTTGTTCGCGGGGCTGGCCGCACACGCGATAGCCCCGTTGACCCTGCCCACGAGTTCCGCGGTGGGGCTGGTGCAGGGAATCCTGGCCCACCGCCACGGGTGGCCGGTGGCACGGGGAGGCTCGGCGGCGATCGCCCGCGCGCTCGTGTCCGTGCTCCAACGACACGGCGGCACGGTGGAGACCGGTGTCCGTGTCACCTCGCTCGCCGACGTCGGTCCCGCCGACGTGGTGATGCTCGACCTCGCGCCGAAGACGGCGGCCCGGATTCTCGGTGACCGGCTGCCGCCTCGGGTGGCACGGGCCTATCACGCATACCGGCACGGTCCCGCGGCCTTCAAGGTGGACCTCGCCGTGGAGGGCGGCATCCCGTGGGCCGACGAGGCGAGTCGCCGCGCGGGCACGGTGCACGTGGGGGGTACGTTCGCGGAGATCGCGTACGCCGAGCGGGAGGTCAGCCGCGGCCGGCTTCCGGAGCGCCCCTTCGTCCTCGTCGGTCAGCAGTACCTCGCCGATCCGGACCGGTCGGTGGGCGACGTCCACCCCGTCTACGCGTACGCGCACGTGCCCCACGGCTACACCGGCGACGCCACGGAGATCATCCTGGATCAGCTCGACCGGTTCGCCCCCGGCGTACGTGACCGGATCGTGGCCATGTCGGTCACCACGCCCGCGAACTTCGAACGCGACAACGCCAACTACCTGGGTGGCGACATCATCACCGGGGCGAACTCCGCCCGGCAGGTGCTCACCCGGCCGAGGATCACCACCGATCCGTACTCGACCGGTGTCCCCGGGGTGTACCTGTGCTCCGCCGCGACTCCTCCCGGTGCCGGTGTGCACGGCATGTGCGGCTACAACGCCGCTCGCTCGGCGTTACGACGCCTACGGATCCCCCTGCCCTGAACCGGGGTCGGCGGGACTCCCCACGAAGACGTCCGCGGAATCCGGTTCCGCGCCCTCGGGGAATCATCGCCCGCGTCCGTTCGGTCATCCGAAGAGGAGAGCCCCGGCCTCACGGCGATCATCCACGATGGACTCGGCTCGACCGGCACCCGAAAGCGGGGAAAGGCTCGGGAAGGGCCCGGGGCCGCGCAGCGTCTTCGCCATACCCGAACGATCGGGCACGGAGCACGAGGTGGGCATCCACCATCTCATTGACCCTCCCCTCCGCCGCTCCGTCAACCGAATGACGACTACCTAGCGTAACAATCACCAAGGGGCGATCACGACATTTTTAGCTACCCTAAGTAGCAGGCACGTTTTGAAATGTTCGAATCAGTGAATACTCCACAACGGTCAACGCCAAGGAGACCCCGCCTGGTTTCGTCGGAACTCGCGGAGCCGCGCCCCTGTTGTCGCTGTTCAGGGACTTCTTTCTCGCCGAGGAGACCGACCGGACGCAACGGGACATGCCATCCGGCCCCCTACTCAGGGTAGACAACCTCAATGACTCTCATGTGATCTTGACTCGATTAGGTGAAGCACTAACCTTGAAGTCGCTTTTCCCGTATTGAGCAACATGCACCATTGTCGCTCGCTCCGAGTAACCACATTGGGGGATTCGCATGGTCACAGTCGGGTTGGTCGAGGACCCGAGCAAGCTCCGGGCGAGCGAGGGCAGACTGTCCTGGATACACGCGCTGGACCTCAAGCGATTCCACATCGAACTGACCATGACGATGCCCACGCTGGAGGAGGCGCTCCGGGGTACGGGGTCGCTCCGACAGCCGGACGTGTGGATCGCGCGGTCGAACGACATCACCCGATGTTCGCGCTGGCAGCGGTTCTTCGGCGAACCCTCCGGAGACGGGAAGCACTCGGTGAAACCGATCGTCGCCCTCTGCGGAGGAGAGCGGGAGGAGATCGGAGAGGTCCTGCGCCGTGGCGTGGCCGCCGTCGTACAGGTGTGTGACTCCCCCTGGCACCTCGCGGCGGCGATCCACTCGGCCGCCGCGCTCGACCTCTTCGTGTCACCCCCGGCGTTGCGCGAGTACCGAAGGGACGTCATCGACCTCTTCTCCAGTACCGAGGAGACCACACTGGACTCGCTCACGGAGCGCGAGCGCGAGGTCCTGACCTGCCTCGCTCACGGCATGTCCAACCCCATGATCGCCGCACACCTCCACATCACCCGCGCCACGGTGGGTTCGCACGTCCTGCGCATCCTGCGCAAACTCGACGCGTCGAACCGCACCGAGGCCGCGGCCATCGCCCACTCCCTCGGCCTGGTCGGCAACCGTCGGAGCTCGGGCTGAATCACGAGAGCGGTGAACGATCAGCCGACTCTGCGGTCCCAGCGGAACAGCCGTCGGGCCGCCACCGCTCCCACCACGGTCCACGCCAGCAACACCAGCACCGCCGGAGGCGAGGCGGCGAGCTGTTCGGAGAACGAACTGGTGCCGTCGTAGGCGATCCTCATGAGGTCGACCACCGCGCCGCCGGGAGTCCACAGCTGCTCCACCGTCGGCCCCTCGGCGCCGTTGGTGGCTCCCCAGATTCCGGTGACCAACAAGAAGAGGAAGAACGGCAGCCCCGCCATGTCGGCCTGCTGCGTACTCGACACCAACCCGGTCGTGGCGAAACCGAGGGTCGCGGTCATGGCCACGCTGAGCACGACGGCCAACGCCAGCACCGGGACGTTGTGCGGTCTTCCCTGTCCGAGGACCCACACCACCGCCACGGCCAGCACGCACTGCAGCAGGCCCAGCACGATCAGCGGTGAACTGATCCCGACGATGATCACGACGTCGCTCGCCTCACCGCTGCGCAACCGCTTCAGGTAGAGGTCCTCGCGCCTGGCGGTGAGCGCGAGCGTCGTGCTGATGTAGACGGTCATCCCCACGATCAGCAACACCTGCAACGCGACGGGCAGCGCCCAGCCGAGCGCACCGAGGTTGTCCCGCGAGTAGAGCACCATGAACACGGCCATCGCCACGGGGAAGACGAGCGCCGTGGCCGCCACCGTGGAGTTGCGGGTCAGGAGCTTGGTCTCGGCGCGGAACAGCGCGACGAGTTGCCTGCGTGTGAGGTTCATCGGACCTCCTCCCGGTCGAACCGGGCCGACGAGACGGAGCTCGACCGGGCCCGGCTGCGGTCGAGAACGTCGTGGAACACCTGGTCGAGAGAAGCGTGGTGGGCACGGAACCGGCGCAAGGGGAACTGGTGGGCGCTCTGCCACTGCATCACTACCCGCAGGTCGTGCTCCAGATCGGGAGTCCGGATGTGGACCCGCCCCTCGGCAAGCCGTGCCGGGTCGATCTCCCCCACGAGTCCGGGAAGCTCGAACTCGTACGGCCCCGGAGGAAGGTCGAACCCGATGTGGGCGCGTTCGGCGCTGAGCACGTCCGCGAGCGTCCCTTCCACGGCGATCCGACCGTCGTGCATGATCGCCAGCCGATGCGCGAGGTTCTCCGCCTCGTCGAGGTAGTGCGTGGTGAGCACGATGCTGACCCCGTCCGCGAGCAGTTCCCGGACGAACGCCCACACCGTGGCCCGCGACTCGGGGTCCAGCCCGGTCGTCGGCTCGTCGAGGAACAGCAACGCCGGCGAGTTCAACGTCGCCAGCACGAGGTCGAGCCTGCGTCGCTCCCCACCGGAGAGCTGCTTGACACGGACGTCACTGCGATGGGCCAGCTCCAGACGTTCCAGCGCCTGTCGGGGATCGGAGTCGCGGCTGCTCATCGCGCGGCACAGATCCACCGTCTCCCTGACGGTGAGGTCCCCCGCGAAGCCGCTGTCCTGCAACATGATGCCGACGCGGCTGCGAAGCTTCGCGCGATCCCGCATCGGATCGCATCCCAGGACCCGCACCGAACCACCGGACGGGGCGCGGTGTCCTTCGAGGGTCTCCAACGTCGTCGTCTTGCCCGCGCCGTTCGTTCCCAGCAGCGCGAACAGTTCACCTCTGTCCACCCGGAAGCTGATTCCGGCCACGGCTTCGTAGGAGCCGTAGGAGCATCGCAGCTCGTTCACGTCGACCACAGGACCGTACATAAGTCCACAGTAGAGTGGAGTACCGGACCCGAGGTAGGAACAACGGTCAGCGAATCGTGTGTGTTCGTCATCGGCCGGGCATGACACTTGTCATGCCCGGCACCTCACGGGGTACGTACCAGCCGTTCCAGTTCGGCGGCCACCTCGGCCGGTGAGGGCTGGGTCAGCACCTCGTGTCGCAGCTCGGCGGCCCGCTTCCGGAACGACGGCTCGGTGAGGACCCGTTCGAGCTTCCGTCGCACCGAGGCCGGGTCCAGCGCGTTCGCGGGCTCGGTGAGTGCGACCCCGTTCTCCTCCAGCAACGCGGCCTTCCAGGTGGTGTCCCAGATCTCCGGCAGCACCACCTGCGGCACGCCGGAGCGCAACGCCGTGCACTCCGTCCCCGCTCCCCCGTGGTGCACGATCGCCGAGCACGTCGGCAACAGCGCGTGCAGCGGAACCCGGTCCACCAGCCGCACGGAGTCCGGCAGGGGCCCGAACTCGGCCCGCTGATCGGCCTTCACCGTGACGATCAACTCCACGTCGAGCGAGGCCAGTGCCTCCACCAGCTCGGGTAGCTCGATGCTGCTGAACCCGTTGCCGGAACGAGCGGACATCCCGATGGTCACGCAGACCCTGGGCCGCTCCGGCTTCTCCCGTACCCACTCGGGCACCACCGAGGGCCCGTTGTAGGGCACGTAGCTCATCGGCAGACTGAGTTGCTTGGTGGGCAGCCGCAGGCTCGGCGGCTGTTGATCGACGACCCACTGGCCTTCCACCACGGTTTCGTCGAACTCCTGCCCGAACCTCCGCAGCGTCCACGTGAGCCACTCGCGCATGGGGTCGTCGCGCAGTTCCTCGGGCAGCTTTTCCCAGGCGTCGAGGAAGTACCGTCGGGTGGCGCCGAGGACGTCGGAGTTCCACAGCAGCCGCCCGTGGACCGCGCCGGTGACCTTCGCCGCCACCGCGCCCGCCCACGTCAGCGGTTCCCAGCACACGAGGTCGGGTTTCCAGTCGGTGGCGAACTCCACCAGGTCATCCACCATGGAGTCGTTGTTCACGGTGCCGAACAGGGTGGGCACCAGCATGATGTAGAAGCCGAGCAGGGCCTCCGGGTCGGGGTCGTCGAGCAGGTCGCGGAAGTCGATCCGCGGCGCGTCGCGTGCCGGTTCGACGGACGCGATCTTGAACAACAGCTCCTCCCAGCCGTGGTCGTCGCCCACGGGCACGAACGTCAGGCCGCTGCGCGTGACGTCGTCGGCGAGCGCGGGCTGGGACGCCACCCTCACCTCGTGTCCGGCGCAGCGCAGTGCCCAGGCCAACGGCACCATCGAGTAGTAGTGCGTGGTGTGGGCGATCGAGGTGAACAACACCCGCATCGGTTCGTTCGCGCTCATCGCGCGGTCACCTCCCAGCGGACGAGCCGCCGGGTCACCGGACTCCGGGGCCGACGGATCGGTTCGGACAGCGAACGGAGAGCGAAGCGGTGCCCGCTCAAGGCGTCGAGTGCGGCCTCGACGGTAACGTCGAGCAGGACCGCCAGGGCTCGGCTCCACGGGTCGGCGGCGCTGACCGCGGCGTGCACGGCCGGATCGTCGACCACCACCGCGACCTGGTCGTTCTCGGCGATCCGATGCTCGCCCAGGGGCATGTCGTGGTGGGCCACCCGGTGCAGCAGCCGCAACGGCGGACGCCGCCGGAGGCTCTTCGCGTCCGGGCCCGCCGTCAGGCGTTCGCCGATCGCGGCGGCCACCGCGGTCGGCGCAGTCGCCGCGTAGAGGATCGCCAGCGGCAGCGGTGGGTGGTCGACCCGCCAGGCAGCGTGTGCCGCTCTCACCGCAGTGGTCGTCGCGAGCACGTCGTCCAGGCGCTGCGGGGTCACGAGCGCGTCGGGCACGCGGGCGAGGTCCGGGAAGTGTCGCTCCACCACGTCGGCGGCCTCTCGGGCCAGCTCGGCGAGCACGGCCCGCGACAACGGCACGGCGTAGTCGGCGAGCACGTCGAACACCTCCCGCCCCTCCAGTGCTCGCGCCACGCGCGGGGCGTGCTCGGCGAGCGCGGCCTCCCACCGTGGCCGGGCCTCCGGAGTGGCGGCGAGCGCGGCCTCGACGGCGTCCCGGTCGGCCTCCCCCGGCCGCAGTCCCGCCTCGGCGAGCGGAAGCACCTGGATGCGGGCCTTGCGGCCGTCGGTTCGCAGGTGCCCGAAGGAGCGGTCGGTGAGCACGGTGGCCGCCAGGGCCGGATCGGTGACCACCCACGTTCCCACCGCGCTGCGCGTCACCGGGGCCGGAAAGGACATAGCCGGCTCGGGGGACCGGGGATCGACGTGGCCGCGAAGCAGGTCGGCGTACGGGTCGCCCACCACGGCCAGTTCCCAGAACACTCCCCGGATGGCGTGCAGGCGTCTGCCGAGTTCGGACTCGCTCAGTGTGGTCGTCGCGCCCATTCCTCCACCCCGATCCATCGCTCCAACACCGCACACGCCTTGTCCACGGCGGACTCCGCACGCACCGCGGCACCGACTCGGGCCGCGTGCCGACGCAGTTCGGGGTCCCGCAACGCCCTGGTGAGGGCCCGCCGCAGGAGCACCGGATCGAGTTGAGCTCCCGGTACCGCTTCGGGCGCCACGCCGATCGCCCTCATGCGTTCGGCCCAGAACGGGTGGTCCACGAAGATGGGGGCGACCACCTGTGGCGCCCCGGCCCGCAACGCCGCCGCACCGGTGCCGAAGCCACCGTGGTGCACCACTACCGCGGCGCGGGGGAACAACCACGTGTAGTCCACGTCGTGCAGTCGCACCACTCCGTCGGGCACCTCGGCGCCCTCCGGTCCGTCGATCACGATCACCCGGTGGCCCAACGCCTCCGCGGCCGACACGACAGTTCGGAGAGCGTGGTCGGGGTAGGCGGGCCACAGCGAGCCGAAGGAGACCACCACGGGCGCGGGGTCCCGGTCCACCGCGGTCACCGCCTCGGGGGTCGGGGTCCAGTCCCGGTCCCAGAACCAGTAACCGTCCAGGTGGACGTTGTCCGGCCAGTCGTCCGGCCTGGGCAGCACCCGCGGACTCTGGAGGCAGAAATTCGGCCGTCCGCGTTCCAGCTCGGCGAACGGCACCCGCGCCCCCAGCGGGGGACGCCCGAGTTTCGCCCGGTAGGCGTTGACGATCGGGCGGCAGAGCCGCCATTCGAGATATCGGGACACGTGGTGACTCAGGCGGTTGTATCCCCCGCCCAGTGGCAGCCTCGGCACGCTCATCGCGGGAAACGCCGACGTGGGCAAGGTGGGATACCACGAGACGAAGGCCCAGGGCAGGTCCGGTTGCCGGCCCAGGAAGGCGTTGCGGACGAACGGCGAGGTGACCAACAGGTCGGCTTTGTCGGTCGCTCGCCGCACGTACTCGGCGATCACCGCGGTGGCCTCGCCCGCGGTGGCCGCGTCCTGGCGAGGCATTCGACGTACCAACTGCCAGGGAGACCGGCTCGACCGCAGTGACGCGATCAGCTTCGGTGAACCGAAGTAGTGCGCCGGGCTGCCCGGCATCGGCGCGTACTCCAGCCCCGCCTCCGCGGTCAGGGCCCGGAAGTCGGCGTGGGTGGCCAGCCGTACCTCGTGTCCGCGGTCCCGCAGCGCCGAGCCCAGCGCGAGGAACGGTTGAACGTCACCGCGCGACCCGATGGCGACGAGGGCGACACGCATCCGTTCTCCTCAGGTACGCCGTCGGTACACCGTCACGTGGCTGCGCGCACCGTGGGTGAACTCCCCGCCGCGCCAGTCCCCGTACCGCGCCTCGTGGCCGAGCCCCGCGAGCCGCGCCATCAGGTCCAGCTCGCGAGGGAACGCGTAGCGGCTCAGCTCGGTGTAGTTGGTCACCTTCCCGCCGCCCACGACGGAATGGACCTGGACGAGCAGCTGCCGCAGGGGGTCCACATCGGTGTGGTCGATCATGATTTGGTCGTGGGACAGGTGCCGCACCTGCACGAACGGCCGGCCGTAGCGGTGCAGCCCGGTCGGTTCGTACACCTCGACCACCACGTGGCCACCGGGGACGACGTGTTCGGCGGCTCGGCGCAGCACCTCGATCTGCCGTTCGGCGTCGGGCACCATGAACAGGGTGTTGCACACCAGGTAGCAGAGGTCGAACGTCCCGTCGCCCTTGCACTCGGCGATGTCGGCGCACTCGGTGGTGATCGTGCCGCCGGGGTCGTTGGCCCGGAGTTTGTCCAACATGGACGGTGAGGCGTCCACCGCGTGCACCGTCAGCCCGCGCTCCGCCAGTGGGACTGCGAGTCGTCCGGTGCCCGCACCGAACTCCACCACCTTCGCCCCCGGCTTCACCAGTGAGGCCAGGAACTCGACGGCACCCGCGGTGTCCTCGCCCGGATACATCCGGTCGTACACCTCGTGCAGTGCCTCGCCGTACGCCTCCGGCCTCACGCGGTAGCCCACGCCGGCTCCCGTCTCGCCTCGTCCGGGTGGGCGGCCAGCGAGTGGAACTCCGAAAGGAACAGCATCGTGGGTTCCACGGACTCGTCGTGTCCCGCCGACTGCGCGATGAGGAACTGCACGGCGACGGCGTCGGGGTGGTGCTCGACCTGGTAGCTGACGAAGTTCAACATCGCGAGATACGGCACCGTGAGCTGGATGCGCTCGGCCTCCTGGATCTGCTCGCGGGACTGGAGCAGCTCCGAGGCGACGTCGAACAACGCCTTCTCCATCCGGCGATCGGGATGCCACAGCATCTGCCGCAGGGTGCGGTCCTTGGTGATCTCCTGCTCCCGCCACGGCGTCAGCTCGCCGTTGCGCAGCCGGTCCCGGTAGAGCACGTTGAAGTCGTGTCTGGCGGGAGTGGGGGCGAAAAACCGCCAGTTGGGGATCGCCATCGCCGTGGGGTCGATCCGCTTCGCGAGCGGATGGGGACGGCCGGTCTGCTGCGTGACGGAGAGTCCGAACCACAACGACAACGTGCCGTACAGGGCCCATCGCCCGAGAGTCGACCACCGGAACCGAGCAACTCTCATCGCCACTCCTATCCCTTCCGTCCGCTGAACTGCCGCGCGGTGGCGTGATGGCGTCGCACCACCCAGTCCACGGCGCGGGTGATGCGGGCGGCCGGTTCGGGCCGCATGACCAGCGCGTCGTGTTGCGCGCCGACGACCACGTCGTGGTGGCCGACGGTGGTGAGCTGAGCCAGCTCCTCCTGCATCCGAGCGTGCGCGCCGTCCATGGAGGACTGCGCTCCCGCCGTCACGACCGCGACGGGGAGTTCGGGGCCGAGCGTCGTGGCCCGTGTCTCGTCGTTCCAGCGGGTGTACCAGTCGGCGAACTCACGTCCGGCCGCCTTCCAGGGCTCGGGCCTGCGCATGACGCGCATGCTGGGATCGACCAGCTCCTCGGGCAGATCGGAAAGCGCGCCGAAGCCGTCGTCGGGGCGGGGCAGTCCCAGCCGCGACCGCCAGTACGTGGTCCAGATGCTCTGCTGCACCAGCGGCATGCCCTCGCGCTGCAGCGCCGAGCGTTCGAGCTGGTCCGGGTGCGAGGAGTCCACGAGCACCAGTCCGGCCACGTCGCCGGGGTACCGGTCGGCGAAGACCCTGACCAGCAGGCCGCCCACCGAGTGCCCGACGAGGACGTACGGGCCGGGCAGGCCACGAGCCACCAGCAGGTCGTGCAGCAGCTCCGCGTGCTCGGCCGCCGTCCGTGGCGGGTTGTGGGCACTGCTCCACCCGTTGCCGGGCCGGTCGTAGGCGAGGTACGGCAGGTGACCGTCGAGTTCGCGTATCACCCACGCCCACTCGGTGCAGGGGCACGACAACGCGCTTTCGAACACGACGGTCGGCCCGGCTCCCTCGGCCGACGAGAGGTGATGCAGGGACTCGCCGCGCACCGTGGTCACGTCCCCCGGCGGTTCCGGCCAGTCCGGGACGCTGCGCAGGCGGTGTGCCACCCCGGCTGCCACCGCGATGCCCGCCGCCACCGCCGAAGCGAACACCAACCTCGGTTTCATGCCGTCGCTCCTTCCGGCAGAGCCCGCCGCTGTTCCCCGTTCCCGCCGAGGTGCCGGGAGAAGTGCGCCACCGCCGGGTACGTCGCGACGAAGGACCAGAAGAACCGGTTAAGGCCCATGAAGCGCGCGTTACCCAGGTGGAAGCCCATCCCCGCGAGCAGGATCATGCGGGCCACCGGCCGGGGCGCCACGAGCACCAGCGGGAAGAGCGCCTCGGCCACCATGACGCCCCAGGCCAGTGCCTGCGCCATGAGCTTGCGGTCCTTGACCAGGTTGTAGAAGAACCGGTCGCCGTAGGTGCGGGTGCGGAACACTCCGCTGATCGCGTCGCCGCTGCGCCAGACCGGGGAGGTCATTTTCACGACCCCGGAGGTGAAGTACGCCAGGCAGCTTTGGGCCGCGATGAAGGCCAGGGCCGCCTCGCGGGCCTTGCGGTCGTTCGGGTAGAGCTTCTCCAACAACGAGACGGCGAAGTTGATAAACGAGAGGTGGTCGGAGCCGTCCAGGCCGTAGTTGCTCCGCAGGTTCAGTCCCGCGCCCGTGGCCGTCATCCCCGCCAGGGCGACGGCTCGCCCCTTCCGGCCGACACGGGGCGCCAGCAGCGCGAGGCCGCTCGCCGCACGCGCACCAACCATGCCGAGCACCTGCGGGTAGCGCAGCACCTTGTCCAGGTACTTGCCGGGGCGCCGGTTGAGCGACAGCACCCTGGTCCGGGAGACCGGCCAGCCCAGCAGGCTCCTGTCGTCCAATGTCTTGCGCCTGGCCAGAAGTTCCAGCGCGCCGATCGTCGCGCCGGTCGCCGTCAGCCGTTCGACCTTCCGGAAAACCGCGTCGAGGTCGTCCTTCGGGCCGCGCTTCCGCCGTGGTGCACTCGAACGCAACCGCATCTTTCCTCCGACATGCCAGCGGTGGCCGGTCCGCAAGCGGCCGCCGCGACGAGCCGTGGACCACCGCCGGGACAACGTACGTCCGGCGTTCGCGCCCGCGCTTCCCTCAACCGACGGCATTCCCGCGGAGTGCCGATCCGTCATGTTGCTGATCGTTCGGGAGGAGTTCGGGAGCGGTGAGACCGATGTGGACATGAAAGAGCGCGGCGGCGCATCGGGTCGCCGCCGCGCGGGGTGCACGACAATGACCGGAACCCACCGGGGACCGGGTGGATTCCGGGGTCATGCGGATTTCGACGTGCCGGTGGTCAGCCGCGCAGGCCGTTGGCACGCATGGACAGCAGTTCGGCGCCGGACTTGCCCGTGGGAACGGCCCCGTCGTGCTTGGCGGCGCTCTCGTGCCCCACCAGGTCCAGCACCATGTTGCCCGCCACGAAGAACACCCCCGTGGCCGTGACCAGCGCGGGCGTGCCCAGAACCGGAGCGGCACCGTTGGCGCGCTCCAACGGACGCAACACGCCGCCCTGCTCCGGAAGAGCGGCCTGAGCCGCCTTCTCGATGTTGTTCATCTTCACACCTCCACTATCCGTCGGTGGTATTCCGACAAAAATCGAGCGTAATGTCGTGCGCCGCGATCACATCCACCATGTCAAGGATTTTCCTGACAGCGGTTCCACTGTTTTCAGGTGTCGCGTGTCACCGCATCGGGAGGTCAGGCTTCGAACATCAGCTTTGTTTCGAACGGCGCTCCATCAGATATCCCGCGAAACCACCGATACCCATTCCGACAACCATCCCCGCGAGCACCTGTTCAAATAACATTCCGGCGGCGAAACCGAGCAGGGCTCCGGTACTCGTGAGGTACTCGGTGGTGTACTTCCGCTTCTTCGTCTCGTTGTCCGAGCTCACACGACTCTCCTGTTCGAGCGAACGACCGAATTCCTCCCGAAGAACACGCCCGGAACAGGAACGCGCGAAACGCGCATTTCGTGGCGAGCACGTGTGCGGGCGAATCGATTCCTCGGGTCAGTCACGCGACCCCTTCGCGGGCGACGACGGTTCGACGTCGGCCCCACCCCACGAACACGGCCTCGTCGCCCTCGACCGCGTTCTCGTGTCCCAATTGTTCATCTTCGCACCTTTCGTAGTCGACCGGCGATGTGCCGGACCGGGATTCGGACGCGACGGCGGAGATTTCTCCTCCTTCGTCACCTCAATGGTTTCGAGCGGCCCAGGGCAGCGTTTCCACTCCCGCGACGAGCGGCCCCTCCGGGCATTCGCAGTCGAACAGCGGTCCCCGGCCCTCCAGTGCGGCGCGAGTTCGGGACAACGCCGGTCCGACCTCACGGGAACCGAGCAATTCGGTGATCCCTCGCGCCAGTTCCAGTTCGGAGCATCCGCGCCGGGCGGCGTCGAGGCAGAAAACGGCGAACCGGTGCGTGACGGCGAGAGTGTCGGCGTAGGCGGATTCGTATCCGGACACGGTCCGCGCCGGATCGGCGATCCCGGCGAGGACCGCGTGGAGCGCGTCGGAGGCGGCGTGGGCGGCCAACACCGACACGGCGGCCGGGGAGAGGAACAGCGGATCGGCCGTACCGGCCGCGTCTCCCACCGCCAGCCAGCCCGGCCCGGCGAGCCGCTCCGCGGTTCGGGGCGTCCACACCTCGGCCTGCGGGTCGGGTTCCTCGTCGGTCGGCCACATCCGACCGGTCTCGACGTGGTCCCGGCAGGGGACGACCCACCGCCACGTGCGGGTCTCCGGGCTGAACTCGGTGTGGAAGACCCCCGGCTCCGCGCTGCTCTCCTCCGGCCGGGCCCGGTCGCGCCGGACGAGGAATCGCAACGTGGGATCGGAGCGGAGCGCTCCGAAATGTCCCGCCACCACGCGTTCCGCGCTCGCGTCAACGGTGAAGCGTGCCGTGATGGGGCGTGGCCGTCCGTTCGACGCCCGCACGGCCACGCCCGTGACGACACCGTCGACGACGAGGGGCTCCAGGACGGGCGCCGACTCGACGATCGCTCCCCGTTCCCGCGCTCGCTCGCGTAGCAGCGCGGCGAACTCCGCGGTGTCCACGTGGTACCCGTGGTCGTACGGTTCGGGTCCCCGGACGGGACTGCGCCACGGTTCCGCGCCGTTGCCCCAGTCCAGGACGGCGTGTTCGGAGCGCGCGGCCCCGACCTCCGTGAGCCGGTCACGCAGTCCCAGCTCCTCCAGCAACGGATGGATTCCCGCGGGCAGGGCCTCCGACACGGGACGCCGTTCGCCCGGAGCGTCACCCACCACGTGCACGCGGTAGCCGCGCGCCGCCAGCACGGCGGCCGCCGTCGCTCCCGCCGGTCCGGCGCCGACGACCACCACGTCGGCATCGGGTTCGAGCGGCTTCGTCACGGCACCCGTCCGGTGTCGGACACCGAGGCGGAGGCGTTCGTCCGGCCGAGCTCCGCGTGTTTCGGCGAGAGCGCGTGGAACTCCGAGAGGAAGACCATCGTCGGCTCGTCCTCCTCGTCGTATCCCCCGGACACGGCGATCAGGAACTGCGTCTGCACGGCGTCGGGGTGATGGCGCCGGGTGGTGACGTGGGCCAACAGCGTCAGGTACGGCACGGACAACTGCACCGTGGGGTCGGCGTTGCCGTTCATCGGCCCGTGCTGTCCGATGAACCGTAGCAGCTCCGCCGCCGTGTCGAACACCGTCTTCTCGGCCCTGCGGTGCGGGTGCCACACCGCGTGGCGCAGGGTGCGTTCCTCGACGGTGCGGATCTCGGTCCACTCGGTCAGCGTTCCGTCGGACAGCTTGTCCCGCATGAGGAGGTGGTGGTCGTGGATGCCCGGATTGGGCGCGAAGAACCGCCAGTCCGCGACCACCAGGTAGAGCCTGTCCCAGAAGCTCTTCTTGTTGTCGTCGCGGTACAGCTTCTGCCCCGCCACGGTGAGTCCGAACCACGTGGCGAAGAACGCGTACAGTGCGGCCCTGGCCTTCTTACCTGCCATCGCCGGCTCCTTCCGAAACAGCGGACACTTCCCCGTCACCGGTCACCGACGCCCTCGCCGGCTCGGCTTCCCCCGTGGTCTCCGCAAGTGCCGTCAGCACCGCCGCGACCGCGTCCGCCACGACTCGCGCCCAGCGTGCGTCGAGCACCAGGTCGAAGTGCCCCGCCTCGCGTACCGGCACGGCGAAGGAACGCCGTGACCAGGCCAGCAGGTCCTGCTGCAGTTTCCGGTGCGCCACGTCGTTGCGCAGCGACTCTCCGGAGATCACGACACCGAGCGGAACGTCGTCGGGGAAAGTACCCACCTCGACCTTCTCGGGGTCGGACTTCTTCCACCAGACGAGCTCCGACACGGCCGCCCGCCAGAGGGCGGCTCGGCAGAGCTGGCCCCTGGCCAGCCGTCCGGCCTCACCGGGCAGCGCGTCGAAGCGCTCGTCGATCCGGTTGCGCGCCAGCCCCAGGCTCGCGCGTAGGGCCGACAACTTGAGTGACTGTTCCAGCCACGCCATTCCCCGCCGCTGGTTGGCGGAGCGCCGCAATTCCCGGGGATGCAACGCGTCCACGAACACCGCTCCGGCCACGCGGTCGGGGTGCGTCCCGGCGAAGTGCCGGACCACGAGGCCGCCGAACGAATGGCCCACCAGCACGATCGGACCCGTCACCTCGACGGCGTCCAGCAGGGCGTGAAGGTCACCGGACAGGCGGGGCACCGTCCGGGGCCGGGGTCCCGGATCGCTCCAGCCGCTGCCCGCTCGCGCGTACGCCAGGGTGGGGACGTCGGCGGGCAGGGCTCGCCGTACCCACTCCCACACCTGCGGTGGGGAGGCCAGGCCGCTTTCGAACACCACGGTGGGTGCCTGTTCGGTCGGGGTTCCCCGCAGGGACGCGTACATCCGCCGACCGTCGTCGAGTCGGACGACAGTACCGAACTCCTCGTCCGGTAGCGCAGTGGACATGGGTCACGAACCTCCTTGTCCCACGGGAAGTGAGCCGCACAGTGAACCGGAGACGGGGTTTCCCGGCTGCGCGGGCACGTCGGGGCCGGACGGGTCTCCGAGCTGGATCGCGGTCAGCCGCCGGTACAAGGGGCTGTCCCGCAGCAGCGCCTCGTGGGTGCCGACCGCTTGTACCCGGCCCGCGTCCAGCACCACGATTCGATCGGCGTCCACCACCGTGGACAGCCGGTGGGCGACGCTGATCACCGTGCATTCCTTGGCGATCTCAGTGATGCTTCGCCGCAGCAGCAGCTCCGATTCGGAGTCCAAATTGGACGTCGCTTCGTCGAGCAGCAGTACCGAGGGCTTCCGTAGCAGGGTGCGGGCGATGGCGAGTCGTTGTCGCTCGCCGCCGGACAACCCGGCCCCACCCTCGCCGAGTTCGGTGTCGAGTCCCTTGGGAAGTCTCCGCACCACGGGTTCGAGTCCGCTGAGCACCAGGACCCGCTGGATCTCGCTGTCGCTCGCCCTCACGTGCCCGTAACGCAGATTCTCCGCGATCGTGCCCCGCAGCGTGGGGCTTTCCTGCTGCACGTAGCCCACGAGCGTGCGCAGCACGGGCAGCGGGATGGTGTCGATGTCCTGGCCACCGAGGGTGATCCGTCCGGCGTCGACGGCGTAGAAGCGCATGAGCAGTTGCAGCAGCGTCGTCTTGCCCGAGCCCGACGGCCCCACGACGGCGGTGAGGCCCCGGCCGGGGGCGACGAAGGAGACGCCGTGCAGCGCCTGCGTGTCGTCGTGGAAGAAGTCGACTCCCTCGTACCGCACCTCGTCGAGCTGGACTCCCGGCACGGTCGCGGTCTCCATCGCCCGGAGAGGTGCCCGCACGGGCACCTCCTGTTCGATGTCGGCGAGCTCGTTGATCCGGCCGACCGCTCCCCGCCCCTGTTGGAGCTGCCCGATCGCCATGAACAACGTCACCAGCGGTGACACGAGGTAGAACAGGTACATGATGAACGCGGTCAGCGAGGCCGCGGACAGCGTTCCGGTGGCGACGCGGCTCATCCCGGTCACGATCACGATGGCGAGCGAGATCTGCAGGCCGATACCCATCGCCGGGGACAGCAGTGCGCTCAGCGCGCTGACCTTGATCCCGGAACGGCGGGCGGCGGACGCGAGCGCGCCGATGCGTTCCCGCTCGAACTCCTCGGCCCCGCAGGCCTTGACCGTGGCGAGCGCGCCGATGGCTCGCTGCAGGTCGGCACTGAAGTCACCCATGATCGTGCGTTGCCGGGCGGCGACCGTCTTCAACCTCCGGGCGAGCAGCAGCGAGACCACGCTCGCGACGGCCAGGCAGCCCAGCGTGATGCCGAGCAGCAGCGGGTCGATGAGGAACATCAGCACGAGCCCGCCGAGCACCATCGTCGCGTCGACGACGATCGAGGCGAGGCTCTGCGACAGCGACACCCTCAGCATCGCGGTGTCGGCGACGATGCGGGAGGTGAGGTCGCCGATGCGGTGCCGGGAGAACGCCCGGTAGTCGGCGCCGAGCACGCGAGCGACGAGGGTGGTCCTGGCTCGGTAGACGATGCTCTCGCCGACGCGGCCCATGGCGTACGCCTGTAGGGAGGTCAACACCGCTTCGGCGGCGAACAACGCCAACACCACGACGATGGGCCAGACGAGTTCCCCGCCGAGTGCCACGGTGTCGATGAGTTTCCCGATGAACACGGGCTGCGCGAGTCCCGCGGCGGCCGCCACCAGCCCGAGCACCACGGCCACGGCGATCTTGCCGACGTGCCGCTTCGTGATGTGGCCGACGAGATCGGCACCGCCCGAGCGCACCACTCAGCTCGCCTTCGCCCTGCGACCGAGCGCGCGGGAGCAGTACATCACCGCCGGGTAGGTGCCGAGGAACGCCCATACGAACCGGTTGAGCCCCATCACCACCGCGTTGCTGGCGTGGAATCCCGCTCCCGTGGCCAGCAGCGCACGAGCCACGGGAGCGGGGGCTACGAGGACCAAGGGGAAGGCCATCTCCCCCACGATCGTTCCCATCCCCACCGCTCGCGCCAGCTTGGGACGGTTACGCAGGAACGAGAACACCTTCCGGTGGCCGAACATCCGGGTGCGGAAGATGTCGCGCACGGCGGTTCCGTCCCGCCACACGGGCGAGACCAGTTTGGCGAGCCCGGCGATGCCGTACGACAGACACGACTGCGCGGCGATGAACCACAGGCAGGCGTGGCGGGCACGGGGGTCGGAGCGGAACCAGCGGCCGAGCGCGATGCTGGTGAGCGAGATGGTGAGCACGGTCTCCGAGCCGTCGGAGCCGTAGGGACTGCGCGCGTGGACGGCGAAGTTCGTCGTGGCGAGGTAGGTGGCCGCTGCGGTCTTGCTCGCGTGGGAGGCACGAGGGTTGAGCAGCGTCGCCGCCGCGAGCACCCGGAGCCCGAACAACGCTTGGATGCCGGGCTTGTCGAACACCGCGCCCAACGCCTTCGCCGAACGGCCCGTCATCCACCGGTAACGGGTACGAGCGGTGTCCCAGCTCAGCAGTTCACCGCGGTCGAAGTCGCGGGACGAGGCGAGGTACTCCAGCGAGGACACCGCCGCGCCCAGCGCGGTCAGCCGCTCGACCTGGTCGAAGGCACGGTCCTGTGAGGAACGGTCGATCGAGGAGCCGAATCGCTTCTCGAGAGAGTCGATGAGGGCCACGGACGCCTTCCCTTGTGCCTGGTACTCGAAGTTCGGAGAAAGTGGGTGTGGTGCCCGAACGAGCACGGCACCACACCCGGTGACTCACCTGATGCTCTCGACCCGCATCCCGAGCAGCTCGTCGGCCGAGCCCGACTCGGGCACCGGGCCGGTGGGCGTGACCTCGGTCGCGTGGTGGTTCTCGATCAGGTCCGTGATCAGACCGAGCGTGAACGCACCCGCCGCGTAGCCGGCGTAGGCCGGGGTGGCCAGCACCGGACCGGCGACCGAACCCACCTGGAGCGGGCGGAGCGTCTCGTCCACATGCGAGTTGGCGAACTTCTCCACAATGCTCATTCGCTTCTCCTCATGACTCGACATGAGCTTGCGCCCCTCACGGTAGAAGTCCGCATCCGTAGTCACGTCCATCAGATCAACGATTTCGGCGAGGCGGTTCTCGGCGAATCTGCCAGCGAATTCGGTTCGCGATACTCCGTTCACAGCATGGCTCCGGACGGGTATCCACCGAATTGCGCACGCGCCAGTTCCCGTTCGGCCTCGGGTCCGAACAGCGGATGCGTCGACAGGGTCTCCGACTCGCGCCAGGCTCGTTCCAACGGATGTCCACTGTAGAGCGCGCTGCCGCCCGCCTTGCTGAACACGAGGCGCACGGCGGCGAGGGCGCACCGCTGGGCGTGCAGCTGGGCCGACGCCAGTCGGACCCGGCCACCCCGTGTCAACGCACCGGCCTGCGGGGACCCGGAGGTCAGCCGCCGTGTCTCGGCGTCCAACAGCTCCCTCGCGGCACGGAAGCTCTGCACGGCATGGGTGAGTTCGCGTTGCAGCACCGGTTGCTCGATCATTCGTTGCACCGCCCCCGCTCGGGAGCGGTGTCGTGCCGTGCGGACGAACTCCCCGACGGCGCGCCGGGCGATACCGAGTGCCACCCCGCTGGCGATGTGTCTGAGGTGCAGGGGGAACGGCAGGATTCGCGATCCCCTCGACGGCGGACCACTCGCGTCGACTATCCGTTCCGGGGCGACGGTGACGCCGTCACAGACCACCTCCGGCGCGGCGAGGTCGTCCAGCAGGCCCGCGACGCCGTGCCCTCGGCGTACCGCCGTCGTCGGCACCAGGGCGAAGACCCGTCGAGGCCCCGAGCGGCACGGCAGCACGAGCCAGTCCGCGGTGGTCGCGCCGACGACTTCCCGCCACCGGCCGGTGAGGACCGCGCCGGACCCGTCGTCGGTGAGCACCCCGGAGTCCTCGTCGGCTCCCGTGACGTGGGAGCCCTCACCGAGCTTCCCCTCCGGCGAGGGGGCCGCCCAGTGCAGCACGGCGGCGGCCTGCGCGGCGACGAACACCCTGCCCAGCGCGCCGTCGCCGTGACCGAGTTCCTCACCGACGCTCAGCAGGGTCTCGGGTGAGACCGGTGGCCGCCACGGGGCACTCAGGTCGAGCAGTCCCGTGTCCCGGAGTGCCTCCTCCGGCCGCGTCCCGCCGTGTACAGCCGCCACCGCTTCGCGGGCCGCCTCCAGTGGATCGGGTCGTTCCTCGGGACGCGCGGACACGTCCGTCGTGGAAATCGCTGTGGTCACAGTCGCCTCCCGCCCGGTCACGGGTCCCCGGCACGTCCGGCGAACCGTGTCGCGTTGCGCAGGTACACGTCGTCACTACAGGCGAAGTGCGCGCCGGCGCCGTAGACGTCGCGCAGCAGCACGCGCAGGGTCCGGGCCGCACCGGCGTCGCCGCCGTGCTCCGCGATCGCCGAGACGCTCTCGACGACGTGCTTGGCCGTGTCCACGGCGTGTCGGAGCACGAGCGCCAACCGCGCGGCCGAGCGCGGCGTGAGCTGGGGCCGGGTGCGCAGTTCGTCCCAGTACGCGTCCACTGTGCTCAGCGCGAGCGCGCGAGCGGCCTCCAGGCGGGTCTCCAACCGGGCCGCCTCCACGACGAGGTCGTCCGGGCACGCCTCCGCGGCCGAGGACAGCAACGCGTCGAGTTCGTCGAGGGCGCGACGTGCCAGGCCGAGCGGCAGGCCGACCATGAGCACGCCCTGGATGTTGTAGGGGCTGAGCCGGTGCAAAGGGTCCGGGGCACGGGACGGGCCGCTGAACAGGGGCGCGACGAAGTCCTCGGGCACCTCCACGTCGGCGAGCACGACGTCGTGGCTACCCGTGCCCGCCAGTCCGGCGACGTGCCAGGTGTCGAGCACGGTGGCTCGTCGCCACGGGACGAACACCAGCCGGGGCACCCGTGTCCCGTCCTCGGCGGGCACCGTCACCCCGGCCATGATCCAGTCGGCGTGCAGGCATCCGCTGTTGAACCGCCACCGCCCGTTGACGCGGTAGCCGCCGTCGCCGGTCGGTTCGGCCGTGCCCAGCACCGCCGTCGATCCCGCCAGGACGAAGGAGCCGTCCGGCCCCACCATGCGCGCGAGCGTGTCGGGCGGCAGCCACGCCGCGTAGGCGTTCTGGTTGCCGATGAAGCCACACCACCCGGTGGCGGAGTCGGCCCGGCTCAGCTCCTCGACGACGGCCACGACGGTGCGGGCGGGCAGGTCCGCGCCGCCGAGCGAACGCGGCAGTCCGATCCGGAAGATCCCGCACTCGCGCAGCGCGGTGACCACCGCGGGGTCGAGCGTGCGGGCGGTCCGGGAGTCGTCGGCGCGGTCGCGGGCGAGCGGAACGAGTGCCTTCGCGCGGTCGAGCGGGTCGTCGGGGGCGAGCGCGGTGTCGATGGCTCGACTGGTCTTCTCGATCGCGGGAGCGCAGGACTCGACCGTGCGCCACACGGCCGCGAGGGGTTCCCCGGCTTCGGGACTCACCGTCCACTTACTGACGGCTTCGTGCCCGACGGCATCGACACGGCAGGTCAGGACACCGCGATCAGCATGGCGCACCTCGACCGTCCGGTCGTTCGGAGCGGGGACGACCTCGATCTCGCTCTCGGTCTCGTCCTTCCGCAGGCGGTATCGCGTTCGGCCGCCCTCGCGGCCCGCGAAGTCCACGGAGATTCCCGTGCCGAACAGCCACGGCCAGCACTGCGACGTCGCCAGCAGGGACCACACCCGTCCGGCGGGCGCGGCCACCGGCACGGTCTTTTCGGCCCACTCGTTCACTGTGCCTCCACGCCGCCTCGCACGACGTGTCGATGCTAGGAACGGTGCGCGAACGGTGTCCTCCACCAGCCGACTGATCCGCGGTCTCCGCTACTCCATCGATCGGTGCACGACCGGATAGAACGCGCTCAGCTTCGCGTACAGCAGGACGGCGTCGCCGAGCACGACCTCGGTCGCCCGTTCCGGGGTGAACAGTCGCCGTGCCACCGATTCCATATCGGACTCACGGACGGCATGCAGCTTTCGTACCCGCCGTTCGACGGCGTCGAGTTCGAGGTCGTGTTCGGCGAGGGTCAGCATCACGTCGGCCACGTGGGCGGCCGATCGCAGACTCAACGCGTGCGCCCCCAGGGTCTTCCCTCGGGCCCGTTCGAGTTCCTCGCCGCGGACGGGATTCTCCGCGAGCCCGCGCAGCTCGTCCCGCACCAGGTCGAGTACTGCCTCGGCGGCCTCTGTGGGCACGTCGGCCGAGACCACCAGCAGGCTCGCTCGTCGCTGGTGGAGCAGCGAGGTCGACGGCGTGTAGGCCCAGCCGTGTCGTTGCCGCAGCGTCTCCACCAGGCGGCAGGAGTACGAGCCGCCCAGCGCGGTGTGGGTCAGTTCGACGGCGGGCAGCTCGGGATGGGCCGGCCCGACGACGTCCAGCCCCCACCGGAGCAACACCCGGTCGGCCGAGTCCCGGTGCACGAGCGTCACCGGGCCGGGGCGTGGTGGCGGAACGGGGACCTCCTCGGGTGCGGGCCGCGCCGACCCGCGCCATTCCGCGAACGTCTCGGCGGCGAGGTCCAGGGTCTGCTCGACCGGGGCGGAGGCGACCACGCACAGCGTGGCGTCGGCGGGGCGCAGCGACTCCCACAACTCGATCACGTCGTGCTCGGTCACCGCGTCCACCACCGTCGGTTCGGGCGGGGGTTGCCCGTAAGGGTGGCCCGCGTACCTGATGGTGCTCAGCGCCTGGTGCACGACGAGTTCGGGACGGCTGCGCGCCAGGCGGAAGCCGTCGGCGATCCGCGCGCGAGCCAGGTGCAGCTCGGGCCGGGAGCGGACCTTTTCCCGCAACGCGCCCGCGAGCAACGTGAACAGCTCGCGGGTGTGGGCGGCGAGCGCGTTGCCGCTGACGACGAGGCTGTCGGCGCCCGCGACGGCGAACAGGTGTCCTCCGATGGCGTCCAACCGGTCGCGCAGCCGGCTTCGGCCCGCGAACAGCATCTCGGCCAGGACGGCGGCGGTCGTCGCGTGGCCCGCGCCGGGCAGTGGTACGTACAACCGCACTTCGGTCAACGGCGCCGGTCGGGAAGCGGCGAACACCCGAAGGCCCGTCGCCGCTCGTCGTCGACCGTGCGCGGGCACGGTGATCGTCTCCGGGGGCCGGGTGGGTGGAATCGTTCGGGTCACGCCGCCCCCGCCGTGGTCACGGTGCGGGACGGTGGTTCGGTGACGACTTCCACCGTGGCGTGGGGTCGCGAGCTCACGGCGCGGGCGGCGGCCCGGACGGCGTCGTCGTCCACCGCGGCAAGTCCGCCGAGGAGTTCCCCGCCGAGGTCCGGTGTGTTCCGTTGGAGCGCGAAGCGCGCCGCCCACACGGCCCGCGCGCTGACGTCGTCGAGGCGACCGGACAGTCTTGCCGTGAGTTTGCCGAGCACGCGAGCACGCTCCCCCGGCGTCGGTCCGGTGTCCGCCACCGCTCGGCACTCCTCCTCGATGGCGGCCACGACTCGCTCGACGGCGACTCCGGGTCGGAAGTGGACGGTGATATGGAAACCGGTGGGGTCGCGCACGCCGAACGGATCGCCCATGAGGTTCACGGCGGCGTCGACGGTCACCGCGACGCCCTCGGTACGCACCAGGCGTCGGGGCAGCGGGGCCCGGCCGTCCCCGGCGAGCAGCTCCGCCAACACCACGTACGGCAGGAAGGCGTCGGGGTCGCCGAGGGGATCGGGTACCCGCCAGCCCATCGCGACGGCGGGAAAGGGGGCGCGCGGGTCGTACCGGGTGTCGTGTCGCGGCCGGTCCGGTACCGGTTCGGTCAGGTCGGGACGCGGCACGGCCGCCCCGGCCGGGATGTCTCCGAAGTGGTCGGACACCAGTTCCCTCACCTGGTCCACGGTGACCGGTCCCGACACCGCCACGGCGGCGTTGCGCGGGGTGTAGTGGTCGTGGAGGAATCGTTCGACGTCGGCCACCGTGAGCGCGCGGAGCACCTCCACGTCGCCGTAGGTGTCGTGGGCGTTGGCGAATCGGTCGAACAACACCGCCTTGAGCGCGTTCCTCGGGAAACCGCCGTAGGGCACGTCACGAACCGTGTCGCGGATCTCGCGATCGACGACCTCGACCTCCCGGTGCAGCGACTGCGGAGTCAGTCGCAGCCCGCGCATTCGGTCCGCCTCGCAGAACAACACCTGTTCGAGCGCGCCGACGGGCACGACCTGGTGATAGACCGTGTCGTCGGCCCTGGTGACCGCGTTGAACACCCCGCCGCCGCGTTCCACGAGCCGGGCGTGTTCCCCCGGCGCGACGTGGGCCGAGCCCCGGAACATCAGGTGTTCGACGAGGTGGGCCAGCCCCGCTTCTCCGGGGCGCTCGGCCCGGCTTCCGGAGCCGTACACCACGGCGACGCCGACGACGGGCACCTCGGGCCGCGGGTCCACCACGACCCGCAGCCCGTTCGGCAGTCGGTCACGAACCGGTGAGACGGACCGGCTGGCCACAGTTGTCGGCGCTCGTCGTGCCCTCACAGAGCCACAGCTGACCGCTTATCGTGGGAAAGTTGACGGAGTTACCCGTCCGGACCGGGACACTCTCCCCGTCGCAGGCCGTGGCGATCTTCTTCTTCGGGAAGACGACGAAGTCGTGGGTCCACTGCTCCCACACGGACGCGCAGCCGTCGGCGGGCCCGGTCAGCTCACCCTCGACGTGGAGGTAGCGTTCGGGAAACGCCCCTTCGACCCAGCGGATGCCGGATGCCCGGGCTCCCACATACTCCGTCGACCACTCGGTGGACGCTGCCCGCATACCGTCCGTTGTGGACTCATCGGCCGCGGAGGCGTACGCGACGGGAGTCAGTGCCGCACCGGCGGCGATCAAGGCCACCACCGCGTGGCGACGGACTCGCGAAATCCGATCCATGGACACCAAGCCTTTCTCGGGCTTTTCGATGGGATCGGTTCCGCACGCTAGCCACGCCACCGCGCCCACGTCACGGGCGCGCACACGATTTCCGCCGTTTCACGGAGAGGCCGCCGACTCGGGCTCCGCCGTTCGATCGATGTCGATTCGGTGATCGCCCCGGCGCCGGTTCCTCCCCCGAGGCCGCCGGGGCATGAGGTCAACTGGCCTTGGCCGGGACCGGGGTCCTCGACACGCCGCGATGCCCGCCGAGCGGCGAACCGGCGAGGTCCGGGACGCGTGCCAACCAGCGCAGCCCCCGGCGCACCTCGGCCACGGGGAACTCGGGCGGTACGGGCTGTCCCGGCGACTCGCCGCGCAACAGGGCGGCGGTGTAGGAGGCCACGACCTCGGGCTTCGGAAGCGGGTCGTCGCCGAGGTAGCTCACCACGATGAGGTCCTCGCCACACCCGGTCTCCAGGGCCCCGGCCCAACCGTGCTCCTCGTCCCACAACAGGGCGACGTCACGGTACGGGAATTCGGGGAGGTGCCCGTCCACCGCGAGGTACAGGCTCAACGGCTCCGACTGCGCGTACGAGGAGTCACCGTTCAACCCCAGCGTTTCCACGACGTTGCGAACGTAGTTCCGCAAACCCCTGACGACAGGATCCGCGGATCCCAGTTCCCATTCCATGGACACTCCGACCAGTCACACGACTTCGCCCGGCGATCCACCGGGCCGTTCGTGAGATACCCGGCCCACCCCTCACCCAAACGTGGCACGGCGGCCGGGGCGGGCGACCCGCGTCTCACTCCGGGCTCTCGCCATGGGCCCGGCCATACCGTGGGGACCGGTTTTCGGAGGGCCGCGCGTGACGTCGGCCGACACCTGTGTCATCTTGTACGCACAAGCTATACGTACAAGTGCGGCACCAGTGCCGCACTGCCGACAAGGAGGCCGGCATTGAGCAGTACGGAGACCTCCCGAGTCCCACTGTTCGCCACGATGCAACGCATTCCCGGCGGGCTCATGCTGATCCCGCTGGTGCTGGGCACGCTCGTCGCGACGCTGGCGCCGGGAGCGCTGGAGATCGGCAGCTTCACCACCGGCCTGTTCAAGGACAGCGCGACCCCGTTCATCGCGCTGCTCATCTTCGCCACCGGTATGCAGGTCACGGCACGAACGAGCGGCCCCGTCCTCGCGCACGCGGGCACCGTGCTGTTGATGAAGAGCCTCATCCCGGCGGGCCTCGTGGTGTTGCTCGGGCTCGTCGTCGGGGTCGACGGCATCCTCGGCATCTCGCTGCTCGGCCTGCTCGCCTGCGTGGACAACAGCAACGGCGGGCTGTGGCTGGCGTTCGCGGGCCAGTACGGCGACGAACGCGACCGAGGTGCCTACATCGCGAGCGCGGTGAACGACGGCCCCTTCCTGACCATGCTCTTCCTCGGGGCCTCCGGCTTCGGCGACATCCCGCTGACCGACCTGATCGCGGCCATCGTCCCGTTCCTACTCGGTGTGATCGTCGGCAACCTCGACGGCGAGTGGCGACGGGTCATGGACCCGGTGCCCAACATCGTCATCCCGTTCTTCGCGTTCTCCCTGGGCACCGGCATCGACCTCGGTGACGTGCTCACCGGCGGCCTGACCGGCATCCTGGTGGGCCTGGTGGTCGCGCCGTTCACCGGTTTCCTCGTCTACCTCGGCTACCGCTTCATCCTGCGGCGCGGCAAGCAGTCGGGCCTCGGATTCGCCGCGGGCACGACGGCGGGTAACGCGATCGCCACCCCGGCCATCGTGGCGGCGGCCGACCCGTCGTTCGCACCGTACGTCGGCACGGCGACCGCACAGGTGGCGTCGTCGGTCCTGGTGACCGCGATCCTCGCTCCCCTGCTGGCCTCGTTCGTCCTCAAACGGGCCGGTGCGCTGAGCGCACCCCCCGCCACCTCGCGGGAGCAGCTGTCATGACACCACGGGTAGCGGTGATCGCCGACGACCTCACGGGGGCGGGGGACACCGCACTGCAGTTCACCGAGGCCGGCTGGACGGCCGAGCTGATGCTGGACCTCGGGGCGAGCTCCGCGGAAGTCGTGGCCGTCACCACCGACTCGCGAGCCCTTCCTCCCACCGAGGCGGCGGACCGCGTCCGAGCGGTCACGGCGGACCTCGTGCGCTCCGGGGTCCCCCGGATCTACAAGAAGATCGACTCCACCGTGCGCGGACCGCTGCGCGCGGAGATCGACGCGGTGCTCGACGCGCTCGGCGACGAGGTGACCGCCGTGGTGTGCCCGGCGTTTCCCGCCGTCGGCCGGACGCTGGTGGACGGCACGCTGCTCGTGGCCGGCACCCCCGTGGCGGAGACGCCGGTGGGACGCGACCCCGTGACCCCCGTGACGTGCAGCCACGTGCCGACGCTGCTCGACGCGCCCCTGCTGTCGCTCGACCCGGACGGCACTCCCGCTGAGTGGGCTCGCCGGGCCCGCTCCGCGGGGCGCGTCGTGGTGGTCGACGCCGCCGACGAGGCCGATCTCGACCGCGTCGCCGCGTTGACGGCCGCACTCGGCGACCGCGCCGTGGCCGTGGGCTCGGCCGGCCTGGCCGCTCCCCTGGCACGGCATTGGCGCTCCCCGGCGGCGGGCACCGCCCTGGTGGTCGTCACCACACTGCACGCCGCGACGGGTGAACAGGTGGAGCGGTTGAGCGCCTCCGGCGTGCCCGTGCTGGCACCGACCCGGCACCAGTTGCTCGACGACGCCGCCTGGGCCGACTTCACCGACACCGCCGTCGCCGAGGCGACTCGGCGCCCGCCGGTGTTGCTGCTGCGGGCTCCGGACCGCGGGGACGGCTCCCTGCCACCGGACGTGGTGTCCTCCCGGCTCGCCGCCCTCGCCGCGGACCTCGTCCGCGAAGGCGACGTCGCGGGGCTCGTGGCCACCGGTGGCGACGGCGCGCGGGCCGTCCTCGCCGCGCTGGGGGCCGGCGGCATCCGCGTGACCGGCCAGGTGGCTCCGGGCGTGCCGCTCGGCGCCGTGGTCGGCGGCCCGAACGCCGGCCTGCCCGTGGCCACGAAGGCGGGTGGGTTCGGCGAACCCGACGTGTTGATCAAGGCCGCGGAGGCGGTCAGGAAGACCCGAAATGACAAGGAGTAACCGGTGAACGACCAGCAGGTGCCCACGCTCGCCCTCACCCTGGGCGATGTCGCCGGGATCGGACCGGAGATCACCATCCGGACCCTGCTCGACCACGACGAGCTGCGCACCCTCTGCAAGCCCGTGGTGATCGGGGACGCCGCCGCGCTCCGCAAGGCGGCGACGTTGCTCGGCAAGGATCCCGAGGCGGTGCGGGTCGTCGACTCTCCGGCCGACGCCACGGGAGACCCGGCGCTCGTCGAGGTGATCCAGGACGGGCCGTCGCTGGACGACGTGCCCTACGGGGAGCTGAACCCGCGCGCGGGCGACGCCGCCGCCCGGTTCGTGATGACCGCCTGCGCGCTCGCCCGCGACGGGAAGGTCGACGGCATCGTCACCGCGCCGCTCAACAAGGCGGCCATGCACGCGGGTGGCCACAACTGGCCCGGTCACACCGAACTGCTGGCTCACGAGTTCGGCGTGAAGAACTTCAGCCTCGTGCTGTCGGCCGGGGAACTGTTCTTCTTCCACCTCACCACCCACGTCTCGCTCCGCGACGCGATCGAGGGGATCACCCCGGAGCGCACCGACAGCGTGTTGCGACTCGTCGGCTCGTTCGCACGGGCGCTCGGCCGCCCCGACGAGCCCATCGGGCTGGCCGGTCTGAACCCGCACGCGGGTGAGAACCGGCTGTTCGGCGACGAGGACGCCGACGTGCTCGCGCCCGCCGTGGAGCGGGCGAAGGCCGCGGGCATCAACGCCGTGGGTCCCCTGCCCGCCGACGCGCTGATCCCGGCCGCGGTGAAGGGCAAGTGGAAGTTCGTGGTCGTGTGCTACCACGACCAGGGTCACGCGCCGTTCAAGGCGGTCTACGGCGACGACGGCGTCAACATCACCGTCGGGCTGCCCGTCGTGCGGGTGTCGGTGGACCACGGCACCGCGTTCGACATCGCGGGCAAGGGCGTCGCCAGGGAGGCGAGTCTGGTGCTGGCCACCCGCAGGGCCGCCGAGCTGGCCCCCGCCTGGCACGAGGTGTGGGAGACCGCCCGCGCCGGCGAGGTCTCGTAGACTCCCCGCCATGCTCGACCGCAAGGACGGCCGACCGCTGCACCGGCAGGTCGCGGAGTCGTTACGTCGGGAGATCCTGGGCCACGACCTGCCTCCCGGCTCGACCCTGCCCAGCGAGGCGGAACTGTGCTCGCGTTTCGGAGTGGGACGCAGCGTCGTCCGGCAGGCCGTCGCGGGACTCGCCGCCGACGGCCTGGTGATCCGGCGCCAGGGCAGGCCGACAGTGGTGGCCGCGCCCACCGAGTACCGCCGGTTGGTGCAGCGGGCGACCGGCCTGTTCGAACAGTTCGCGCGGCGTGGCCACGACATCAGGACCACCGTGCTGGAACTGGTGGAGGCCACGCCGCCCGAACCCGCGAGGGCCTCGCTCGGGACGAAGGCGTGCCTGAGGCTGGAACGCGTGCGGCTGCTCGACGACGAGCCGCTCTCCTACGTCCGGACGTGGTTGCCCGCCGCCCGGGTGCCGGACCTGCGCGCCGAGGACCTCGTCGACGCCTCGCTGCACCGACTGCTCTCCCACCGGTACGGCTTGCGCCCGGTGAGCGGGCAGCGGCAGGTGCGCGCCGTCGCGGCGGACGAACGACTCGCCTCCGCGCTGGCCATCGATCCGGGGACGCCGTTGCTGCTGCTCGAAGGAGAGACGGCCGACCAGCACGGGCGGCCCCTCGAATGGTTCTCCGCGTGGCATCGCTCCGATCGCGTCGTGTTCGACATCGACGTCTCGGAGACGGCCGAGACGCTGACCCTCGACACCCTGCCGAAGGCCGAAGGCACCGAATCGGGCGGGAAACCGCGGCCCGCCGAGCGGGATCTGGCCCGCGCTCGGGAACTCGTCGAGGAATTGCGCACGCTTCTCGGCTGACCGCGCGCTCGAATCGAGCCGTTCGTCGCGCGAAAGGCACCGCTCGACCCGTCGAACGGCCGTTGATCGTCGGCCACTTGTGACAGTGATCACCAGCCTGTTGGCATGGAAGACCCGGCATACCAGTGCGAAGCGGTCGGACAGAAAGGATGTCTTCCATGTCACGAACGCGATCACGCATCGCGGTTGGGTTGGCAAGCGCTTTCACCTCACTGGCGCTGATCGCACCGCTCCCCGTCCGGGCCGAGCCCGCCGTCCCCCACGCCGACTGGGTCGGAAGCTGGCACGCTGCCATGACGGAACCCGCCGGGAGTGGCCCCTCCGCCGAGGGATTCACCGACACCACCCTGCGCCAGGTCGCGCACCTTTCCGTGGGCGGCGACTCCGTGCGGGTCCGCCTCAGCAACGCCTACGGCGAAACCCCGCTCACCGTCGGCTCGGTCACCGTGGCTCCGAGATCGGACGACGCCGCGGGAACCCCGGACGTCGACGCCGACGCCCTCACTCCCGTGACCTTCGGGGGCGAGACGTCGGTGACCATTCCGGCGGGCGCGGACTGGATCTCCGATCCCGTGGACCTCACCGTGCGGGACGACTCCGATCTGGTCGTCAGCATGTACCTGCCCGGCCCCACCGGACCGGCGACGTTCCACTCCCAGGGATACGCGACGTCGTTCACCGCGCCGGGGGATGCCACCACCGACCCGGGGCGGGCGTTTTCGAAGCTCGACGCCTCACGCTACTTCCTCACCGGCGTCGACGTCACCACGCGCGCGAAGGGCTCCGTGGTGTTCTTCGGCGACTCCATCACCGACGGCGATGTGTCCACTGTAGATGCGAATCTGCGTTATCCCGACCAGGTCGCCGACCGACTGCTGGAGCGTCCCGACCCGCTCCGGTGCGGCGTGCTCAACAGCGGGATCAGCGGCAACCGGCTGCTGACGGACGCCGGGTCGTGGGGCGACTCGGCACTGTCCCGGTTCGACCGTGACGTCCTGAGTCGACCCGGCGTGCGCTCGGTGGTGCTGTTGGAGGGCATCAACGACATCGGTTCCAGCCAGGGTGCGGTGGAGCCGGAGCAGCTCATCGGCATCTACCGGCAGTTCATCGCCAGGGCCCACGACGCGGGCATCAAGGTGATCGGGGCGACGCTGACCCCGTTCGAGGGCGCCGACTACTACACCGAGGCCGGGGAGGCCGACCGGCAGGCGGTCAACGAGTGGATCAGGACGTCGGGTGAGTTCGACGCCGTCGTGGACTTCGACGCCGCCGTGCGCGACCCCGAGCACCCGACGCGTTTCCTGCCCGCCTACGACGTCGGCGACCACCTGCACCCGAACGACGCCGGGTTCGGCGCGATGGCCGCTGCCATCGACCTCCGCACCATCTGCTGAAAACCAAGTTCTACTGAAAGGGACCACCCGAGCGGGAAACCGAATTCGATTCGGACACACCCGCGAGGTGGTCCCTCATTTCCGTGTCGGCCTGGTGGACTAGCACCATGAAACGCTTCCTCGGGCACGAAGGTGGTCTCCACGCCGTAGCCGTCTCCCCGGACGGGACACGGATCATCACGGCGGGCGAGGACCGGGTGGTGCGCGAGTGGGACCTGCGCACGGGTGGGCAGCGGCGTGAACTGGTCGGCCACGCCCGGCCCGTGAGGGCGTTGACCGTTCACCGCGACACGATGGTGAGCTGCGACGAGTCCGGGGAGATCCGGACGTGGTCGTACGCCTCCGGTCTTCCCCTCGGTCGCGACATGGTGCGGTCGCAATGGGCCTTGACCACCACGGCCTGCGCCGCGGGACGTGCGGCCACGGGCGCCGTCGTGGCGGGCCTCGCCAACGGCGACGTGGTGGTGCACGACATGGCCGACGGCCTGACCCGGACGGTGTACTCCGCCGGAGTGTGGATCGACGCGGTCGCCACCACGCCGGGAGCCACCCGAGTCGCGATCGGCGTCGAGCACCGGGGAGCCCGCGTGGTGGACGTGGCCGCCGGAGACGTGTGGCAGCTCGGCACCGGCACCGTGACGGCCGTGGCGATACGCGAGGTGGGGCACGGCGACCTCCTCACGGGCGGAGCCGACGGCAGCGTGATCCTGTGGACCACCACGCAGGGCGCCGAGCTCGTCCGGTTCACCGGGGGCCCCTCACCCGTCTCGGCGGTGGCCTTCGGCCCCGACAACTCCCATGTCTTCGCCGCCGTCGACGACACACTGCTGGTGTGGGAGAGCACCCGACCCACCGAACCGACGGTCCTCACCGGGCACATCGGCGCCGTGCGCGCCCTCGCCGTCGCGCCCGACGGCGAGCACGTCGTGAGCATCGGCGAGGACGGCACCATCCGGGTGTGGAACTACCTCGACGGCGAGCAGGTCTCGGGCACCGGATTCACCGATCCCCCAGTCACCCCGCGCGCGACCCCCACGAGCGACGAGCCCAGCTCGCGTGACCTGTTGGGGTTCCGGCAGGACGTCCAGACGCTCGCCACCGTGATCGCCGACCGGACCACCGAACCGCCGCTGTGCGTGGCGCTGCTCGGCCCGTGGGGCTCGGGCAAGTCGAGCTTCCTGCGGCAACTGCACGACCAGGTCGACACGTTGTCCGCGTTGTCCCGCAACAACCCCGGACGCAGCGTGTTCGCCGCCACCGTGCGGCAGGTGCGGTTCAACGCCTGGCACTACCACGACGACGAGTTGTGGGTCGGCATGGTGGAACGGCTGTTCGCCGAGCTCGCCGACGACACCGACAACGCACGTTCCCGCAAGGAACTCCGGAGCCGATTGCAGAGCCTGGAGACGGTGCGCGACAACGCCGACCGCTCCCGGCTCACCCGCACGCTGCGACTGCTGACCTCCGGTGTGGACCCGGAGACCCGACGTCGTCGCCGGCGAGCCACGGTGGTGTCCATTGTGGTTGGTCTCTTGGGAGTCGCGGCGGCGCTCGTGGGTTGGCTCTTCCTGCGGGATCTGTTGATCACCGCCGTGGGAACGGTCGTCGCCGTCGTCACCGGCGTGACGTCGGTGCTCAGCGCGATCGACACAGTCCGCACCTCCCTGGCGCCTCTGGCGTCCGGGATACGTGACATGCTGCGTGCCCGTCGGGAGGAGCTGGACACCGAGATCCGCGCCGTCAGCAAACGGTTGCATCAACTCGACGCGGTGGAGCGGATGCGCAAGCTGATCGACGACGTCCGCCGCGACCGGTACGAGCAGTACCGTGGCCTGCTCAGCCGCGTCCACGAGGACCTGCGCGCGCTCGATCGGGACATCCGAGACGCGTGGACCGAATGGCAGCTCGCCGGGGCGCAGGGTCCCCCGCCGTTGGAACGCATCGTGCTCTACATCGACGACCTCGACCGTTGCTCTCCCCGTAAGGTCGTCGACGTCCTGGCGGCCGTGCACCTGCTGCTCGCCATGCCGCTGTTCGTGGTGGTCGTGGCGGTGGACCCCCGGTGGCTGCGTCGCTGTCTCGACGAGGTCGGCCTGTCGTCGGAGTACCTGGACAAGGTCTTCCAGATCGTCTACACGCTGCGGCCGCTGGGCGGGAACACGGCGGCGCTGGTGGACTCGATGCTGCCGGTGCGGGAGGACCCGGCGGAGCGGATTCCGACGACCGAGCCCACGACGGCCGAGCCGGTCCGGCCCGCGACCACCGTGGCGGACGCGCGCCCGTCCGAGCGCCGGGCCGCCCCGCCCCGGTCCATGAGCCGGAAATTGCGCGCCGAACAGCTCCGCTTCCGACCGGAGGAACGCGAATACCTCCACCGAATCGCGCCCCGGCTCTCCACCCCGCGGGCGGTGAAGAAACTGGTGAATCTGTACCGCCTCGTCCGGGTCGGGGTGCGGGACGACCAATTTTCTTCCTTTCCCTACCGCACCGTGCTCACCCTGCTGGGAATACTGGTCGCCGACCCGGTGGCGGCACGGAAGGTATTCATCGCGATTCAAACCACGGACGACCTCTTTTCCGCCATTCCACTTGAATGGCACGACGACATGGACGATGATCTTCAAACATATCGCCACTGGGTCGGAACGATCGCGCGCTTCGGTTTTGAGACCCACGACCTGGTGACACCGTGACCGGCCGGGAAGGCCGGAGAGGGTTGGGGGAGGTTGTCGTGGACGCGCATCGCACCGTGCCGTTGACCGTCGGTTCCCTCGTGGGAGCCGTTCTGGTCACGGGCACGCTTCTGCTGCCCTCCGCACCGGGGGTGGACTTCTCCCACTGCGTCGAGATCACGGTCGTCTCGTCCACCGAGAAGGACCACCTCATCACCGAGCTGGCCGAGCAGTACAACGACGCGCACAGGGTGGCCGACCAGTGGTGCGGCGAGATCGAGGTGAACGCCGTGAGTTCCGGCGCCGCCTCCGAGCAGCTCCAGCACGGCTGGGACGAGCAGGCCACGGGGTCCCGGAGGCCCGACATCTGGTTGCCGAGCACCTCCTTGTGGGCGGGCCTGCTCGAATACCGCACGGGTCGGGACCTGGTCTCCGGCGAGGACGACTCCATCACCACGAGCCCGCTCGTGATCGCCATGCCCGAGAAGATGGCGAGAGCGCTCGGCTGGCCGGAGAAGTCCCTGGGTTGGTCCGATCTGCGAGAGCTGGCCGCCACCAGGGACTGGAGCCGGTACGGGCATCCCGAGTGGGGGCATTTCGCGATGGGCAAGGACAACCCCCGGCTGTCCAGCTCGGGCCTCGCCGCCACCATCGCCACGTACTACGCGGCGACCCGTGACATCGGCGGCTTCACCGAGCAGAACCTGTCCGCCAACGCCGACGTGCTGAAGTTCGTGCGCGACATCGAGTCGTCGGTGACGCACTACTCCGACGACTCGGTGGCGTTCCTGGAAAAGCTCTCCATCAGCTACCCCGAGCCCGTCATCAGCGCCATGGCGATCCAGGAACAGATGGTCTACCTCTACAACACGGGCGGGCTGGCGGGTGATGCCCCGAGCTCAAGCGGGGACGGACCCGTCGACCCGCTGGTAGCCATCCATCCCGACGACGGCACCGTCCTGGTGGATCACCCCTTCCTGGTCCTGCGAGACGTCGACGAGGCGAAACGCGCCGTCGCCAACGACTTCCGCGACTTCCTGCTGTCCGAGGAGGCACAGCGGAAGTTCTCGGAGGAGGGATTCCGTGACCACGAAGGCGGGATCGACGACGAAGTCGCCCGCGTCGTGAACTCCGAGGGCCGGAACAGCCCCGAGCCCCGACCGATCGACCCGCCCTCCGCCGCACAGGTCGAGCACATGCTCCGCGCGTGGGAAGACGCGCGTCGTCGGGGCAGCGTCCTTCTCCTGTTGGATGTGTCGAAATCGATGACGGAGCTCGCCGATCCCGGTGCCACGGAGCCGCAGTCGAAGTTGGAACTGCTCGAACCCGCGGTGCTGCGTGGTCTGGAACTGCTCGACGACGATGACGAGGTGGCTTTGTGGACGTTCTCCGAAGACCCCAACGTCCACGAGGTCATGCCGATGAGTCCGGTGAAGCAGGTACGCGAGGAACTCACCCAGCGGGTGTCCGACGCTCTCCGGGTGCGGGGCGACCGAACCGCCCTCTACAAGGCCACGTACCGGGCGCACGAGGCGATGCGCGCGAACCTCGACGTCGAACGCATCAACGCCATCGTGCTGTTGACCGACGGCCACGACACGACACACGACATGTCGCTGGACGAGCTGTTGCAAGCCATCGACCCGGAATATCTGGACTCGTCGGTCCGCATCTTCACCATCTCCTACGGAAAGGACGCCGACCGCGACACCCTCTCCGAGATCGCCGCGACTTCCCAAGCACGGCACTACGATGCCCGTGACCCCCACGAGATCGACCAGGTGTTCCTCAGTGCGTTCAGCAACTTCTGACCCTTTCCGGCTCTTCCTCCCAGTTCTTTTCGGGGCCGTGGGCGGGGTGATCACCGCCTTCAAACAGGGCTGGTGGGGGTTGCTCGCCGCGGTGGCCATCGCCGCCGCGGTCCACGGTTCGATGTGGTTGGCGACCGTCCTCCTCTCCGGACAGGAGCGCACCCCGAAGCAGAACGAGCACGACTACTTCGTCCAGTGCTTGCGTGCCATGCAGACGTTGCCGCCGCACGAGACCGACATCAGGGGCGAGTTGAACGACCTCCTGCTCGCCGTCGAGCGAGCGCGGGTCGCGAAAGACCCCGAGCTGGTGACCGAAGGCATGGACACCCTGCGCAAGACCGCCGAGCAGCTCGCCAACATCGGCGCCACGGCATCGCCCGACCAGGTCGAGTACCGGCTCCGTCTGATCAAGAAGAGCCTGCGCAACATCCTCGACGACAGCGGGGAGGAGACGTCCCGCAACCCCACGTGAGCACGGCCCGGTCACCGCACGACACCCGACCGGGTATCTCCTGTCGGATTCTGTTGCAAAACAGATAGCTTTCCCACAGCAAGCCTCCGCTTCGGCGTGAGTACCGGGAAGCTTTCCCCCGGATGACCTGCGAAGGACGGCGTACCCCACACCCGAGTCGGCAAGGGGGCCCGCTCGATACACTTGCGAAATTGTGCGATCCTGTGCTGAAAGACGCCGATGACGGCGTACCACGGCCAGAGCGCCACCGACACGAGGAGGACGGGCCCCATGTTGGCGAGCCAACGTCGGTCGCGAATTCTTGAGGAGATCCGCCGCTCCGGCGCGGTCCGGGTGAGCGCGCTGGTCGAGCGGCTCGGAGTCTCCGACATGACGGTGCGCCGCGACCTGGAGGTGCTGGCGCAGCAGGGACAGCTCCAGAAGGTCCACGGCGGGGCCATCCTGCCCGGCGGACGCAGCACGGAGGAGCCCGGCTTCGCCGCCAAGTCGGTCCGGGAGAACGCCGAGAAGCTCGCCATCGCCACCGAGGCCGTCCGGCTGGTCGAACCCGGCATGGCCGTGGGCGTGTCCGCGGGCACCACCACGTGGACGTTCGCCCGGCTGCTGTGCGACCTGCCCGACATCACGGTGGTCACCAACTCCGTGCAGGTCGCCGACGTGTTCTCCCGACGCCCGCGCACCGACCAGACCGTGGTGCTCACCGGGGGCATCCGCACCCCGTCGGAGGCACTGGTCGGCCCGTTCGCCGTAGCCGCGATCCGGTCGGTGAACTTGGACATCATGTTCATGGGCGTGCACGGCATGGACGTCCACAGCGGCTACACCACGCCCAACCTCATGGAGGCCGAGGCGGACCGCGCGTTCGTGGAAGTCTCCCGCCGGTTCGTGGTGCTGGCCGACCACACGAAGTACGGGGTGCTGGGCATCAGCACCATCGCCGACATCGACGCCGCCGACGTCCTGATCACCGACTCCGGCCTCGCGGAGGAACACCAGCAGGCGCTGCGTGAGCGCGTCGGGGACCTCATCGTGGCGGACGTCGCGGCGGAGAACGACTCGAACGAAAGCAGTGAAAGTGAGGCCGGCGCATGACCCCCGAGCCGACAGCCGAGATCTCCTCGGTGTCCACGGCGTTCACCGAAGCTTTCGGCAGGCGGCCCAACGGGGTGTGGGCCGCACCGGGACGGGTCAACGTCATCGGTGAGCACACCGACTACAACGACGGCTTCGTACTGCCGATGGCCCTACCGCACGGGGTGCGGGCCGCGGCCGGCCGGTCCCGGCACGCGCGGGTCCGCGTGCTGTCGCTGCAGGAACCCGGTGCTCCGGTGACGGTGGAGCTCGACGCCCGGCCCGGTGACGTCACCGGCTGGGCCGCCTACGTCGCCGGTGTGGTGTGGAGTCTGCGCACGGCGGGATACGACGTGGGTGGCGTGGACCTCGCCGTGGACGGTGACGTCCCGGCCGGAGCGGGGTTGTCGTCGTCGGCCGCCCTGGAGTGCTCCGTGGCGTGCGCGTTGAACGAGCTGTTCGGGCTGGGCATCGAGCCCGTCGACCTGGCGCGGTTGGCGCAGCGCGCCGAGAACGACTTCGTCGGCATGCCCTGCGGGGTGATGGACCAGATGGCGTCCGTCAACTGCCGGGAAGGGCACGTGTTGTTCCTGGACACGCGGTCGATGGTCACCGAGCAGGTGCCGTTCGACCCGGCGAGTCGCGGCCGGACCCTGCTCGTGATCGACACCCATGCCCCGCACCGGCTGGTCGACGGCGAGTACGCCAAGCGTCGCGCGGCCTGCGAGGCCGCCGCCGCGACGCTCGGGGTGGCCGCGTTGCGCGACGTCGCCCTCGACGAGCTGGACACCGCGTTGGCGCGGCTCGACGACGCGACGCAACGTCGGCGCGTGCGGCACGTGGTCAGCGAGAACGCCCGCGTGGAGGACGTGGTGCGCACGTTGCGCACCGGGGAGCTCGACGAAATCGGTCCGCTGCTCACGGCGTCGCACGCCTCGTTGCGCGACGACTACGAGGTCACCGTCGGCGAGCTGGACACGGCGGTGGAGGCCGCCCTCTCCGCGGGAGCGCTGGGCGCGCGCATGACCGGTGGCGGGTTCGGCGGCTGCGTCATCGCCCTGGTGCCGCGCGACCGCGCCGACACGGTGGTCGAGGCGGTCCGCGCGGCGTTCTCCGACGCGGGTTACGCCGAGCCGAGCGCGTTCACGGCCGTCCCCGCTCCGGGAGCGCGGCGGCTCTTCTGAACCTCTCGGGTGCGGGCCGGCCGCGAACCGCCCCGCACCCGAGGAAGGTCAGTTCCTCATCGAGGCCAGCTCGGCGATCTCCTCGGGCGAGAGGGCACGGTCGAAGATCCTGACCTCGTCGACGTCGCCGCGGAGGTGGTCGACCTTTTGGCCGCCGTACTGAGCGCGGCCGATCACGGTGTTGCCGTCCCCGCCCTCGGACAGGCACGCGCTCTTGGTGTCCACGTGCTCTCCGTCCACGTACAGCGAGAGGGTTCCGGCTCGCGCGTCGCGCACGCCCGTCAGGTGGTACCAGCGGCCGGGTTCCGGTTTCTCCGGCGAGAGCGCGCGCAGTCCGGCGTAGCTCATCGCCCACCGCTGGTCCTGTCCGGAGTACTGGAGGAAGAAGGCGCTGTGGTTGCCGGTGTCCTGGCTGACGGCGGTCTGGAAGCCGTCGCCCACCTCGTCGAGACGCACCCAGGCCGACACCGAGTAGCTGCCCTGCGTGTCGACCAGGGCCGCGCCGGTGTCCGCCTCACCCGCTCCGTGGAACGAGACCGCTCCCCCTCGTACGCCGTCCACCCACTCGGCGCCGGTGAGGGTGGCGTCGGCGTCGCCGACCGCGTCCGCGGCGACCGTGCCGGAGCCTTCGTCGAAGGGGTAGGCGTGCACCCCGTCGAGTCCGGGGGTTCCCGGCTCGGGAGCGGGTCCGCCGCCACCGGAGCCGTCGGCGTTCTCGATGATCTCCTCGTTGATCCGGCGTACGGCCTCGAAGTCCATCTTCTCCACCTGCCGGTCGTAGGTGAAAAAGCCGTTGACCTCGTGCTCGACGTCGGTGAGCTGGGTGTAGATCGCCCCGCTGATGCCGCACGACTGCGCGGCGCGCAGCACGGCCCGCTGGTTGTCGACGTAGGCGGCGGTCAGGCTCTCGGAGTCGGGCAACATCTGGTAGGCGTGGCCCTCGCCGAACCACATGTGTCCGTCGACCTCCAGGCCGAAGCCGCCGTGTTCGCCGTCGATGGCCACGCGGTGCCCGTCGGGGGTCGGGGTGGCCGGTCCGACGTAGGAGTGCCAGTCGATGACGTGTCCCTTGCCGGAGTCCCCGAGTGAGTCGCAGCAGTTGACCCCGCTGTGCGCGTTGACGAGCCGCGTCGGGTCCCGTTCGGCGATCTCCTCGGCGATGCGGCCGGTGTCCTCGCGCGCCCACTCGCCCCAGCCCTCGTTGAACGGTACCCAGCCGACGATCGAGGTCCAGTTCTTCTTCTCTTCCACGAGTTCGTGGAGTTCGGCCTCGAACTGCTCCGTCGCCTCGGCGGGTGGCCTGCCGCCCGTGCGCATCGACGGCATGTCCTGCCAGACGAGCAGTCCGAGTCGGTCGGCGTGGTAGTACCAGCGGTCGGGCTCGGTCTTGATGTGCTTGCGCACGGTGTTGAAGCCCAGGCGCTTGTGCTGTTCGAGGTCCCAGCGCAGGGCCTCGTCGGTGGGCGCGGTATAGATGCCGTCGGGCCAGTAACCCTGGTCGAGAGTGGACATCAGGAAGAGGATCTCGCCGTTGAGGGTGATCCGCAGCTTGCCGTCCTCGCCTTCGGTCGTGCCGATCTCGCGCATGCCGAAGTAGGAGGACACGCGGTCCACCGGGCGGCCCCGATCGCGCAGTACGACGTCGAGGTCGTAGAGGAACGGTGAGTCCGGCGACCACAGTTTGGCGTCGGGCACGCGCACCGTCAGCGGTTCGTCCGCGGCACCCCGCGTCCGGCTGACGACCCGACGTCCGTCGCGTACCACGGCCTCCACCGTCAGGTGGTCGGAGGCTCCCGCGGTGTTCACCGTGAGGTTCACTGTGGACGAATCGACGTCCGACACGGTGTCGAGCGTGGTGACATAACCGGCGGCGGACACCGGCTCCAGCCACACGGTCTGCCAGATGCCCGAGGCGCTTTCGTAGAAGATGCCGCGGTCGGGAACCCGGCGTTGCTTGCCCACCGGCTGCCACGTGGCGTCGGTGCGGTCGGTGACGGCCACGACGAGCTCCTGTTCACCGCGCGGTTTCAACGCGTCGGTGACGTCGGCGGAGAAAGCGTCGTAGCCGCCGGTGTGCGAGGCGACCTCCTGCCCGTTGACGTACACCGTGGCCTCGTAGTCGACGGCCCCGAAGTGCAGCAGGAGCCTGTTGCGCTCACCGATCCGCCACTTCTCGGGTACCTCGAACGTGCGGCGGTACCACATGTGGTCGGAGTGCCGTTGGATACCCGACAACGCCGATTCCGTCGGGTACGGCACGAGAATGCGTTCCGGCAGCGTTTCGCCGAACGGCGGGTCCTCCCCCTCGGTGGCGGACGCGAACTCCCAGACGCCGTTGAGGTTGCGCCACTCGGAACGGGTGAGTTGCGGTCGGGGGTACTCCGGGAGCGCATTGTCGGGTGACACCTCGTGGGTCCACGGCGTCACCAGCGGCGGCTCGCCCATGATCCAGCCGTCCGCGGGTTCCGCGGCGGCCGTCGGGGTCAGTGTCGCGGCGAGCAGGGCGGACAGGGCGGCGAGCACGGCTCCCGAGCGGAACCGGCGGCCGCGTGGTCGAGTCTGTGGTGCGGGTGGCAGCATCGAACACCCTCCTGGCAGGGGACCGCGTCGGTTCCTCACCGACGCCGGGCACGCCGGTCCGCTTTCGCGGGTGATCTCCGGCGTGAAGCATTTCACACATGAACCCCTCAGGTGTCAACACTTGCGATCAACAACACCCAGGTTCCAACACCAACTCTCAACGAATCCGCCGTCACGGGCCGGCACCCTCCGTGCAGCGGCCCGAAGGCGGCCGGGTGATCCTGACTCGTTCGGCGTAGCCAAACGGATACGCGCTGGTTACCACCCTCTCCTGTTCGTTTATGTTGCTTCGTGGTTGAATTCCTCCAATCAGCACATCGAGTGAGTTCGAGAGGGTGCGAAACCGGTGAAGAGGACGCGCACGAGGTTGGCCGACGGCCGCGAACTGCTGTACTTCGCCGCCGATGGCGAGGCCGTGCCCGCCCCACCGGACCCGCGACAGCTGCCTCCCGTCAGCACGGCCTCCCAACTGCGGTGGGATCCGTTGCTGGGCGAGTGGGTGATGATGGCGTCCCACCGCCAGAACCGCACGTTCATGCCCGCGCGTGACGACTGCCCGCTGTGCCCGTCGAGCGACGGCAGGCAGACCGAGATCCCCGCCCCCGAGTACACCGTCGCGATCTTCGAGAATCGCTTCCCCAGCCTGTCCACGGGCGCGCACCTCGACGACGTCGACGTGCGGCATCCGCTCGTCGACGTCCGTCCCGGCTACGGCCGCTGCGAAGTGGTCTGCTTCACCAGCGACCACAACGCCCGGTTCGCCGACCTCACCCCCGAACAGGCCCGGCTGGTCGTGGACGCCTGGGCCGACCGCACCGCGGAACTGTCCGAGCTCGACGGTGTGGAACAGGTGTTCTGCTTCGAGAGCAGAGGACGCGAGATCGGGGTCACGCTGTCCCACCCCCACGGCCAGATCTACGCCTACCCGTTCGTGACGCCGCGCACCCGGCGGATGCTGGACGTGGCCCGCGACTACCGCGAACGCACCGGCCGCGACCTGCACGACGACGTCGTGGCCGCCGAGCGGGACGCCGGAGTGCGCGTGATCGCCGAGACCGCTCACTGGGTGGCGTTCGTGCCCGCGGCCGCGCGGTGGCCGGTGGAGGTGCACATCCACCCGCTGCGCCGGGTACGAACCATCCCCGAGCTCGACGACGCCGAACGCGACGACTTCGCGACGCTCTACCTCGACATCCTGCGGCGGTTCGACCGGCTCTACGACGCTCCCTTGCCGTACATCTCGGCGTGGCACCAGGCGCCCGTCGGCGACGACGAGGGTCTGAGCCGACTCCACCTGCAGTTGTTCTCGATACGACGGTCGGCCGACAAGCTGAAATACTTGGCGGGCTCCGAGTCGGGGATGCACGCCTTCATCACCGACGTGTTGCCCGAAGACGTCGCGCAGAGACTTCGGGAGGTGTAGCCAGGCGACGACCGATACGTCCCCGGTGACCGGCCCTCGCCGGCACCGACAACCAGGTTCCCGCCGCGCGAGTCGACAACGCTGCGCGCGGCGGCTGTCCCAACAGATTGGCGTGACTTCTCGTTGACCCCGGAGGTGGGCCGTGCACGTCCTCGCTGAAGCGGACCTACGGCTTGATGCACAAGCGATCGACTACGTGTTGCTCGCTTTCTATTTCCTACTCGTGCTCGGTATCGGCTACCTGGCCCGCAGACAGGTATCGACAAGTCTCGACTTCTTCCTGTCCGGCCGGTCGCTGCCCGCGTGGGTGACCGGTCTGGCCTTCGTCGCCGCCAACCTCGGCGCGATCGAGGTCATGGGCATGTCGGCCAACGGTGCCCAGTACGGCATGCCGACCGCGCACTACTTCTGGATCGGCGCGGTGCCGGCCATGCTGTTCCTCGGCATCGTGATGATGCCGTTCTACTACGGATCGAAGGTCCGTAGCGTTCCCGAGTTCATGCTGCGCCGCTTCGGCAAACCCGCTCACCTCGTCAACGGCATCAGCTTCGCGTTGGCGCAGATCCTCATCGCGGGCGCGAACCTGTACCTGCTCGCCCTGGTGGTCAACCTGCTGCTCGGCTGGCCCATCTGGGTGTCGGTGATCCTCGCGGCGGTCATCGTCCTCGCCTACACCGCGCTCGGTGGCCTGTCCGCCGCCATCTACAACGAGGTGCTCCAGTTCTTCGTCATCGTGGCCGCCCTACTGCCCCTGACGATCGTGGGGCTGGCCAAGGTGGGCGGCTGGCAGGGTCTGGTCGACAAGGTGTCGGCGGGCCCCGGCGGCCCGGAACAGCTCGACTCCTGGCCCGGCAATCAGCTCACCGGTTTCGGCAGCAACTTCCTGTCGGTGCTCGGCATCGTGTTCGGCCTGGGCTTCGTGCTGTCGTTCGGTTACTGGACGACGAACTTCGTCGAGGTGCAGCGCGCCATGGCGTCGAAGAGCATGTCGGCGGCGCGCCGGACTCCCATCATCGGCGCGATCCCGAAGATGCTCGTCCCGTTCATCGTCATCATTCCGGGCATGGTCGCGGGCGTCACGGTGACGGAGTTGGCGGGCGACAACAAGGCCGCGTTGCTGGCCGGGGAGTCCGCGCCGAGCGGCGCGACGTTCAACGACGCGCTGTTGCTGCTGATGCGGGACCTGCTGCCCAACGGCATGCTCGGTATCGCGATCGCCGGTCTGCTGGCGTCGTTTATGGCCGGTATGGCGGCGAACCTCAGCTCGTTCAACACGGTCTTTACGTACGACATCTGGCAGACCTACGTGGTCAAAGATCGCCCCGACGGCTACTACCTGCGGGCGGGTCGTGTCGTGACGGCTCTCGCCACGCTGCTGGCCATCGGGACGGCGTTCATCGCCGCCTCGTACGCCAACCTGATGGACTACCTGCAGCAGCTGTTCTCGTTCTTCAACGCGCCGCTGTTCGCCACGTTCATCCTCGGTATGTTCTGGAAGCGCATGACGCCCACGGCCGGTTGGACCGGTCTGGTCAGCGGCACCGCCGCGGCCGTTGGGGTGTTCCTGCTGGCCGAGACCGGCGTGTGGGACCTTCCGGGGCAGGGTGCGTCGTTCGTCGGTGCGGGTGCCGCGTTCGTGGTCGACATCGCGGTCAGCGTCGCCGTCACCTACGCCACGCAGCCGAAACCCGAGGCTCAGCTGGTGGGGCTCGTCTACTCCTTGACTCCGAAGGAGAACCTGAAGCACTCCACCACCGGCGAGGACGCGGGCTGGTACCGTCGTCCGGGCCTGCTCGCGGGCATCGTGCTGGTCGTCACCATCCTGTTCAACATCATCTTCTAAGGGGCGGGAACCATGACGAACTCCTCCGGAAACCGCGGTGCCCAGGCCTTCGACATCCGCCTGATCATCGCCTTGCTGATCGGCGTCTACGGTGTCGTGCTGACGGTGATGGGGATCGGCTTCACCACCGACGAGGACATCGCCAAGGCGGCCGACATCAACATCAACCTGTGGACCGGCATCGGCATGCTGATCTTCGCCGGACTGTTCACCCTGTGGGCGCGGCTGCGTCCCGTGACCGTCCCGGCCGAGGAATCCGAACGCCCGGAGCAACAGCGGAAGAACGACTAGTCACACACACGAACGGCCGGTGTCGCGGAACTCTCGCGGCACCGGCCGTTCGTCATCGAAGAATCAGTACGGTCCGGGAGGCAGGGGGATACAGCCCTCGACGGGGTGCTCGACGTGTCCGGGCGGACAGGCCGCGGTCGTGGCGGGCTCGGCCGACGCCGCCGACACGCCCACGGTGAGCGCGCTGACCGCGATCGCCGCGATCGCTGCGACCTTTCGAACAAGGGTCATCGGGATTCCTCCTCGTCATCTTCGACGGGACGAAAAATCATTTTACGCAGGGTCACCTATCGGTCACGGAATTTTGGTGGCGGCCCGCGCCGCGCGGACGACTCCGCCGAGACAACGGAAATCGGCGTGAAAGACCGGTCTAGATGTCGAATTCGCCGTCCTTGGCGCCCGCCAGAAACGCCGACCACTCCGCCGCCGTGTAGCGGATCACCGTGTCGTCCGGGCGTTTCGAATGACGGATCAGCACATCGCCGGTGCCGTCACTGGTGGTCGCGAACTCGACACAGTTGCCGTTGGGACCCGAGTAGCTCGACTTCTTCCACAGGAGGGGGCCTGTCATAGTGTCTTCTCCAAATCGTCAGCGATCGTCGCGATGAGCTTCGCGGAATCCTCGGGACTTCTCGCGACACCGCGAATGATCTTCACCGCTTCCTGGTAGGCGTGCACGTCGTCTTCGTCTATGACGAAGGCGCCCGAACTGTAGTGTTCGAAATGCACGACGGGTTGCGCGTCGGGGAACGAATACAGCACGAACGGCCCGATCAGTCCGGGATGCCACCCGACCCGCGGTGGCACGACCTGGATGGTGACGTTGGGCCGCTGCGCCATGTCCAGCAGATGCCGAAGTTGATCGAGCATCACCTCGGGCACGCAGATCTTCTCGTGCAGCGCGTCCTCGCTGATCAACGCCAGCAGCTCGACGGGATCGCGCCGCGTGATCACCTCGGATCGTCCGACCCGAAGCAGCACCCGAGCGTCGACCTCGGACTCCGAAAGCCCGGTCGCCGTGGCGAGCGCACGAGCGTAGTCCGCGGTCTGCAACAGCCCCGGCACAATGTCTCTGGACCATTCGACCATGGCCGACGCGTGACGTTCCGACTCGATGGCGCCGGCGAGTTGTTGCGGTATCCCCGGCATGCCCACCACCAGCCAGTTCGGCTCCGCCGCGTGCCTGGCGAGCTCGATGAGGCGTTGCTTTTCCTCCCCCTTGATGCCGAGCAGGGTCAGCAACGACGCCACGTCCTCGGGACCCGGCAGGCGACGCCCCGTGGCCCAGTGCGATACCGTGCCATGGCTGAACCCCAGCCGTTGCGAAAGCTCTCGGCCACTCATTCCGGACGCCTCGACCAACTTGCGGATCGCCGCCGTCAATGCCCGAGCTCGGGTCGTCAAGCCGGTGGTGTCAACAGGCACGAGCCGGATCGTAGCCATCACCACACAGGGTCCAGAAGTCACACGATCGGGAGATTGCAACTACAGCCCGTAGACAGTCACCGTCATCGACAAAGACGAGCAGGCTGGGGGAAGACGATGGGACCGTTTCGCTGGCAACAGGCCGAAGGAAGACGCCACGCCTACAACGTCGAGAAGACCGCCACCCCGCATCCCGGCATCGCGTTCGTCGCCCTGTGCGGGGCCGAGGTCACCCCTCGGGAACGGGACTTCGTGGAGCTGTCCGGCTGGTGGCACGACCCCACCTGCTGGGTCTGCGACCGCGAATGGCGGGTCCGGTCCGGGTTCCCGGCTCACGACATCCCGCCGCTTCCGGAGAACGCGTGACCGATCGGCGACTTTCGTCCCGCGAGCCGCACCACCTCCCGACGTCACGACCGGCCGCGACTCACCACGAGCGCGCGCTCTTCGGACGCACCCGGTCCAGGCCGGCGCGCCGTTCCTTCGCCTTCCGTTCGGAATCCGCGCGACTACGGTGACGCGCTCGTTCCTTTCCGTCCAGGGGAACCAGCAACAGGAGGTCGCCGGTGGCGGGCACCAGCACGCCGCCCAGTTCGTCGTCACCGGCGTACCATCCCTCCCCGGCGATGTCCGAGTCGTGGATGTCGAAGTGGGCGACCCCTTGTGCCGCCATCCTCGGCAAACGCCGGGACTCCTCGCCGAGCCGTAGGGACACCTGACCGTATTTCAGTCCACTGAGGATAGTTATGGGCACATGTGGCCGAGGTTCGTACACCGAGAGCACTTTGGAACACCGTCGCAACAGCCACAGCTGCTGACCGAAGAAGGCGAGACCGCACTCCGGCAGGACGACACCGACGGCCAGAAGCGGATACAGCGCGGTGACGTCGAGCAGCGGAGGCAACGCGCACAACGCCACGGCGAGCACGAGCAGCCCCCCGAAGCGACGCCACACCACCAGCCGATGCCTGCGCAGGGCGTGGCGGACGTCCCTGACCTCGTACGGGCGCGGCCTGGCGTGCAGGAACCGGATCACCCCGAGGATGGCGATCACCAATAGGCCGATGATTCCCGGAATCGCCAAGGGGAACAAGACGTCCGAGAGCAGGCACAGCGTCGTGGCGTAGCAGGCGAGGGTCGACCCCGCCCAGATCGCGGCGCGCTTGCGGGACAGGCGCCGACGTGGTTTAGATGCGTTCTCGCCCGTTGTCGTCGATCGCGTCACGCCCGCACCGTAAACCCTCTCGACCAGTGCACGGCACTCCCCTCGCCCCGTGTCGGTTCCGAGTCCGCACCGGTGCCGACTCCAATTGGGACAAACCACACTCGGCGGCATGCTTCGGGCGTACGTCAGGTGCGAACACGCGTACGCAAGCTGCGGACACGTGTGCGTAACTTGCGGACACGCCGTCAGCGCACGCGTCGGCCCTTGCGCCACACCGCGTGCGTCAGGGGGACTCCGGGGCGGTAGGCGAGGTGGACCGCCGAGGGGGCGTCGAGCACGTGCACGTCCGCTCGCGCACCCGGCCGCAGCACTCCGACGGCTCCCTCGCCGCGATGCCGCCGCAGTGCCCTCGCCCCGCCCAGGGTCGCCGCACGCACGGCCTCCTCCACCGTCATTCCCATCTGCAGCACCGCGGTGGCGACGCAGAACGCCATGGACGTCGTGTACGACGATCCGGGATTGCAGTTGGAGGCCAGCGCCACGGTGACTCCCGCGTCCAGCAGGGCGCGCGCGTCCGGCAACGGCTGGCGGGTGGACAAATCGCAGGCGGGCAGCAGGGTGGCCACGGTGTCGGAGTCGGCCAAGGCGTCCACGTCCGAGTCGGTGAGGTAGGTGCAGTGGTCCACACTGGCCGCACCGTGTTCGACCGCGAGCCGCACTCCCGGACCGGGGCCGAGCTGGTTGCCGTGGACCCGCAGTCCCAGTCCGGCCTCGGCGGCCGCGGTGAGCACCTCCTTCGCGGCGTCGGCATCGAAGGCCCCGCGTTCGCAGAACACGTCGGCCCACCGCACGTACGGCGCCACCGAGTCGAGCATCTCGCCGCACACCAGACGGAGGTAGTCGTCGGCGTCCCACCCCGGTGGCACCACGTGGGCGCCGAGGAACGTCACCTCGTCCACGAGCCCTCCCGCGAGGCGGGCCGCCCGTGTCTCGTCGCCGACGGTGAGGCCGTAGCCCGTCTTGGTCTCCAGGCAGGTGGTGCCCTGCGCCACGGCCTCCCGGACGAGGCGCCGCAGGTTCGCCACGAGCGCGTAGTCCGGTGCGGCGCGGGTCGCCTCCACGGTGACGGCGATGCCCGACGCTTCGTAGGGGCGTCCGGCGAGCCGGGCGGCGAACTCGGCCGAGCGGTCGCCCGCGAACAGCAGGTGTGTGTGGCTGTCCACCCAGCCGGGCAGCACGGCGCGCCCCTCGACGTCGACGCGTTCGTCCGCCTCCGGTGCCCGCGCAGCGGCTCCCACCCACTCCACACGCGATCCGGCCAGGACCAGCGCCGCGTCGGTGAGCGTGCCGAGTTCCTCGTCGTTCGTCGTCAGCTCGCCGATGCCCGTGATCAGTGTCGATGTCATGCCCACAACGTTCCGATCTCGCGTGCCAGCAGTGCTCCCACGTCACCGAGTGTGGTGTGTTTTCCCTCCGTCGCCACGACGCGGCCGCCGACGACCACCGTCGCGACGTCGACGGCCGAGGCCACCAGCGGTATCTGCTCGGGTGCCGCCCCCGCCGTGCGCGGGGTGTCGTCCCGGACGGCAACCAGGTCGCACGGCGCTCCGGGGGCGATCCTCCCGGCCTCCGGCCACCCCAGCGCCGCGTGTCCGTCCACAGTGAGCGCGGCGAGGAGCTCGCCGGGCGTGAACCGTCCGCGCCTCCCCGAGCGCAGCCGCTCGCCGTGTTCGAGGGCGCGGGCCTCCGCGAGCGGGTCCACCACGGCGTGCTGGTCGCTGCCGAGGCAGAGGCGGGAGCCCGCGTCGGCCAGTTCGCGTGCCGGTCCGAGGCCGTCGGCGAGGTCGGCCTCGGTACTCGGGCAGCAGCACACCGCCGTCCCGGACTCGCCGAGCAACGCCACGTCGCCATCGCTCACGTGCGTGGCGTGCACGGCGGTGGTGCGCGGGGACAGCACGCCGGTGGCGTGCAACAGTTCCACCGGGCTGCGGCCGTACGCGGCCCGGCACGCCGTGTTCTCGGCGGGCTGCTCGGAGACGTGGACGTGCAAGGGACATCCCGGCAGCGCCGTGGCCACGTCGGGCAACGCGGACGCGGGCACGGCTCGCACCGAGTGCACGGCCGCGCCGACGCGCGTGGTGGCGTCGGTCCCGCTCACGGCCAGTTCCTCGACCCGCTCCCGCCATGACCACACGCCGCCGTCGCCGAACCTGCGCTGCACGCCTTCCAACGGCTTGTCGACGCCCCCGGTGAGATAACACGTGTCCAGCAGGGTCAGGCGCAGTCCGGCGTCGGCGGCGGCTTGCCGCAGCGCCCGGCCCATCGCGTTCGGCTCCGCGTAGCGGCGGCCGTCCGGGGCGTGGTGCAGGTAGTGGAACTCGCCCACGCACGACACCCCGGCGAGCACCATCTCGGCGTAGACGGCCCTGGCGAGGCGGTAGTAGGAGTCGGGGTCCAACCGCTCCGCCAGCCGATACATGGTGTCGCGCCAGGTCCAGAACGTCCCGCTCCCGTCGTGGGTCCGGCCCCGCAACGCGCGGTGGAACGCGTGGGAGTGCGCGTTGGCGAAGCCGGGAAGCACCACCCCGGCCAGGCGTTGCGAGTCGGGCCGGGGCCGCGCGCGGTCCACGGCGGTGATCACCCCGTCGGCCGACACCGTGACGAGCACCCCGTCGGTGAGGCCGTCCGGCAGCCACGCGTTCTCACACCAGTAGCTCAGCACGGCGCCCCCGCGAGGTGAGTGAGGACACGGGCGAGCGCGGCGACCCCGGCCTCGCAGTCGTCGGGCTCGGCGTGTTCGGCCGGGGCGTGACTGACCCCGGTGGGGTTGCGCACGAACAGCATCGCGGTGGGCACGCGTCCAGCGAGCACTCCCGCGTCGTGTCCGGCGCCGGTCGGCAGGGCGGGTGCTCCCCCGAGCAGGCTCGTCAGCTCGTCCCGTAGTCCGCCGTCGAAGATCACCGTGTCGCCGTAGGACTCCTCGCGGACGGTGACGGTGCAGCCCTCGGCCTCGGCGGCCTCGCGCGCCGCCGCCACGACGTCGTCGACGAGGTGCCGCGTGTCGGCGTCGCCGGGTGCGCGCGCGTCCAGCCAGACGTCCACGGTGGAGGGGATGACGTTCGTGCCGCCCGGTGTGGGGACGAGGCGGCCCACGGTGGCACGGGCGCCGGGAACCGACCCCGCCACCCGCCGGGCGGCCAGCACGAGCGAGGCCGCGGGCACCATCGGGTCGCGGCGATCGGCGAGCGGGGTGGCTCCGGCGTGGTTGCCCTCGCCGTGGAAGGTCAACCGCCATCGGCCGTGCGCGAGGATCGAGCTCGCCACGCCCACGGGCGCGTCGAGGTCCGCCAGCCCGCGTCCCTGCTCCACGTGCAGCTCCACGAAGCACCCGATGCGGGACACCAGCTCGGGTTCCGGTCCGAGCCACCGGGGGTCGAGTCCCGCCGCGCGGACCGCCTCGGCGAGGGTGGTGCCGTCCGCGTCCTTCAGGTTGCGGGCCCGGTCGGCGTCCAGCGTTCCCGCCAGCAGCCGCGAGCCCAGACAGGGCACCCCGAAGCGCCCGCCCTCCTCCTCGGCGAACACGACCACCGCCAGCGGGCGGGTGGGGCGGAAGCCCTCGGCGCGCAGCGCGTCGAGGGCCGAAAGCGCCGCCACGACGCCGAGCGGCCCGTCGAACGCCCCGCCGCCCGGCACGGAGTCGAGGTGGCTGCCCGTGACCACGGCGTTCGGCCCCGGCGTCCCCCACCACGCCCAGAGGTTGCCGTTGCGGTCGGTGCTCACGTCCAGTCCCCGCGCCGTGGCCTCGGCGGTGAACCACTCCCGCAGCTCGGCGTCGGCCCGGTCGAAGCCGTGCCGGGAGTAGCCGCCCCGGAGGCGGTCGACGCCCACGTCGGCGAGGGTCTCCAGCAACGCGATCGCGGTCGTCATGCCGTGACCTCCGGCTCGCGAACGGGCTTTCGGACGGGGATGCGCAGTCCTCGCTCGTCGGCCACCCGCCGCGCCCGCTCGTACCCCGCGTCGGCGTGGCGCAGCACACCCGTGGCGGGGTCGTTGGTGAGGACGCGTTCGATCTTGCGGGCCGCGAGCTCGGTGCCGTCGGCGACGGTGACCTGGCCGGCGTGGATCGACCGGCCCATGCCGACTCCGCCGCCGTGGTGGATCGACACCCAGGTGGCCCCCGATGCCGTGTTGACCAGCGCGTTGAGCAGCGGCCAGTCGGCGATGGCGTCGGAGCCGTCGGCCATGCCCTCCGTCTCCCGGTACGGCGAGGCCACCGAGCCGCAGTCGAGGTGGTCCCTGCCGATCACAACGGGAGCGGCCAGCTCCCCGCGCGCGACCATGTCGTTGAACCGCTCGCCCGCGAGGTGCCGCTCGCCGTAGCCGAGCCAGCAGATCCGCGCGGGCAGCCCCTGGAACGCCACGCGCTCCCCCGCGAGACGAATCCAGCGTGCCAGTCGTTCGTTGTCGCCGAAGAGGTCGAGCACGGCGCGGTCGGTGGCGGCGATGTCCGACGCCTCGCCCGACAGCGCCGCCCAGCGGAACGGGCCCTTGCCCTCGCAGAACAGCGGCCGGATGTAGGCGGGCACGAATCCGGGATAGTCGAACGCCCGCTCGCAGCCGCCGAGTTTCGCCTCGCTGCGCAGCGAGTTGCCGTAGTCGAACACCTCCGCGCCCGCGTCGAGGAAGCCGACCATCGCCTCGACGTGCTCGGCCATCGACTCGCGCGCGCGGTCGGTGAACTCGTCGGGTTTGGTCTCGGCGTAGTCGTGCCAGTCCGCGACGGCGACGCCCTTGGGCAGGTAGGCCAGCGGGTCGTGCGCGGAGGTCTGGTCAGTGACGACGTCGACCGCCACCCCGCGCCGCAGCAGCTCGGGCAGCACCTCGGCGGCGTTGCCGATGACGGCCACCGAAAGCGGCGTGCCGTCCCGCTTCGCCTGCTCCACCGTCCGAATCGCACTGTCGAGATCGGAGGCGATCTCGTCGAGGTAGCGGGTCTCGACCCGGCGGCGCGCGCGCTCGGCGTCGCACTCGACCACCAGCGCCACGCCCTCGTTCATGGTGACGGCCAGCGGTTGGGCCCCGCCCATCCCGCCGAGACCGGCGGTGACGGTCAGTGTGCCGCGCAGCGAACCGCCGAACCGCTTCTCCGCCACGGCCGCGAACGTCTCGTAGGTGCCCTGCAGGATGCCCTGCGTGCCGATGTAGATCCACGAACCGGCCGTCATCTGCCCGTACATCGTCAGGCCGAGCGCATCCAGGCGGCGGAACTCGGGCCAGCTCGCCCAGTCGGGCACCAGGTTGCTGTTCGCGATGAGGACTCGTGGCGCCCACTCGTGGGTGCGCAGCACGCCCACCGGGCGGCCCGACTGCACGAGCAGCGTCTCGTCGTCGCGGAGGTCGGTGAGTTCGCGGGTGATGGCGTGGAAGCTGGGCCAGTCGCGCGCCGCCTTGCCGGTGCCGCCGTAGACCACGAGGTCCTCGGGCCGCTCGGCCACCTCGGGGTCGAGGTTGTTGCACAACATGCGCAGTGGTGCTTCGGTGGCCCACGACCGCGCGGTCAAAGTGGTGCCGCGGGCCGCTCGCACGGGTGTGCTCATGATTCCTCCCCACAGGTTTCGGCAGCGCGCAACGCGGTGCCGGAGCGGATCAGCTCGCCTGCCTCGGCGAGTTCCGGAGCGAGGTGCCGGTCGGGTCCGGGACCGGGAACGTGGCGACGCAGCTCGGCCAGGGCCGCCGCCGTGGCCGGGGCCGGGGCAAGCGGGGCGCGCAGGTCGAGAGCCCGCGCGGCCGTGAGGAGCTCGACGGCGAGCACGGTGGTCAGGCCGTCGATCGCCCGGCGCAGCTTGCGGGCCGCGGCCCAGCCCATGGACACGTGGTCCTCCTGCATGGCGCTGGTGGGGATGGAGTCCACGGAGGCGGGCACGGCCAGTCGCTTCAGCTCGGCGACCACGGACGCCTGGGTGTAGTGGGCGATCATGTGGCCGGAGTCGACGCCGGGGTCGTCGGCGAGGAACGGCGGCAGGCCGTGGGAGCGGGCGACGTCGAGCAGCCGGTCGGTGCGGCGTTCGGCCATGCTCGCCACGTCGGCCACCGCGATGGCGAGAAAGTCCAGCACGTATGCCAGTGGGGCGCCGTGGAAGTTGCCGTTGGACTCCACGCGGCCGTCGGCCAGCACCACGGGGTTGTCGACGACGGCGGCGAGCTCCCGGTCGGCGACGGTCTCGGCGTGGGCCATCGTGTCTCGTGCCGCGCCGTGCACCTGGGGGGCGCAACGCAGGGAGTAGGCGTCCTGCACGCGCGTGCAGTCGGGCCCGCGGTGGCTGGCCACGATCTCGGAGCCCGCGAGGAAGCGCCGCATGCGCCGCGCCGACTCGGCCTGGCCGGGGTGGGGGCGGAGCTGCTGGAGGTCCTCGGCGAAGACCCGGTCGGTGCCCAGCAGGCTCTCCACGCTCATCGCGGCGGTGAGGTCGGCGGTGTCGAGCAGGCGGCGGAGGTCGGCGAGTGCCAGCACGAGCATGCCGAGCATGCCGTCGGTGCCGTTGATGAGGGCGAGCCCTTCTTTCTCCCCCAGCTCGATCGGCTCCAGTCCCGCGTCGGCGAGTGCCTCGGCGGCGGGCCGGAGCCGTCCGTGGCCGTCGCGGACCTCGCCCTCACCGGTGAGGGCCAGTGCGATCGACGACAGCGGCGCGAGGTCGCCGGAGCAGCCGAGCGAGCCGTACTCGTGCACGACGGGCGCGATCCCGGCGTTGAGCAGGTCGGCCATGGCCCGCACCGTGGTCGGTCGCACGCCGGTGTGACCGGTGGTGAGGGTGCGCAGCCGCAGCAGTGTCAATGCGCGCACGACCTCCCGCTCCACCTCTGGACCGGCTCCGGCGGCGTGGGAGCGCACGAGGGATCGTTGCAGGGCGGCCCGGCGCTCGTCGGGGATGTACTTCACCGCCAGCGCGCCGAACCCGGTGGACACGCCGTAGACGGGACGCTCGGAGGCGGCCAGCGCGTCGACGTGGGCTCTCGCCGTCGTGACGGCCTTCAACGCCTCCGTGGTCAGCTCCACGGGCGCGCCTTCCCTGGCGACGGCGACGACCTCCTCACGCGACAGCGGCGTGAGTCCGATGGCAACAGCTCGCATGTCCCCATCACACCCCGCGCGAGGCTCGCGAGCGAGACCACGACGCGCGAGACTGTCTGGAGTCCCAGACGGAAGGGGATGTGATGGGTCAAAGCAGTGACGTGCCCGCGCTGCGGCGTGGGCTGGCGGTGCTGCGGCTGTTGGCGGCGAAGGCCGAGCCGGTGACGGCCAGCTCGGTGGCGCGGGAGCTGGGCCTGCCCCGATCCACGACCTACCATCTGCTGGCCGAGCTGTCGGCGGCCGGTTTCGTGACCCATCTGCCCGAGCAGCGCCGGTACGGCCTCGGGGTGGCAGCCTTCGAGGTGGGAGCGGCCTACCTGCGGCACGACCCGTTGGAGGGACTGGCCCGGCCGTTGCTGCGCAAGCTCACCTCCCGTATCGACCTCACCGCCCACCTGGGGGTCCTGCACGGTGCCGAGACGCTGTACCTGCTGCGGGAGCAGCCGCGGTGGCCACTGGGGCTGGTGACGGAGGTGGGCGTGCGGTTGCCCGCCCACCTACCCGCGTCCGGCCGGGCGATCCTGGCGCACCTTCCCGAGGCCCAGGTGCGCGCACTGTTCCCCCGCACGGAGAGTTTCGTGCTCCGCACCGGCCGAGGGCCGAGCGATCTGCCGAAGCTGCGGCGGCTGCTGACGGTGGAACGCCGCCGAGGTTGGGCCATCGAGGACGGCTACGTCACGGAGGGCTTCGCCTCGGTGGCCGCGCCGGTGGTCAACCCGGACGGCAGGCCGATCGCAGCGATCAGCGTGACGTTCCGTCACGAGTGCGACGGCGACACCGAGTGCGGGCAGCAGTGGCCGGAGCTGGCGGCCGAGGTGCGGGCCGCGGCCACCGAACTCACCGCCCGCGTCGCCGGGCGCTCCGGGTGATCGGCTTCGCCGTCCGGAGAAACGACTTCGCCCCGCGTCCGCCGGGGAGTGATCAATTGGGAGTGGCCACCTGTACGATGGCCGCGTCCGGAAGCCGGGGAACCCGAACCACGACACGGACGCCTGGGGGAACATGACATACGTCGCGCACCACGCGGTGGAGTCGGACAGAATTCGGTGCCGAATCGACTCCAGCGAGGCCGAACTCACTTACCCGCTCAGTCGGCACCTACATCGAACTCGACTCACAACTGCTGACGGTGCTGGGACAGTCTCGTGCCCGGACGCCTCCCGTGGACACCACATCGTTCTTCGCCGACCTCCGGAAGAACAGGCACGCCGAGGGCGAGGAGACCTGGACCTCCCTCAAATACCACCTGCCGGGCACCACGCGTTTCACCGTGCTCTGCAGCTGGGACGAAGAGCCGGACCGGGACGTATCGCCTCCTGACCAACGTTTCCGGGAGGAGTTGGAGATGTTCCCACGCCGTCCGGAGAAGATCCCGCTCCGGCTCCGCGAGCGCTCCGCGTCCTGGTCGCACCCGTCCTCACGCTCAACGACGATCGGAACCGAACATGTCCACATCGGATAATCAGACGGAATTGCTCGAACACCTCAAGTCCTATTTGGGCACCATCCGACAGATCGAGTCCGCCCGCTCCGAGGAGGGAAACCGAGGCTACGACCTGGTCGTCTTCCACAGGGAAGACCCCGGAATCACCACGGTGGCCACGAACGGGCTGAGGTTCCAGCAGATCACCTCGATGTTGCCGGAAGAACTCGTCTGCACCCTGTGGGAAGCACACGCGCACATCGCCCACTACCTCGTGGACACGATGGCGTCGATCATCCTCCGCAACGGGCGCGGCCTCGACTACGGAGTCGTCGTCGGCAGTGAGGAACCGATCATCGACGAGACCGAGATCCGAGCCGTCCTCGTCCACCCCAGCCCGTACTTCGGGGGCGGTTTCGACCTCTTCCCCAGCCGAGACGCCGCCAAGTTGCAGATCATCTCGCTGATCCCGATCACCGCCAACGAGCACGAACTGGTCAAGGAGCGAGGTTCGGAAGCACTCTTCGAGAAGTTCCGGGAGAACCGGACCAACCTCTTCGACATCCGCCGTCCGTCGGCCGTTTGATCCCCTGGATGTCGCCCGTGACCTACATCGCGTGCCATGCGATGGACCCGAACGGGATTCGCGCCCGAATGGGTTCTGGCGAAAACTCGCTTGCCCGCGTGTCGGGCCATTCGGAAACGCGGAACTACTCCATCGACCCACCCCTCCGCTCCCACCTTCAACCGTCTCGCGGGAGGAACCACAAGAGATGACAAACGACCAACCAACTCACGAGGTCGAGGACCTCAAAAAGGCAATTTCCGACGCGTTCGCCGCGCACCTGCCGCCGGAATGGGCGGAGCTTCAGGTGACCTTTCGCGCCAGCAGCACGGTCTGCCAGCTGGAACTCGGCGGCTCCACCTCATCCGGGAAACAACTGTTGATCTCACCACCGCAGGAGCTCTCAGGGCTCCTCCGGCAGCTCCGCGCGGCCATGTACGAACCCGGGGTCGGGACCTGGTTCTCCCTGCGGCTCACGCTGCGACCCGGCAGCGACGCCGACTTCGAGTTCAACTTCACGGAGGACCCGAAGTGGTCGCCTCCGGTCCCGCCCACGGTGTTCGCGTTGGATCACGAAGCCTTCCCTCGCGATGTCGATCACGTCCCGAGCTGGTTGGCCGAACGTCTGGAGGAGGCCGCCGCTTCCGACAACAACGTGCCCGCCTCCGATCCCGGCCCCGAGGTCGACACATCGGACGAAGTGGGAAGGACACCGACGTCGCGGCCCGGTGGGCTGGGGCCGGAAGGACAGCGGGAACTTCTGGACGAGCTGGCTTCCGTGCTGCTCGACTCCGCTCCGGACGACTGGGCTCTCATCGTGCTCGAGTACATGTGCGTCGGTCGCCATGTCGAGCTTCGGGTCGGTGTGAAGGACTCGAACGGCCAGCCGATCGGCTGGGAGCCTCCCCGCGACGTGGACGGGATCTTCTGGAAACTCCGGGTGGGCATGTACCGCGAGGGCGACGGAGCCTGGCTTTCCACGTTCTTCCGGATGCGTCGGCCTCGCACCTACGAGGTCTTCTACAACTGGAACAACGAGCCGCCGTGGAACGCGGAGGCCGAGAGCTTCGCGAAGGAACTGGAGCTGTTCCCGCGCAGTGCCGAACGGATACCCGACTGGTTCCGGAAACGCCTCGCGGAAGCCTGACGGCTTTCGTCGGCTTCTCCCTCGGCCCGATGGCGACTAACCCGAAATTCCTCACGCCCAGCGGTGGCGGCCCGTGCGCCCACGAACGACACTCGGCGGTGAAAAACCCTATGCTCGGCACGAAGACTCGGGAGCTGCTCGACAGGGCACGCGGTCCGCTCGGACCGACAGTGTCCGTCGACTTCGGATGTGAACACGGACCGCTCGCGGAACTGGCCGAGCTTTTGTCCGAAATGAACGGATTCTTCGCGTTCAACGCCGGTCTCCAGATCTTCCGCGTAGGCGACGAGGGGGTCGGTCCGGAGTTGTCCCAATGGAACTCCGGGGAGATGTGGAAGGAGGTGTTCGAAGGGTTGGCCGACGACGTCTTCTGTTTCGGTCAGGACGTCCTCGGCATGCAGTTCGCGATCAGGAACGGTTCCGAGGTCGTGCGCTTCGATCCCGAGAACGCACGCAGTTATCCGGTCGGAAACTCTCTCGAGGACTGGGCAGCGTGGCTGCTGAGCAGGACGAACATCAACGCGACGGCCACGCTCGCCAAGGTTTGGCAGGATCGGAACGGAGCACTGGAGCCCCACGAGCGGCTCCTCCCGTTGCGGTTCTTCGAGCTCGGGGGCGAAGTCAGTCTCGACAACCTCAAGGTCGTTGACGCGGTGGAGGCCATGCGTCTCCGGGGACCGATCGCGGTCCAGCTCCGACGTGACCGTGCCGGGGACGATCTCGGCACGGCCGTCGAGTACGCGTCGGACTAGCTGCCGAAACACGGCGTCGTTGGATCGGCGATCGCCCGCAGCGGGAACTGCGTCGCTGCGGGCGATCGCCGAGGCCTTGCGCTCTCCGCGTTCCGGCTCGCCGATTCAGCTCCGGTCGGCCAGCGCGGTCAGGATTCCGGCCACGAGCGCGGTCCTGGCGGGCATGTGGTCGAGCAACACGTGCTCGTGGCGGGCGTGCGCGCCCGCGCCGACCGCGCCGAGCCCGTCCAGCACCGGACGCCCGAGCCCGGACACGAAGTTGCCGTCGCTCGCGCCGCCGACGGCGACCCCGTCGAGCTTCGCCCACCCGAGTTCGTCGGCCACTCCCCGTGCCACGGCGAACAGCTTCCGGGACTCCTCGTGCTCGACCATGGGCGGCCGGTTCCACTGCCCCTCGACGATCAGGCGCGCGCGGAAGTCCGACGGCCGCAGGGCCGCGAACATCTCGTCGAGCCGCGTCTGCTCGGCCGGGTCGGAGACGCGGATGTCGATGCCGCACGTCGCGTGCCGGGCCACGACGTTGCGCCCGCTGCCGCCTTCGACGAGGCCGACGTTGATCGTCGTGCCCTTCTCCGGCGCGGCGGCGGCGACGATCCGGGGGATCAGCTCGGCGAGCTGGTGGATGGCGCTGACGCCGGCCTCGGGGTCCAGGCCGGCGTGTGACTCGATGCCCTCCACGGTGACGTCGAAGAGACCGACGCCCTTGCGCGCCGTCTTCAACGCGCCGTCGACCGACGCCTCCAACACGAGGGTGGCGAGGGCGTCCTCGCTGAGCCGTTCGATGTGGGGGCGGGCGGACGGGCTGCCGATCTCCTCGTCCCCGTTGAACAGAAACCGCACCGTCGGCCTCGGCAGGTCCAGCTCACGCAGGCACCGCAGCGCCCACACCGCCTGCACGATGCCGTGCTTCATGTCGAACACGCCGGGGCCGCTCGCGCGCCCGTCACGCACCTCGAACGGCCACTCCGCGAGCGTGCCCGCGGGCCACACGGTGTCGTAGTGGCACAGCACCAGCACGGTGCCCGGCTTGGTTCCGGTGTAGGTCGCTTCGAGCGCGTCGCCGTGCTCGCCACCGTCGTGGCGGACCGACTCGTCCGGCTCGCCGAGGCGGTCCACCAGCCACCGCGAGAGAGCGTCGAGTCCGCGGTCGAGCAGCGCCTTGTCGTTGCTGGGGGTCTCCAGCTCCACGAGCATCCGCAGGTCGTCGGTCAGCTCGGGCAGCGCCTGCTTGGTCCAGGTGGCGACGTCGTCCAATGCCATCGTTTCGGTTCTCCTTGCCTATCGAGGAAGTCAGCGCACGGGCGCGCCCGGTCCCAGCGGGACCCCGGTCAGCCACCAGGCGACGAAGAGCAACGTCCACGACGTCAGCACCACGATCGAGATGGGCAGCGTCAGCGACATCAACGTGCCGATGCCCGCGTTCTTGCGGTAGCGCTGCAGGAAGCCCAGCGCCATGACGAAGTACGGGCTCATGGGGCTGATGAGGTTGGTGGCGGAGTCGGCGATGCGGTAGGCGGCCTGCGTGGTCTCCGGCGGCACGTCCAGCAGCATGAACATCGGCACGAAGACCGGAGCGATCAGCGTCCACTGGGCCGAACCGCTCGTGATGAAGAGGTTCATCACCGCGGCGACGGCGATCAGACCGAGAAGCATCACCAGCGGGTGCACGCCCAGGGAACCGAGCAGGTCCGCCCCTCGGACGGCGATGACCTCGCCCATCGACGTCCACTTGAAGTAGGCGATGAACTGGCTCGCCGCGAAGAACAGCACCATCACCGGCGCCAGGTCGCGCACACCCGTGGCCATCGCGGCCGGGATGTCGGCGGCCTTGGGCAACGTGCCCACGACGCGGCCGTAGACGGCGCCCATGATGAGGAACGCCAGGCCGAGCACCAGCGCGATGCCGGTGATGATCGGGGAGGTCAGCACACCGCCGTCCTCACCGCGGAACGGGGAGCCGGACGGAATCAGCGCGGCGGCGATGAGCACCGCGAACCCGAGCAGCACCAGCCCGGCGTAGCGCAGGCCCTTGCGCTCGGCGGCGGTGAGCTCCATCTCGCCGAGGTCGTCGTCGCTGCTGTCGCCGTCCACGGTCATGTTCGCCGTGCGCTTGGTGAGCAGGAACTCGGTGACCAGCGTGATGACGAGGCCGAGGACGACCGCCGACACCGCCGTGAAGAAGTAGTTCGCCAGCGGGTTGACCACGTAGCCCGGCTCGATGAGGTCGGCGGCACTCGTGCTGATGCCCGCGAACAGGACGTCACCCGCGGTGACGAGCACCGACGCGTCGTATCCGGCCGAGATCGAGCCGAACGCCACGACCGTGCCCAGGATCGGGCTGCGACCCGCCGCCTTGAACACCAGCGCGCCGAGCGGGATCAACACCACGTACGCGGCGTCGGAGAGCACGCTCGCGCACACGCCGGTGAACGCCAACGCGAAGGTCAGGTACTTCGGGGGAACACGCGTCACGGTACGGCGCAGCAGCGCGGAGAGCATCCCGCTGCGCTCGGCCACCGCCACGCCGAGCATGACCACGATGATGAGCGCCAACGGCGGGAACGCGGCGAAGTTGTCCACCGCCTCGCCGATCATCATCTGTATGCCCTCACCGGAGAGCAGGCTTGTGATCTCGACGCGTTCGCCGGTGGTCGGGGAGATGGCGAAGGCGCCCAGCGCGTCGAGGACGGCGCTGAGGACGACCACGATCCCGGCCATGATCACGAAGAGCCAGAAGGGGTGCGGCAGCTTGTTGCCCAGCCGCTCGATGCCCGCGAGTACACGCAGCGTCACGCGCACGCTACGGGAGGTCTTCTCGGAGGAGACCGTCTCAGTCTTCTCGGCCACGGTCAGTGCATCCGTTCGGTCGTATGAAGGGAAGTTCCGAGAATTACAAGGACAATGAGCGGATTAGTCAAGAGTGGGGTTGAAACTGCAGTATTTATTCACAGCACCTGGGGCTAATGTTAGGTTCCGCTCATGAGCGTGTTCCTCGACGCGGAAGATCTGGACCTGGTCGCGGCACTACAAGTCGATCCCCGCGCTCCCCTGTCCCGCGTCGCGGAGGTCCTCGGTTGGTCGTCGAGCACCGTGAGCCGCCGCCTCGCCCGCCTGGAGTCCGCTCGGCTGCTGCGGGTCATCGGCCAACTCGACTGGTCGATCACCGGGCACGGGAACCCGTGGCACGTGTGGGTCGAGACGGCTCCCGAGCAGATCAACGAGGTCGCGAACGCGCTCAGCGAGATCCCCCAGACCCAGTTCGTCGCGACCACGGCCGGGCGCGCCGACGTCTTCTGCACGATGCAGGCCGCGGAGCCGAACGGTGTCCACCAGCTGCTGAACCGCATCTCCGCGATCCGAGGAGTGCGTTCCACGCACACCGAACTCGTGCTCCGTGGGGTCAAGAAAGCGGACTCGTGGCGGTTGCCCCGGCTCAGTGCCGAACAGGTGGCCGCCCTCAGCGCGAACGACGGGCCGCCCTGTGACGAGCCCGTCGAACTCGACGACGACATGTGGGCGACGCTGCGCCTGCTGCGGCGGAACGGGCGCATCTCGACCGCGCAGGTGGCGCGTGAGCTCGGCGTCGGCCAGTCGACCGCCTACCGCATGGTGCAGTCACTGCTGCGCCGGAAGCTGGTCCGGCCGCGGGTGGAGATCGAACCGAGCCTGCTCGGCTACGCGCTGGAGGCGATCGTGGCCCTCACCGTCACCCCCGCCTCCGTCAAACCGGTCGCCGAGGCACTGGCCGAGCATCCCTCCGCCCGCTACGTCACCATCGTCGCGGGCACGTCGTCGGTGGTGCACCACGGCATCTTCCGCGACGAGGACGCCCTCTCCGAGCTGCTGACCGAGGACCTCGCGGACCTTCCCGGCGTCGCGACGTTCGACGTGTCCGTAGTCCGCGAGGTCCGCAAGCGCTACTGGCTCGGCCGCACCGGCGGTCGCCTCGACGACTGAACATCCGTCCCGGTCCCGGCGGTCAGTCGACCGTCGCGACGTCCTCCCACGTGTCGGGAGACGCCGTCAGCCATTCGGTCGACTCCGGGCGATACACGTGGAGCAGGACGAGGAAGGACAGCACCAGCCCCACCACGGCCTGCGGCGCACCGTAGACGATTCCGATCAAGCCGCTGATCATGCCGAATATCTCGAGCACCGTCACGATCGGTCGCGCGAGCGGACTCCTCCGGACGAACAGCACCGCGCACGCCAGCAACGTCACACCGATGGCGAGCGAGGCGACGGCGAGCACGTAAGTCAGCGTCGGCACGTCCCTTCCGTGCTCGATGTCCTCCGCCGCGAAGACGAACAGCAGTACGCCGACCGCCGTGTTGGCCAGCACCTGAAACGCGAGAACCGCCACCGCGGTCTTCAACGACAGCGGCATCCGCGCCCGACCCTTGACTTCCCTCATGATCGACTCCCCGTTCCGTGGAACTGCGCCGTCCCCTCCCGGACGGCCCGGTGTCCACGATCCCGGCGCCTACATGAGGATTCGATGACACGCCGGGCAGCTCCGCCGCGACGTTCGGAAAGTCGGGTGGGGAGCACCACGCACCGGCTCGACCTCGGCGATCACACCGCACCCGGCGGCGAGACGTTTCCGGGTTCCTCCACATCGGCCGGTGCACGCACCGTTCGGGCCTGCGGAAATCCGATGACGCACCACGGCGGTCCCCGCTAGCTTTGTCGGACGATAGGTCGTCCGGGAGCGCCGTTTCGCAGCGCTTCCGAAAGGTACGACCATGCGATTCACTTCCGAGCACCGTCTCGACGGCAGTGTCCTCGAACGCGGATTCGAGCTCGGCGAGATTCCCGGCTTCCTCCGGACACCCGTGTCCGCCGCGAACCGACACCGCTGATCCTGCTCGGTCACCCCGGTGGGCTGCCCCGGATGTATCCCCGGCTGGTGGCTCGGGCCCGGCACTCCGCGGCGTCGGGTTTCGCCACGGCCACCGTCGAGCTTCCCGGAAGCGGGGATCGCCCCCGCTGGGAGGCCCTCGAACGTGCCCGCGGCGGCCTGAACCGGGCTCTGGAGGCCGGTGAGGCGATCGGCGACGAGATCGTCGGCTCCCTCGTCCTTCCCCTCGTCGACAAGGCGGTCCCGGAATGGCGAGCCGCCCTCGCCGCCCTGCTGGCGCTGTCCGGGATCGACGGCCCGTGCGGCTACTCGGGAGGGGTGATCTTCCTCGGCATCCGACTGGCGGTGGTGGTGGAACCCCGCATCGTGGCCGCCGGCCTGTTCACCGGGAGTTTCGTGCCTCGCTCGATGTCCGAGGAGGCTCGCCGGGTCACCATCCCGCTGCATGTGCTGCTGCAGTGGGACGACGAACGCAACGACCGGCAGGCGGCCCCGGAGCTGTTCGACGCCTTCGGGTCGGCGGAGAAAACGCTGATCGCCAACCTGGGCGGGCACACCGGCGTCCCGGAATCGGCGGGGGATGCCGCGACCCAGTTCTTCGTCCGGCACCTGCGGTAGCCGTCGCCGGGCGGCGCGTCCCACCGGCGCACGGTGTCCTGTTGCTGCCACGAGCTAGACAGGAGGGGACGCGCCGCCCCACCGTCTCCTGCCATGACGAATTATCGGCCCGAACCACGAACGCGGGAACGCCACCGCCCGCGCGGTTGGCTGCTGGCCCTGGGCGCGATGGTGCTCTGGGCGGTCACGTCCACGGCCGTGCTCGTGCTCGCCCTGGGACCGCCCGACGGCGACATGCTCTACTACGAATTCGGCCCGAGGATGACCGTGGTCGCCCTCATGGGCACGCCCCTCACCTACGCGTTCGCCTGGCGTCGGCCCCGGCCGTTCCGCGAGGTCGTGCTCGTCGGCCTGCCCGTGTTCGCGGTGCTGGCGGCATTGGTGTGGAACACCTGAACCGGCCGAAAAGGGGATACGCGGACTCGGGCTCCCGGTGTGGGATCGCGTCATGAGCCTCACCCTCGACACCCCGACCGTCGACACGCTGGACACGGTGGTGGCCGTGTTGCGGGACTGGCAGTCCGATGCCGCTCCCTGGCAGCTGCACCCCGGTGACCTCGGCTGGTATCGGCGGTTCGGGGCCGAGGCGACGGCCGCCGCGGTGCGAACCTGGAGCGACGCCGGGCGCATCGTCGCGATAGGACTGCGGGACGGCGCGACGCTGCTGCGGTTGACCCTCGCCCCGGACGCACGCCGGGACGACCGCCTCGCCCGGCAGCTCGCCGACGACCTCACCGACCCGCGACGCGGCGTGCTGCCCGCGGGGCCGGTGTCGCTCGAAACGCCCTCGGACGCCGTGCTGCGCGAGGTCCTGACCGACCGTGGTTGGGTTCCCCACGAACCGTGGACGCCACTGCGTCGCGACCTCACGGCCCCGGTGCCACGGTCCGCCACCCGCGTGGAGGTGATCGGCCCCGAACGCGCTGGCGTCCGCGCCGAGGTCCAGCGCGCCGCGTTCGACGGCTCGACGTTCACCGCCGAGCACTGGTACGCGATGGCCGCCGCTCCCACCTACGCCGATGCGCGCTGCCTGGTCGCCTACGACGACGAGGACACCGCCGTCGCCGCCGTGACGGTGTGGTCGGCGGGACGGGGACGGCCGGGGCTCGTGGAACCGATGGGCGTGCACCGAGACCATCGCGGACGCGGTCACGGCCGCGCCGTCACCTTGGCCGCCGCGGCGACCCTGCGGAAGCTGGGTGCGTCGAGCGCACTCGTGTGCACGCCGAGCTCCAACGTCGGCGGCATCGCCACCTACGTCTCCGCCGGCTTCCGACCGGAGGCCGCGGTTGCCGACCTCCGGCTCGACCGCTGAGTCTCAGCCCGCGATGCCGTCGAGTGTCGCGAGCGCGTCCTCGGGAAGCTCCAACGACGCCGCCGCGATGTTCTCGCGCAAGTGTGCCACCGACGACGTGCCGGGGATGACGCAGATGTTCGGCGACTGGTGCAGCAGCCACGCCAGCGCGACCGCCTGCGGCGAGGCGCCGAGGTCCTTCGCCACGGTCTCCAGGGTCTCGGACTGGATCGGGCTGAATCCGCCCAATGGCCAGAACGGCACGTAGGAGATGCCCTGCTCCGCCAACGACGCGATGAGCCGCTCGTCACCGCGGTGCACGACGTTGTACCAGTTCTGGACGGTCACGACCGGCGCGATCGACTGCGCCTCCCGCACCTGCTCCTCGTCGACCACGCTGATCCCGAGGTGCCGGATCAGTCCTTGCTCCCGCATCTCGGCCAAGGCGCCGAACGGTTCGGCGATCGAGCCGGGCACCGGCGAGTGTCCGTCCGGGCCGCCGCCGACCCGCAGATTGACGACGTCGAGCACGTCCACGCCGAGCGTGCGCAGGTTCGACTCCACCTGCTGGCGCAGCTGCTCCGGCGACCGCGCGTGCGGCCAACCGCCCTGCTCGTCGCGCACGGCCCCGACCTTGGTGACGATGTGGAGGTCGTCGCCGTAGGGCGCGAGTGCCTCGCGGATCAGTTCGTTGGTCACGTGCGGGCCGTAGAAGTCGGCGGTGTCGATGTGGTCGACGCCGAGCTCGACGGCGGTGCGCAGCACGGCGATCGCCTCGTCCCGGTCCTTGGGAGGTCCGAACACGCCCGGTCCGGCGAGCTGCATCGCTCCGTATCCCATTCGGTGGACCGTGAGCCCCTCGGCCATCGTGTACGTCCCACCGAGGGTGTCGCCGGCCATGCTGTTCCCGTCCTCTCCCGGCCCATGCCGTCTCGCTGGCGAAAGCTATCCGCAGTATCCATCGTCGTGATCGTGCTGTCATCTCTCTCACGCGACGATGTGACGAGGTCGGAGCCGAAAAAAGAGAGGACGTTTCCCCATGGGTCTGGAACGCTGGCGGCCATGAACGCCCCTGACGGCGCCGCTGCGTCCGGCTGGATCACCACTCCCATCACGGCGGCTTTCGTGCGCGGTGCGCTGGAGCTGGAACCGACCGAACGCGGGCTGTTACCTCATCGGCTGCCCGCCCGTGCCCGTGCGCAGTGCCCCGACCGGCAACTGCACCTGGCGGAGAGCCAGCCCTCGGGGGTACGTCTGGTGTTGCGGACCCGCGCCACCACGATCGAGTTGGACACCCTTCCCACCAAGATCGGCTTTCGAGGTGCGCCGCGTCGCCCGGACGGGACGTACGACCTGCTCGTGGACGGTCGAGCGGCCGGGCGGGCGAGCGCGCCGGGCGGGGACGTGCTGACCCTCGACCCCGGCACGGGAAGCGCCGAGCCCCGCCCCGGCTCGGTGGTCACCGTGCGCTTCACCGACCTGCCCGATCGCGCCAAGGACGTGGAGATCTGGTTGCCACACAACGAGATCACCCGCCTGGTCGCCCTGCGCACCGACGCTCCCGTGGAACCCGCGCCGAGCGTGGACCGCAGGGTCTGGCTGCATCACGGCAGCTCGATCAGCCAAGGATCCAACGCCGCGAGCCCCAGCACGACCTGGCCCGCGCTCGCCGCCTCGCTCGGCGGCGTGGAGCTGGTCAACCTCGGGCTCAGTGGGAGTGCCCTGCTCGACCCGTTCACCGCCCGCGTTCTGCGCGACACCCCGGCCGACCTGATCAGCCTCAAGCTCGGCATCAACGTGGTGGGCGGCGACGTGATGCGGCTGCGGGCGTTCACCGCGGCGGTGCACGGTTTCCTCGACACCGTCCGCGACGGGCATCCCACCACGCCGCTGCTGGTCGTCTCCCCGATCTACTGCCCCATCCACGAGGACACTCCGGGGCCGGGCGATTTCGACGTCGCCGCCCTGCGCGCGGGAACGCTGCGGTTCCGCGCCACGGGCGACCCGACGGAACGCGCGGCGGGCAAACTCACATTGAACGTCGTCCGCGACGAGCTGGCCCGCATCGTGGCGCAGCGCGCAGCCGACGATCCCCACCTGCACTATCTCGACGGCCGCGACCTCTACGGCGAGTCGGACTTCGCCGAACTGCCGCTGCCCGACGCGCTTCACCCGGATGCCGCGGCGCACCGCCGTATCGGCGAGCGATTCGCCGCGCTGGCCTTCGGACCGGACGGGCCGTTCGCCGAGCGGGGGTGAAGGTGGGGACCGGCACGACACGGTCAGTCCCCTCCAGTGCGACCACACCGCCGGTTTCCCGCCGGGCACGCAGGCGATCCCGAACGCGTTCGGCCGGGTCAGGGCCCCTGTCTCGAACTCGTCGTTCGAGTGGCCCCACAGCGTGTTTCCGTCCTCAAAGGTCACTCGCAACTCACCGGAAATCCGGAACTTCCGCGCATCAGCGTTCGAATATCGCCCCCATCCGGAGACCCCTGACCGGACACGATTGATGCGGACCGGTCGCTACACCGCCGAGCAACTGCTCAACTACACGGCTGTCGATCTCACCAGTAGCGGAGAGGAAGAAGCGATGAGGGAGCGCGACGAATTCAACTTCTCAGTCAACATTCAGCTGTCCGAAGCATCCATTAACTACGTACGCCGCAATCTCGTTTCCCTCAGCCGTGAACAATACGAACGGAAGGTCTCGACATGACCTCCGGTAACCGCCCCAGTCTTTTCGTCACCCTCGACGGCATGGCAGGTGCGGGCAAAACCACCACTGTCCGCCTTCTTGGTCCCTATCTTCGCAACCTGGGCTACCACGTCCATACCACAGCGGAGCCGACAAGAATGCGCTGGGAACGTTGGCTCGACAGCACGTCGATCTATACCGGAAAGAAACGCTTGCGTGCCTGATCGCGGCCGACCGGTATCACCACTTGGAGACAGAAATCAAACCTCGCCTCCGAGAAGGAGCAGTCGTCGTATGCGACCGGTACCTCGCCTCTTCCTACGCATTGCAACAGTTGGACGGTGTACCTCTTGGGTTCGTCGATGCTCTGAACAGCCGAGCCAGGCGCCCCGATCTAGCTGTGCTACTCATCGCGGACCCAGCCGTGGCCGCTTCCCGCATCGCCACCCGAGGCGCACATGACAGGTTTCAAAGCGGAATCAGCGCTAGTGAAGCGGAAGCCAAGATGTACCGGACCGCGGCATCCTATCTGTCTCGGCTCGGAACACCTGCCGTCCTGACCATCGACACCACGAGCCAGAGGCCTCACCAGGTCATGGAGAAGATCGCACAGCGAATCGCGGAGTTCGGTCAAAACTCCCGTGATCAGAGGGCCACCGCGTAAGCTGCCGTCAGCCGGGGCACCATTCCCTCGGTGTCCCGGACCGACGACGGATCCCTAACGCGAGGACGGACCGTGCCCGACCGCCATCTCATCGATGTTCATGTTCTGCTGCTTCGTGGCACTGAACTGCTACTCACCAAGCGTCGAGGTGGGGCGTTCGATGGCAGGTGGCATCTCCCCTCCGGCAAACTCGACACGGGCGAGGACGTGCTCACCGCCGCTGCCCGTGAGGCCGAAGAAGAGGTCGGCGTTCTGATCGATCCCGACGACTTCACCCATGTTCACACCATCCACGTCAACGGTTCGGGTCCCGAACCTCGCCTGGGCCCGTTCTTCGCCACGACCACCTGGATTGGTGAGCCGTTCAACCGCGAGCCGGAAAAGTGCTCCGATCTCGGCTGGTTCGACCTGAATCATCTGCCTGACGACCTCATCGAGTACCCGGCCGCCGGTATCGCGGCCTACCGCCGTGGGACCCCCTTCTCGGTGCTCGGTTGGAGCGAGCGGACACGCCCAGCCACTCTCAACGTCTGATCTCGGCGACAGCCGCATGCTTCACGGAGATCAACTTCGACACCCCACTCGGGGGCCGGGCTTTCCGTTCCGGCCGACATCACCTCGCGGTGCTTGGCCTTCCGCCCAAAGACGTGTCACGATGCCGGCCAAGGACGACTTCCGGGGGAAAGCCATGCGATACACGACGACGGTGGCGATCGACGCGGCTCCGCAACGGGTGTGGGAGGTCCTCAGCGCCGTGGAGTCGTGGCCCACGTGGACGCCCACCGTCACCACGGCACGCAGACTGGACGAGGGACCGTTGCGGGTCGGCAGCAGGACCGAGTTGCACCAGCCGAAACAACCTTCTCGCGTGTGGACGGTGACGGAGCTGGTGCCGGGAGAGTTCTTCGCCTGGACGAGCGGCCCGCGCTTGCTGCGGCTGGACGCGGGGCACCGGCTCCGAGCGGACGACGAGGGCACCGTCGTGACGCTCGACTTCGCCGTCCGAGGAGCCTTGGCCTTCTTCGCCCGTCCCCTCGCGGGCACCATCCGGGAATTCGTGGACACCGAGGCGCGCTCGCTGAAGGCCCACTGCGAACACGACTCGGGCGTCTGATCCCTCACGCGGTGTCCTCGGCGGCAGGCCACCGGCAGCCGAGGCGTTCGGTCAGCTCCGTCAGCGCCGACCCCAGCGCGCGGTCGACCCGGACCAGAGCGTGAGCATCGCCGCGGGTCTCCCCCTTGTTGATGATCAACACGGGTTTGCCCGCCCCGGCGGCTTGCCGGACGAACCGCAGCCCGGACATGACGGCCAGGGAGGAGCCGAGCACGAGCACGGCGTTCGCGGCATCGATCAGCCGCCTGCACTCCTCGACCCGCGACCGCGGCACGCTGTCACCGAAGAACACCACGTCCGGCTTCAACACCCCGGTTCCGCACGCCGAACACGACACCACTCGGAAATCACGCACGACGTGTTCGGGCACCTCCACGTCGCCGTCGGGGTTGATGCGGGTCACCTCGGCGCGAAAGCCGGGGTTCGCCTCCGTCAGCCGCTGTTCGAGCACCCAGCGGGAGCTGACCCGGCCGCAGTCCAGGCACACCACCCGGCCGAGGTTGCCGTGCAGTTCGATCACGTCCTCGGCGCCCGCCGCCTGATGCAGTCCGTCGACGTTCTGCGTGATCACTCCGGTGAGGTAGCCGCCGTGTTGCAGTGCCGCCACCGCCTCGTGGCCGGCGTTGGGACGGGCTCGGGAAAAGGCGGCCCAGCCGAGATGGCTGCGAGCCCAGTACCGGCGCCTGTTCTCCTCGCTGCCGACGAACTCCTGGTGGGTCATCGGCAGGTGCCGGCGAAGGGTCCCGTCGACGCCGCGGTAGTCGGGGATGCCGGATTCGGTCGACAGTCCCGCTCCGCTCAGCACGACGACGCCGCCTTCGCCGACCACTCGCACGATCTCGGTCAGCTCCGTGGTGCGGGGAGCTGTCACGCCGGACGGTGTCCAACTCAGGGTCGGTCTCATCCGCATTCTTCCAGGGTACGGACGCAAGGCCACGAAAACCCGCCGCGCAGCTCCGCCCCACCGGCTCGTCCTGTTGCTGCCATTCGCCTTGAACCTCGAGGCGACGCGGGGCAGTATGCGGTGACCGCCCCTCGCCGAGAGTGGGGAACCACGGGCCGCGCCGCCGGATCACTGGGGAGGACAGCGTGTTCGGCTTCTTCAAGCGCTCCCGCGCGAACACACCGCGAAGGGCACCGAATTCGGCCCCGGACACGCGGAGCACACCACCCGGAACACCGCGATGGCCGCTGGAACTCTGGCGCCGCCCCGACCTGCGTGCGGACGACCCCGAGTACGTCGCCGCGTGCCTGACCCCGACCTTTCCGGAGGAACCCGAGACCCGCGTCCTCAACGACGGATACGCCCTGAACCGGATCATCGAAGTCGCGAAGTTCGACGGCTCGACCTCCCCGGAGATGGCGGAGGTGGTCACCGAGCTCCTCGCCGATCCCCGCTACACCGACTTGGACGCCCTGTACAGCTGGTTGGTGCCCGTGTATCGGGGCACGAAGCGGGAGCTGGAACTGATAGGGCAGGGGCTGCGGAGCTGCCCGCGCAAGTACGCGCTGCTCGATCTCGCCGGCACCGCCATGCTGAGACGCGGTCGCAGCGCGGAGGCCCTCTACTACTGGGCACACGCCGTGGCGAACGCCGAGTCGGTCGGCAAAGGTCCGCAGGCAAGCGCCTACACCTTCCTGATCGCGGTCGCCAACACGACGGGACGACGCAACGCCGCCAAAGTCTTCCGGGCGCGGGCGAATCAGGACGACCGGCCGGAAATGGTCCTCGACGACGAGCACACATACCTGGTCGAGAAGGTTTTCCGGCAGCCGACGAAGGCCATGAGGCAGGTGCTCGACACGCTGGCGCAACGGATCTCCGGGTGAGGGTACGTCCTCGGCCCGGCCGGTGGGGCCGAGACAACGCGTTTCCCCCGGTTCGCAGTGGGTAAGCGGATCAGGTGGTGGAGCCGAACGCGTGGTGGGACGTGGTGGCCGACATCGTCGGTGAGACGCACAGGGCGTCCGGGCCGGATCTCGGCCGTGTGGCCGACCACGCGATGCGTCGCCTGGGGATGGCCGCTGAGCTCTATCTCGCCGACCACGGACAACGCGTCCTCACCCCCATCACCGCCGAGGGCCGCGCTCCGATAGCGATCGAGGGCACTCTCGCGGGCCGCGCGTTCCAACTCCAGGAACCCACCTGGGCTCCCACTCGTGGTCCCGCCACGGAGTTGTGGGTGCCGATGGTCGACGGGACGGAGCGGATCGGGGCGGTGCGTTTCGGGTTGCCCGACGACCTGAGCCCGTGGGACGTGGAGGTCCGGGAGCGGTGCATCGCGCTCGCGGACCTGTTGGGGCACATCGTCGCCTCGAAGTTCGCCTACGGCGACGCCCTGCACGTCGCGCGTCGGACGACGCCCTTCACCCCGGACGCGGAGTTGCTGTGGCAGTTGCTGCCGCCGCTGACCTTCGCGTCCGAGGACATCATGATCAGTGTGGTTCTCGAACCGTACCAGCGGGTCGGCGGTGACGCGTTCGACTACGCGGTGGACGAGCGGAACGCGTTCTGCGCGCTGTTCGACAGCGTGGGCCACGACATGCAGTCGGGGCTGACCACGGCGGTCGCGCTCGCCGCGATCCGCAACGCACGGCGCGGCGGGGTGCGGGACTTGGGTGAGCTGGCCGGAACGGCGGACCGGCTGATCATCGAGAACCGGCCGGTGGGTACCCGGTACGTGACCGCGATCCTCAGTTGGCTCGACCTCGGCACGGGCGAGCTGACGTATGTGCTGGCGGGGCATCCTCCACCGCTGCTTCTGCGGGCCAACTCGGCGGTGAAACAGTTGCGGGTCCGTCCCAGGATTCCGCTCGGGATCTCCGACCGTCCCATCGCGGCGGCGACGGGGCGGGAGCACCTCGAACCGGGGGATCGCCTGCTGTTCTTCACCGACGGCATCGTGGAGTCCCGCGACGACGAGGGGCGTCCGTTCGGCTTCCAACGGCTGGTGGAGTTCATCGAACGGGACTCGGCCGCCAACCTCGCCGCACCCGAGACCCTGCGCCGGGTGATGCACGCGGTGCTCGACTACCAGTGGGGCCGGATCGACGACGACGCGACGTTGATGATGATCGACTGGCGTCCGCCCACGGAGACGCTTCCCCCGGAGACCTCGGCGCCCCGGCACGACACCTGATCGACGTTTCACCTCCCGAGGCGGGTTGTCCGGGACCGCTGACCACCCCACTGAAGCGCGGACCGGTCAGCGGAACAATCCTCACCCCTCGACGGGCGATCGACATCCAAACACGCTACGATGAGCCGCGACATCACAGCTTCTGTTCCACTGAGGGGAACATCGACTTCGTGCCGACGCGACTTCCTACCGAGAACAGCGGCACCGAGACAGCCGGGCGGGTCGCCGACGTCCTCCTGTTGTTCGTCGACGGCGACCAGTATCTCGGGGTCACCGCCATCAGCCGCGCCCTGGGCCTGTCCAAGGCCGTCGTCTACCGCATCCTGCAGTCCCTGGTCTCCCGTGAGTTGCTCGCCACCGACCCCGGCGTCTCCGGCTACCGACTCGGTCCGGCGGCGGTGGCGCTCGGGGCGAGCGCGCTGCGCCGCTACGACGCCCGCGTGGCCGCCGCTCCCGTGCTCCGCAGATTGTGCGAGGAGACCGGGGAGACCACGACCCTGTCCGGGCTCGTGGGCAACGAGCGCGTGTATCTGCAACAGTTCGAAAGTCCGCGCGAGATCAAGATGACCGTGGACATCGGGCGGCGCTTCCCCCTGCACGCGGGGTCGTCCGGCAAGGTCATCCTGGCCTGTCTTCCCGAGGATCGCCGCGACGCCGTCCTGGCCGGCGAACTCCCCGCGCTCACCGACCGCACCATCACCTCGCACGACGAGCTCCGTGAGCAGCTCGCGCAGATCGCGAGGGAGGGCGTCGCCGTGTCGCTCGGGGAGCGGCAGAGCGGGGCGGGCTCGGTGGCGGCGCCGTTGTTCGGCCCCGACGGCGAGATCCACGGCGCCATCAGCATCTGCGGTCCGGAGTACCGGTTCACCCCGGACCTGATCGAGCGGTATCGCACGCTGATCCGCGACGCGGCGAAGGAGATCCAACAGCATTGGGGCTGGCTGCGGAAGTCGTGACCGGCCCCGTGGGAAGCGTCGGGTCCGCTCGGGGGCACCGCGACGGCCGGTGCCCCCGACCTCAGCGTCACCGGCCGCGACGCACGTAGCGGCCCACCGGGTCGCCGACCACCTTGCCATCGGCGAACACGTGGTGGCCCCGCACGAAGGTGTCAGTGACCTTCGCCGTCATCTCGAACCCCTCGAACGGCGAGTACTCCTGGGTCGACTCCGACTCCGCCGCCCGCACGGTCCACCGCGCCTCCGGGTCGACCAGCGCGATGTCGGCGTCGTAGCCCTCGGCGATGGTGCCCTTGCGGCGAAGGCCGTAACGCTGGGCGGGGTTCCACGCCGTCAACTGCGCGATGCGTTGCAGTGACAGGCCCCGCTTGGTGCCCTCCCCGACCAAGCCGGGAAGGAGGTACTCGGCGCCGCCGAATCCCGACTTGGCGAGGAACACGTCCTCGCGGTCGGCGCCGAACTTCAGCTCGTCCCGGCAGCAGGCGTGGTCGCTGACGATCCAGTCGACCTCACCGGCCAGCACGTGCCGCCACAACGCCTCCACGTCGTCGCGTTCCCGCAACGGCGGGTTCACCTTGCCACCGATGCCGCTGGCGGTGTCCACATCGGCCAGCAGGTGTCCGATGGTGACCTCGCGCCGGAAGTCCACCTGCGGGAACGTCAACTGCATCCGCAGCGCCGCATCGAGTGCCTTCTCCGACGACAGGTGGAGCAGGTTGATGTTCGGCAGTCCCGTCTCGTGGGCCAGATAGGACGCGATGGTGACGGCGAGGCCCTCGGAGTGCGGGGGTCGGGAGGCGCTGTAGGCGCGGAGGCCGGACAGGGAGTCGTCCCGCTCGACGAGTTTCGTGTACGCCGTCATGATCTCGGCGGTCTCGCAGTGCAGCGACAGCGACACGTACGGCGCGTACTCGGTGAGCACCTCACGCGCCCGCTGCACGCCGCGCATGACGAACTCGAAGTGCGCGAGGTCGTAGCGCTCGTCCGGCGGGATCATGAGGAAGTCGCTCTGGCTGGACGACCGCCCGTGCAGGCCGTGGCTGCCGTAGAACATGAAGATCTTGAACGACGTGACGCCGTGTTCCTCGATGAGGTACGGGATCTCGTCGATGTGCCGGGCCATCATCGGCGCGAGGTGGAAGGCGTAGTCCACGTGGGCGTTGCCATCGGTGGCGGACAGCACCTCCGGGAAGAACTCGCGGTAGGAGCCGCCCTTGTTCAGGTAGTACTGTCCGGTGCGCATGTAGGTCAGCGCGGTCGTGACACCGCCCTGCGCCGAGGCGCGGCTCTCGGTGCGCGCGTCGGTGGACAGCTCGTTGTAGATGCCCCAGTGCTGGTGCGCGTCGACGACGCCGGGGAATGCCAGCAATCCACGGCCGTCGACCACCTTCGCCGCGTCGGCGCGATCGAGGTTCGGGGCGATGCGCGCGATCACACCGTCGTTGACGGCGATGTCGGTGAGCTGGGGTTCGGTGCCCTCCGGGGCATCCGGACGCACCACCCGCACGTTGGTGATCAGTAGTTCCGTCGTGGCCATGCTCTTACTCCTCACTCGTGCGTTCTCACCTTGCTCGCCACGTGATCGGCGGCCAGGTATGCCAGCCCGAAGGCGGGCAGTAGTCCGTTGCCCGGCAGATAGCCCGCGGCGCCGTGGCCGGAGATCCCGGCCGCCGCTCCCCCCGCCGCGTAGAGACCGGGGATCGGCCGGTCGTCGAGGTCCACCACGGCGGCGTGCTCGTCGACGAGCAGTCCGCCCTGGGTGTGGAAGAGAGCGGGCACCACCCGCACCGCCGCGAACGGCGGCCGCAGTGGTCGTTCCCAGTGAGTGCGCCCGAACTCATCGTCACGCTCGCCCCGCGCCGCCTCCGCGGACCGTCGCAACTCGGCGGCCAGGGCGTCGGCCGGGACCTCCAGCGCCGCGGCGAGAGCGGCGACGTCGTCGGCCCACACGAGCGCGCCGGAGGACACGGTGTCGCGGTAGTCCTGAAACGGCAGGCACTGCCGGTGGATGGTCTCGTCGAGCACGATCCATCCGGTGGCTCCGGGGCGAGCGGCGAGTTCGGCGGCGTATTCCGAATAACCTCGGGTCTCGTCGCCGAAGCGGCGGCCGGTGCGGTCGACCAGCACCCCGCCGTGGATGATCGTCGCCCAGCCCACGAGCGTGCCCGCGACGGGTGAGACGGCACCGTGTCCCTGGTAGGCGTCGAGGAATCCCGTCGCCGCCCCCAGTTCGGTGCCGATGCGCAGAGCGTCGCCCAGCGACTGGTCGCTGCCCTGGTAGTGCGCGTCGGCGATCTCGGGCAGATGGCGGGCGACGAGGTCGCGGTTCGCGCCGAAACCGTTGGTGGCCAGCAGCACGGCCCCGGTGGGGATCTCCTCCTCGACGCCGTCCGGGTAGCGCACCACGCCCGCGCGCACCGCCCCGGTGTCGTCGGTGCGCACCGCCACCAGCTTCGCGGGGGTGAGCAGGTCGATGTTCGGGTGCTGGTCGACCTCGCGCACCAGGTGGTCCACCACGCGCGAGCCGTGGCGGCCGGGAATCGAGTGGCAGCGCGGCACGGCGTGACCGGGATAGTTGAAGTCGGTCACCAGCGACAGTGGCAGGCCCACCGAGTCGGCCAGCCACTCCACCAGCGGCGCGCTCACCTCGGCGAGGGTGCGGGCCAGCCGCGCGTCGGCTTGGCGGGAGGTCTTGGCCATGATGTCGGCGACGAAGCGCTCGGGTGAGTCGTCGATGCCCGCCTCGGCCTGCCAGCGCGACCCCGCGCCGGGAAACATGGCCGTGGACATCGAGGTGTTGTTGCCTCGCCGGAAGTGCGGACTGGCCTCGACCACGACCACGGAGAGTCCCCGTTCGGCGGCGCGCAGGGCCCCGGCGAGCCCTCCTCCGGCGCCCGCGACGAGCAGGTCCGGACCTACGAAGCCGCTCATCGGTGACTCCCGTGCTCGACGGTCAGCAGGCGCAAGGCCAGGGCCGTGGGGTCCACGACTCGCGCGGGCAGTGCACCGGGCTCGACGTCGACGGCCGAGCACCCGTTGAGCACGGCATCGGCGCCGGATCGTGCGAGGCCGCCCACCGCTCGTGCGAGCGCGGCGTTCCACGCCGCCGTGTCCGCGATAGCCTCGAACGGCAGGTCGAGCACGGCGATCCCGGCAACGTAGTCGCCGAGCCCGTAGTTCTTCAAGCGTTTCTCCAGTTCCGTGGCGATGGCCTCGTTCCGCACGACCGCCCCGAACCGCTCCCCCGACGCCGCGAGGTGTCCGGCGGCGAGCTTCAGCAGCCCGTGCACGCGCGGTCGGCCGGAGGAGGCCCGGTCGGGCACGCCGGGGTCGAGCACGCAGTCGGGGAACACGACGTCGTAGCTCTCGTCGGCCTCGGCCAGGGTCGCGGCGACCTCGCGTTCCGACGCCCGCACGTCCTCGGTGGCGTCGAGTGCGGGTGGTGCCGCGGGTCCGACGTCGCGCAGCTCGATCCGCAGGCCGGGCGGCGCGAGGCGGTCGTAGCGGGCTTGGCGTCGAGCGATCTCGGACTCCGGCAGATGAATCGGCGTCACCGCGAGGGCACGCACTCGGGCACCTCCTCGTCTCCGGCGAGCGCGCGTAACGCCTCGCCGGTCCGTGGCAGTGCGGGCAGGTCGTGGGCCAGCCGCACCGCGTGTTCCGGGACTGGGGACCGTTCGGGAAGCCACGCCGCGAGCAGCGCCACGACGTCGTCCTCGGTCAGCGGGTGGTGGTCGGCGTCGCCGATCGGGTTCGGCACCTCGACGGTGTGGCTGGTGCCGTCGGCGTAACGCGCGGTGACCCGAACGGCCCGTTCGTCGGGCAGGCGTGCGGTCAAGTCGTCGGCGGCCACGACGCGCACGCGGCGGGCCAATGCCCGCACCCGTTCGTCGGTCAGGGCTTCCGGCGCGTACGCCGCCGGGCCGACCTCGCCGGTGAGTGCCGCGACCGCCACGACGAAGGGGATGGAGAACATCGCCGAGAGGCGGTTGTCCCACTCGGTTCTCGCCAGTCCGGCGCCGAGGACGTGGATCTCCACCCGGACGTCGTGGATCTCGCCGTGGGCGCGGAGTTGGAGTACGGCGTCGGCGGCGGGGTGGGTGAACGAGCAGGAGGCGTGTCGTTTCAGGTAGCCGCGGGTGAGCTGCCACGTCTCGGCGAGGTCGGCGGTCAGCTCGTCGGCGTCGAACTCGCCGAGTAGTGTGCCCAGCGACAGTGCGGCCGTGCCGGTGTTGCGGGCGACGCCGGCCGCGGCCAGGCGTGCGGCGGCGAGTCCGGAGGTGTTGGACGCGCCGATCCAGGCGTCGCGCACCACGTTGCCGTCGAGGGCGGAGTCGAAGTGCCCGGCGATCGGCATTCCGGCGGCCGTGTCGATGGCCGCGGCGCACTCGCGTGGCCCGAGTCCGAGCAGCCGGGCACAGCCCGCCGCCGCCCCGGTGACACCCCAGCTTCCGTGCGGGTGCGCACCGGGGGCGAGCCGGGTGGCGCGTCCGAAGCGGGCCGCGACCTCGTAAGCGGCCAGCAGTGCGGCCGCGGTGTCGGCGCCGCTGCTGTCGCGTTGGGCCGCCAGGGCGAGCACCGCCGGGAAGCCGTGCGCGGCGGGGTGTCCCTTGGCGTACTTGTTGCCCTCGTCGAGTTCCAGGGACACGAGGGCGGTCGCGTTGAGCCAGGCGGCGGCGTCCACCGTCGTGCAGCGGCCCGCGCCGACGAGCGGGGCCGGTCCCGGTGGCGGGTCCCAGGCGGCGCGGAGCGCGCGATGCTCGTCGAGTGCCGCGCCGAGCGCGGTGACGCCGACGGTGTCGAGCAACACGAGTCCGAGCCGCTCCAGCACGGCGTCGTCGACCTCTCGAACGTCGAGTGTGGACACCCAGTGTCCGAGTCGTTCCGTCGCCTCCCGCGCCCACGCGGGTGCGTTCTCCCCCGTCATAGCCCCAGGTATGCCTTTCGGACTCGGCTGTCCTCGGACAGTTGCCTTCCCGTGCCCTCCAGCACCGTCGCGCCGCTTTCCAGGACGTAGGCGCGATCGGCGATCCCGAGGGCCTGCCGGGCGTTTTGTTCCACCAGCAGCACCGACACCCCGGTGTCGCGAATGCGTCGGACGGCGTCCAACATGTGCCAGGTCAACTTCGGTGACAGTCCCGTGGAGGGTTCGTCGAGCAAGAGCAATTTCGGCGCGGCCATGAGCGCTCGCCCGATGGCCAGCATCTGCTGTTGTCCGCCGCTGAAGGTCTGTGCGATCTGGTTCCGTCGTTCGGCCAGCACGGGGAAAAGGTCGAAGACCTCACGCATGCGGGCCTCGATCTCCCCCGCCGGGCGGGTCCAGGCGCCCATCCGCAGGTTCTCCTCGACGGTGAGCGTGCCGAACAGGGCCCGGTCCTCGGGGACGTGCACGAGACCGTCCCGGACGAGTTGGTCGGACCGGCGTCCCGCGACGGAAGTGCCGTTGAAGATCAGCCGCCCCGACATCGGGCGCAGTTGCCCGCAGATGGTGCGCAAGGTCGTGGTCTTGCCCGCGCCGTTCGCACCGACCAGTGCCACGATCTCGCCCTCGCCGAGGTGCAAGTCGATCTCGTGCAGGATGCGCATCCGGCCATATCCGGCGCACACCTTCTCAAGCGTCAGCATGCGTGGGCTCCTCACCGAGATAGGCGTCGATGACACGGGGATCGCTGGTGACGTCCTCGGGTGAGCCGGTGGTCAGCACGCGGCCCTGGTCGAGCACGAGCACGCGGTCGGACAAGCGCATCACCGCGGCCATGATGTGTTCGATGAACAGCAGCGTCACGCCGTCGCGTTCCCGCAGCAGGCCCAACAGCTCCAGCACCGGCTCGCGTTCGGAGGGCACCAGTCCGGCGAGGACTCAGTCGTTTCAGGCCCGCCGTGGGCAGTTCGGTGGCGAGCCGGTGGGCCCACGGTCCGAGTCCGACGCGGTCGACGACCTCGGCGGCCCACTCGCGCAGTCGCCGGCGTGACGTCCGGCGGTGCTGCGCGGCGAGCGCGACGTTGTCCACCACGGTCATGCTGGCGAACGGCCGCATGAGCTGGAACGTGCGCACCAGTCCGGCACGGGCGATGCGGTCGGGCGAGTGTCCCGTGATGTCGCGGCCGTCGAACACCACGTGCCCGGTGTCGGGTCGCAGTGCCCCGCAGATCACGTTGAACAACGTCGTCTTTCCCGCGCCGTTGGGGCCGATGATGCCGAGGACCTCGCCCCGTTCCACCGAAATGTCCACATCGGACAAGGCGCGCAGGCCGCGGAAGGAGATTCCGGCTCCCGCGATGTCGAGAATGGTCATCGGCGCCTCCTCGCGAGCAGTGTTCCGACGATGCCCTTGGGCAGGAACCGGACGATGAGGATCAGCAGCACCGCGTACAGCATCACGTCGAGTCCGCTACGGCCCTGGAGGAAGGACAGGAACTCGGGCGGGGTGCGCAGCAGGGTCGCGGTGACGTCGCTCAACGAGCCGACGATGATCGCTCCGACCACCGGGCCCCAGATCGTTCCGATGCCGCCGATCACCACGGGCACGATGGCCTCGATAGACACCGCCGAGCCGAACGCCAGCTCGGGGTTGATGAACAGGTAGTACTGCGTGTAGAAGGCCCCGGCCACGGCGGTGATGGCCGCCGACAGCGCCACCGTGACGAGTTTGCACCGCATCACGGGGGTGCCCAGCGAGGCGGCCGCGAGTTCGTCGTCCCGGACGGCGGTGACATAGCGGCCGGTGCGGGAGTGCAGGAAGACGATGCTGACGGCCACCGCGGCACCGGCCAACACCAGCGCGACCCAGAAGTAGGCGGGCGAGTCCGCGGGGAACTGCAGCAGCCACAGCGACGACTCCTGGATCAGCGGCACCTGGTAGCCCATGGCCGCGTTGACGACGTCGCTGCTGGTGGCGATCAGTCGCAGCATCTCGGCGAACGCGAACGTCGCCAACGCGAAGTAGGCGCCCTGGAGCTTGTAACGGAAGGAGAAGTAGCCGATGACCACGGCCACGAACGCCGCGACCGCCATGCCGGCGAGCATGCCCACCCACGGTGAGGCACCGTGCTCCACGAGCAGGTACGCGCTGGTGTACGCGCCGAGTCCGAAGTAGGCGGCATGGCCGAAGCTGAACATCCCGCCGAAACCGCTCATGATGTTCCAGCCGACCGCCATGATGAGGAAGATCAGGATGCGGACCGCCACGGCGCCCAGTGCCGGGGGCAGCAGCAGGGGCAGTGGGATCGCCACGACCACCAGCACGGCCAGCACGGCGAGGTGCCGGTACTCCGGGCGCAGTGGCGGGGTCTTCGTCGAGCCGCCCGGTGGGGCGTCCGACCGTGTCGTCGCGGTGACACTCGTGGTCATGCGCGCCTCCCGAACAGTCCCTGCGGCCGGAGGAACAGCACCACGACGAACACCACGAACACCCCGAGCAGGGAGCTCTGTCCGCCGAGGTAGATGGTGGTGAGCTGTTCGACCAGCCCGATCAACAAGCCGCCGACGAGCGCGCCCACGACGTTGCCCATGCCGCCGAGGACCACCACAACAAACGCCGTGATGTTGAACTGCGCGCCCAGGGTCGGGGTGATGGACAGCAGTGGCGCCGCCAGGACCGCCGCGGCTCCGGCGCAGGCGGTGCCGATGGCGAAGGTCAGCGTGTGGACGCGGCGCACGTTGATGCCGACGAGTTCGGCGCCCGTGCCGTTGGCGGCGACGGCGCGGATGGCGGTGCCGAACGACGTGCGCTGCAGCAGCCAGTACAGCAGCGCGCCCAGCAGCAGTGCTCCCAGGAACGCGTAGAGCCTGCCGCCGGAGATCACGGCCCCGAACAGCGACACGCTGCCTTCGGCCGGAAGCGCGATGCTCTTGGGCTCGGCGCCGAAGAAGAACAGCAGCCCGTTTTCCAGCAACAGCGACAAACCCAACGTGATGAGGAGTTGGTTCTCCAGCGAGCCCCCGCCCGAGCCCGACAACAGCGTGCGATGCACGATGGCGCCGAGGGCGAACAACGCGGGAACCGCGACGAGCAACGCCAGGTAGGGGTGCGCCCCCGTGGCCCGCACGAGTCCGAACGCGAGGAACATCGCGACCGCCAGCAACGCGCCGTGGGCGAAGTTCACGATGTCGAGGACCCCGAAGATGAGCGTGAGTCCCATGGCGATCAGGCCGTAGAGTCCGCCCATGAGCAGTCCGGTGACCACCGACTGCCACACCACGAGTCCGCTGCCCGAGCGCATCAGTGCGAACGCGATCGCCGCGATCACCACGAGCCCGACGACACCGGCTCGCCGCACCGTCGCCGCGGTGCCGTCCGAGGTCTTCTCGCGCGGGCGGGTCTGCGCCCGTGTGGTCTCCGTCGCCTCGGTCATCACCACGCCACCTCGTATCGCGGTTCGGTTTCGGCCTTCTCCGGCGGGTAGACCTGGGTCACGCGGCCGTCGCGCACCTGCGTCAGCACCGGTACGGCGTTGCGGTTGTCCCCGCGCTCGTCGAACCGGATCGGGCCGTCGCTGACCGTCAGCGGGTCCACTTGGGACTCGGCGATGGCGTCGCGCACCTTGGCCGGGTCGGTGCTGCCCGCCTTCTCGACCGCCTCGGCGATCACCTGCACGGCGTCGTAGGCGAGCACCGCGCCCGTGCGCATGGGGGCGCCGTAGCGGCGCTGGTACTCCTCGCGGAGCGCGCGGGTCTTCGGGTTGTTCGCGTCGTAGTGGTAGTTCGTGTTGAAGTACAGCTCGCTGTTCGCGCCCATGTCGGTGACGAACGTGGGTTGGTCGAACGCGCCGTTCGACACGCCCCACACCGCGTCGAGGTCCGGTTTCACCGAGGCGATCGCTCGGGCGATCAGCAGGCTGTCGCCGTAGTAGCCCGCGACGGCGAGCACGTCGGCGCCCGAGGCCTTCACCTGGGTCACCTGGGCGGTGAAGTCGGAGGCGGTGGTGGCGTCGTAGCTGATGACCGGGCCCACCTCGATGCCCCGCTCGCGGGCCGCCGCGGTGAACGCCTCGGCCGCCGCGGTGCCGAAGTCGGTCTGTTCGTGCAGAAACGCCACCTTCTCGACGGGTTTGCCGTGCTCACGCGAGACCTCGTCGAGGTAGCGCGCCGCCGATGTGGCGATGGCCGTGCTTCCCGGCTGCACCCGGAACGAGTACCGGTAGCCGTGGTCGAAGATCTCGTCCGCGGCGGTGACGTCCATGACGAACGGCACCTCGTTGCGTTCGGCCACGACCGCGACATTGGTGCTCACCGCGCTCTGGTAGGTGCCGACGAGGCCGACCGCGCCCTCGGAGATCAGGCGCTGCGCCTCGCTCTGCCCGACCTGGACCTTGCCCTGGGTGTCGCCGGTGACGAGTTCGACCTCGCGGCCGCCCAGCGACGCGATCCCCCCGCCGGCGTTGATGGCTTCGACCGCGAGCTCGGCTCCACGGCGCATCTGCAATCCGTCGACGGCGTAGGAGCCGCTGACCGGATGCAAGGCGCCGATCTTGACCGGGCCCTCGTCCCTGGCGCCGGCCGCACCGGCCGCTCCGGACGGTGCCGAACCGCCACATCCTGCCGTCGCGAACAACGCGCACGCCCCGAGCACGGCGAGAAGTCTGCGAGCCTTCATCGGACCTCGCTTGCGTTTCTCTCGGAGGAACAGTGGTGAAGTGATGAGCCATCGTGACATCCGCCGCACCGGCAGTCAACAACTCCAGCGCACTTGACTCATTGGCCGGAACAGTGGGAACTTGATGACCAGCGCCGAGGAGATCACGGAAACATGCTGTTTATCCGTGTTCCCCTCGCCGAAACAAAGGAGAAAGGCAGGTGCGCCCTATGACGGGGGCTTTGTCCGGGCTCCGGGTTCTCGACACGGCGACGCTGTTCGCCGGCCCACTTGCCGCGACGATGCTCGCGGACTTCGGCGCCGAGGTCATCAAGATCGAGCACCCGAAGGGCGATCCGGTGCGCAGCCACGGCGCGCACCGTGACGGCGTGGGCCTGTGGTGGAAGATGATCGGTCGAGGCAAGAAGGCCGTCACGCTGTATCTCGGAGCTCCCGAGGGCCAGGAGATCTTCAAGCGGATGGTCGCCGACGCCGACGTCGTCATCGAGAACTTCCGGCCGGGCACGCTGGAACGCTGGGGGCTCGGCTACGACGAACTCAGCAAGATCAACCCGGGGCTGGTGCTCGCGCGGGTGACCGGGTTCGGCCAGATCGGCCCCTATGCGAAGCGTCCGGGGTTCGGCACGCTCGCCGAGGCCATGAGCGGGTTCGCGGCCATCACCGGCGAACCCGACGGGCCGCCGACGTTGCCGCCGTTCGGCCTCGCCGACGGCATCGCCGCGCTCGCCACGTCGTTCGCCGTGATGACCGCGTTGCGGGCCCGCGAGCGGACCGGCCGGGGCCAGGTGGTGGACCTCGCCATCATCGAGCCGATCCTCACCGTGCTCGGGCCGCAGATCATCACCTACGACCAGCTCGGCACCCTGCAGGAACGCACCGGCAACCGCTCGCACAACAACGCGCCCCGCAACACCTACCGCACGCGCGACGGGAGCTGGGTGGCGATCTCCACCAGCGCCCAGTCCATCGCCGAACGCGTGATGCGCCTGGTGGGCAGGCCCGAGTTCATCGACGAGCCGTGGTTCTCCTCGGGCGCCGAACGCGCGAAGCACGCCGACGAACTCGACGAGGCCGTCGGGTCCTGGATCGCCCAACGCGACCGCGACGAGGTGATCAAGGCGTTCGAGGAGGCGCAGGCCGCCGTCGCCCCGATCTACACCGCCGCCGACGTCATGGCCGACCCCCAGTTCCGGGCGCTGGGCAGCATCGCCTCCCTGCCCGACGAGGAACTCGGTCGGGTCCGGATGCAGAACGTGATCTTCCGGCTCTCCGAGACACCGGGTGAGATCCGGTCGACCGGTGCCCCGCTCGGCGCGCACACCGAGGAGGTCCTCAGCCGCTACGGGGTCACCGAGGACGAGTTCGCCCAGCTGCGGCAGAAGGGCGTGATCCGGTGATCCCTCCTCACCGAAGCTGGTTGTACGTGCCCGCCGACCGGCCCGACCGGGTCCGCAAGGCACTCGCCGGCGAGGCCGACGCGGTGGTCCTCGACCTGGAGGACGCGGTGGCGCCGCGGAACAAGGACGAAGCCCGCCGCACCGTTGTCGACGTCCTCACCGAAGGCCACTCGGTCTACGTGCGCATCAACGACCCGGAGAGCCCGGCCGGGGCCGCCGACCTCCGTGCACTCGCCGCCGCCTCGGCGGCCCCGGCCGGGGTTCGGGTGCCGAAGTGCGAGGACGCCGACGACGTGCGTCGTGTGGCCGACACCCTCGGGGTTCCGGTCGTGCCCCTCATCGAGTCGGCCCTCGGCGTGGAGAACGCGTGGGCCCTGGCCACCGCGCACCCGTTGGTCGGCGGCATCTCGCTGGGTGAGGCCGACCTGTCGGCGGACCTGCGCGCCACGGGTGACGAGGTACTGGCCTGGCCCCGGTCGCGCGTCGTCGTCGCCGCCCGTGCGGCCGGGTTGCCGAGCCCGGTGCAGAGCGTGTGGACGGCGGTGAAGGACCTCGACGGGCTGCGGCGCGACACCCTCGCGGCGCGGCGGCGCGGGTTCTTCGGGCGCTCGGTGATCCACCCGGCGCAGATTCCCGTGGTGCACGAGGCATGTGCGCCCGATCCCGACGAGACCGCGTGGGCCCGCTCGGTGCTGGAGCGGATCAGCGAAAGCGACGACGCGGTCTTCGTCGACCACACAGGACGTTTCGTGGACAAGGCGATCGTGGAGCGGGCGCGCTGGCTCGTGGCGATCGCCGACGGCGAGAAAGGCCGGAACTGATGACACGCACGCAAGACCCCCTGCTGGCCGCCGTCTCCGGTGGAGTGCGGTTGTTCGAGCTGGGGCAGCCCTTCTTCACGGGGATGCCGTGCTCGCCCAACCACCCCGGTTTCCGGATGACCCTCATCCGCCGGCACGGCGACATGATGCGCCCCGACGGCGGCTCCGCCGCCAACGAGATCATCGTCACCGGCGGCCACGTGGGCACCCACATCGACGCCCTCTCGCACGTCAGCCACGACGGCAAACTCCACGGCGACGTCGACGCCGCGCAAGCCCAACGGGGCGGCACGTTCTCGACCCACGGCGCGGAGAACCTGCCGGGGTTGCTGCGGCGCGGGGTGCTGCTCGACGTCGCCGCCGTGCACGGCGTCGCCACACTCGATCCGGGCTACGGCGTGACCGTGGCCGACCTCGAAGCCGCGGCACAGCTGGCGGGCGCGGAGCCGGGTGAGGGGGACGTGGCGCTGGTGCGCACCGGCTGGGCGCGCAACTTCGGCGACCCGACGGCGTACCTGGGCAAGGAGACCGGGGTGCCGGGCGTGACCGTGGAGGCCGCGCGCTGGCTCGCCGAGCGCCGCGTCGTCGCCACCGGGGCCGACACCACGGCTTACGAGCGGATTCCCGCGGGCGCCGGGCACGCGGTGCTGCCCGTGCACCGGGTCCTGTTGGTGGAGTCGGGCATCTTCATCATGGAACACCTGAACCTGGAGGACGTGGCGGAGCAGGGCGTGCGGGAGTTCGTCTTCCTGCTGGCCCCGCTGCGCATCACCGGCGGCACCGGCTCGCCGATCCGGCCGCTGGCGGCGGTGAGCGCATGAGCACGGCGTTGGTGCGGCGCCTCGCCGACCTGGCCGACGAGGTACGCCGCGGTGGTCTGCCCGACGAACTCCGTGCCGACGCGGCCCGCCGCGTGCTCGACGTGCTGGGCAACAGCCTGGCGGCCACGGCCCAGCCACCCGCGGCGGCGGTGGGGGAACTCGTGCGCGAGTGGGGTGGTGAGGGCCGGGCCACCGGCATCGGCACGGGCACCCGGCTTCCCGAGCCCAGTGCGGCGTTGCTCAACGGCACCCTGGCGCACTCGCTGGACTTCGACGACACCCACCTGCCCTCGGTACTGCACCCGTCGGCGTCGGTCGTGCCCGCCGCGCTGGCGGTGGCGGAGGCCCGTGGTGCCTCCGGTGCTCGGCTGTTGGACGCCATCGGTGTCGGCGTCGAGGTCGCCGTGCGCGTGGGCATGGCGGGCTACGACCGCCGGCTCGGGAACTCGGTGTTCTTCGAACGCGGCTTACACGCCACCGCGATCTGCGGCGCGCTGGGTGGGGCCGTCGCCGCCGCCATGTTGTCCGATATGGACTCCGAGCGCATCGCCGACGCCGTGGGCATCGCGGCGAGCATGGGCTCGGGCCTGTTGGAGGCGAACCGCACGGGCGGCACCGTGAAACGCGTGCACTGCGGCTGGGCCGCGCACGCCGCGGTGACCGCCGCCGGGCTCGCCCGCACCGGCATCACCGGGCCGCCCACCGTGTTGGAAGGCCGGTTCGGGCTGCTGCAGGCGTTCTGCGGTGACCAGGTGGACCTCGGCGCGATCACCGACGGGCTCGGGGAACGCTGGGAGTTGCCGGGGATCTTCTTCAAGCCGTATCCGTGCAACCACTTCACCCACGCCGGGATCGACGCGGCCTTGAGACTGCGGAAGCGTGGGGTGGGCCCGGCCGATATCGAGGCACTCGAACTCGGGGCGCCCACGGCCGTGTTGCGCACCATCGGGGAACCGCGCGAGGACAAGATCAAGCCCAAGTCGGGCTACCACGCGGCCTTCTCCGGCCCCTACACGGTCGCGGCGGCGCTGCTGGGCGGCGGTGGTCTGGGTGTCTTCCACGAGGACTTCACCGACGAGGCCGCCGCCGATCCCGAACGGCTGGCGTTGGCGGCGAAGGTGACGTGCGTGCCCGACGAGCGGTGCGACGAGATCTTCCCGCACCAGTTCCCCGCCGTGTTGCGCGCACGCCTGCGCGACGGGACTCAGCTGGAGGAACGCGTGGAGGAGAACCGGGGCGGCAGCGGCAACCCGCTGTCGGCCGACGAGCTCGCCACGAAGTTCCGCCTCAACGCCACCCGTGTGTTGTCGGAGGAACGGGCGGACCGCATCACCGAGCTGACCTACGGACTCACCGAGCTGCCAACGGTGACGGAGTTGACGCGGCTGCTGTGACGACGGCGCGGAAGCCGGTCGAGCACGGTGTGGTGCTCGACCGGCCCGTGGCTAGCGAAGCCAGTTCCGGTCGCTGAAGTCCTCGTCGTCCTCGTCGGCGTCCCGGCGGCGGCGCGCCGTGGCCCGCTTCGTCTCGTCTTGTCGCAGTTGCTCGAACTGCTGCTCGCCCGTCCTGGCGAGTTCCTCGCGTTCCTCCTCGGACATGCCGCGGTAGTGCTGCACGGCCTGGTCCACCAGCGGGTCCAGCGCCCGCGCGAAGGCCGGCGAGGTGAAGGTGTCCCGGAGGCTCCTGCGCCCCGTGAGGATGTCGTCGACCAGGGCACGGAACTCGGGGTCGGGCACCTTGTCGCGCAACAACGTCAGCGAGTTCTTGAGATGACGCGAAAGCGCCGCGTCACCACGGGCGATGTCGAGCATCGGCTCCGGTTCCGGCTTGGCCATGTCACACTCCGGGGTGGTCGTAGTTGTCTTCCGGCAACGCGTGCTTGTCGATGTCGCCCAGGGTGCTGAGGTAACCCGCCGTCAGACCGACGAGTCCCTGAACCGCGTTCCAAGCGATCGTGTGCGCCTGGAGGATGTCGCCCCACACCCCCAGTGCCTTGCTGATCGTCGCGGCCGCGGCGGCCCCGGAGAGGATGGGCCCGACGACGGTCCAGCTGCTGGCGGCGGCCGCCGCCAGTTCCAAGCCGATGGCGATGAGCAGGTCCATCAGCATTTCGAGGAACGACTTGATGGAGTTCGCCGTCTCGTACATGCCGATCGCCGTCTGCTTGAACTCCTTGCCCATCTGGGCCAAGGTCTGCTGCTGGTCCTCGATCGTCTTCGCGAATTCGCTGAAGTAGTTGTTCGCCGCCTCGAAGGCGTTGCCCTGCCAGTCGGCGGAGACGGTTTTCAGCTCACTCGTGATGACGTCGGCGAAGGCGGCGTGGAACTCACCCAGCTTCTCCATCGCGACACCGGCTTTCTGCACTTTCTCCCAGTCGCCGGCGAACTGTTCCGCGACCCACGAGAAGGGGTTCACGTCGAAGACGAGGTCGATGGCCTGCCCGACCCAGTACGAGACGCTGATGTACTGGCTGATCCCGATGACGTTCTCCAGCAGGTCCGGGATGGGATCGGAGGCGGTGGGATCGACGAGCTTGGACGCAGGGGATTCGGGCATGTTCAGCCTTCCGTCGAGTAGGTGGCATCGAGACGCGCGGCTTTCTCCTGCTCGGTCTCGTGGTACATGGCCGCGGCTTTGTCCAGCTCGGACGCCGCCGCCTCGACGATCTCCGCGAGCCTTTGGTAGTTCCGGCTGAGGAAGTCACTGGCTTCCTTCGCCGCGTTCGCGGCCGTCACGTACATCCGCGAGTCCTCGCCGTCGAGGTTCAGGTGGTCCTCGGCGTAGGTCTGCGCCGCCTTGGCGTCGGTCTTCAGTTCATCGATGCGCTCAGCGAACTTCTCGATACTCTTGGGATTCGCTTTGAAGCCGTCGGGCACCTTCTCCTCCGTGGTCACCGCGCGGTGACACGACCGCGCGCCCTACTGCCCGGATAAGCTTGCTCCAGGTCTTGGGGATCGACTTGCCCGGAAAGGATCCCACATGCCCGAGTCCGAGATCATCGAAATCGCGGCGAATCTGGTGGAGCAAGGAGCCCTTCCCTCACATTGCTCGCGCCACGGCAGGCCGGCGGTGAAGCGCGCCGATTTCACGCTGCAGTCCAAGGTGCGCCTCGAAGGCAGTCGCACGCGCCGTGTCGGCGGCCTCGGAGTGCTCGGTATGGCGGAGCGCCTGGAGCAACACGCCCGCAAGGTTCGAGTCACCCGGGTCAAGGGATGGCCGCTGTGTGACGTCTGCACGCGCACGCGAGCCCGGTGGCTCGGGGTCGCCGCGGTCATGTTCGGCGGCGGTCTGCTGCTGTTCGTCGGCTCCCTCGTGGTCGGGTTGCTGGCCGAGAAGGGCTCGGTGCCGGCGCTGGCGGGGGTGGCGATGGCCGGGTTCGTGCTGGTGGTGCTGTCGGCTTTCCCGTTCTCCAGGGCCGGCATGTCCCGCGTGATCGGCGCGGTGACGGCGCCGGAGGGCGGCGCGGTGCTCGTCAGCAACCCCAGTTCCGCTTTCCGCGCCGAACTTCCCCGCCACTGAGAACACGGGCAAAGGCCGCCGCACGTCGCGGGAAGGCCGGTAACGACTCGGCTCCTCGTCGAGCACCGCACCGGAAGGCGGTGCGATGCTCGACGAGCATTTCGGGATTCGGGAGGGGGCCGGCCCGGTTCAGGCCGTGAGGAACCACTGCCGTTCGTAGGCCAGGGCGAGCCCCCGCACGCAGGCGTCGATGTTGTCGCGGTTGGCGTTCGCGCGCAGTTTGTAGCGGGTGGCGTGCCGGGTGTCGAGCACGATGGGCCGGGAGCCCGGCAGGACGAGCTCGGCGAACGACTCCATCATCTGCAGCACGATGTCGGCGCTGTCCTGATTGAGCGCCTCACCCTTGCAGTAGGGAAGCACCAGCCACCGCGTGTCCGCTCTGTCGTGCAAGCACACCCCGAGCAGGTGACGAAATACGATACGCAGATTTCCTTCCGACCAGGTGGCATCAGTGACATGTATTCCGGTGGCCCGCTTGGGAATCAGGGAAAGGAATCCTTCGGAGGCGTCCCGATAGGCGGCGGCCCGCCAATCTCCCTTGCCCGAGACCTGTTCGATGACTTTTTCCAATTCACTCTTCCGATCGGGCGAGTTCAACGCCCGCCGGAAAGCCGCCAGCAATGGTCCGTACGCCGACCAGGCGGGGCGTTCGGGATCGAGATAACGGCGCTTCTGCTCCGCCACTATCGACATGGCCTTGCGGGGACCGGCGTGGACGTAGTCCAGCCACTGGAGTCCACCGATGAACACGGTACGGGCAGTGGTAGTCACCGAAACCAGCTCCGTTCGCCGTCACGAAAGCACCACGAACGACCGAATCACGCGGGGAACAAGACACACCACGACCAATTCCGCCCCCAGTCGAAATGCGACCCGAAACCCCCAGACCGTCGAGTACTGCCGCCGACCTGAACAGCCCTCGAAATCGAACGATACGTGCGCGGTGCCGAACTGCCTGCCTACGCTCGTAATTCTATCATCGCCGCCCGACAAGATCAGCCTTTCGGATACGGATTAATGCTTTCCGAGCAACGGCGCAATCGGTGGTCATCGCCCCCGGTCGAGGCCCGGCCGGGGCCAACCGGCCGTCACCGCAGACCCTCCGAGAGCGGGAGCCTCCACCCGATACCATGACGATGCAAGATCGCGGCCCGACGGGCACCGAAGTCACGCTTCGACGCTGCCCCCACCCGCGCGTAACTCACGCGTGCCCAGTGGGGGTTGACAGTGGCGCTCGTCCGCAGGAGTGCGGTGGATCTGCTCGACGAGGCGAAGGCCGACCGGCTTCACACACTGCTGGCGGAGCAAGCCGATTTCCAACTCGACGCACGTGCGGGTACCGGCGAAGTCCGGTCGTGGCGGCGCAGCCTTCCCGTCCTGCTCACCGATCTCATCGACGCCGGTCTGGGCCACGTCGAGGTGCTGCTCGAACACCGGCTGCCCCATAGCCCCAAACGTGTCGACGCCGTTCTGTGCGGCACCCATCCCACGACGGGCGCGCCCAGCTATGTGCTGGTCGAGCTGAAGCAGTGGTCCCGCGCCGAGCTCGTCGCCCACGACCTGGTGCACGTGCCCGGCCACGGCGCGGACGTCCTGCTCCACCCCGTGGAACAGGTGCGCGGCTACTGCGAGTACCTCGTCGACTCGACTCCGGCGCTTACGGAGCGACCCGACGCCGTGAGCGGGATCGCCTATCTGCACAACGCACGAGCCTCGCTCGTCTCCTCGCTCACGCGATACCAACCGAGCGAGTACGGACGCCTGTTCACTCTCGACGACAAGGCCGCGCTAGCACGGCAACTGCGTTCTCGGCTGGACCCCGACGGCACCCGACAGGCGGCGCTGGCGGCGGCGGACGAGTTCCTCGGCTTCTCGCACGCGCCGTCGAAACCGCTGCTCAACCTCGCGGCGAAGGAGATCCGGGAACGCGAGCAGTTCGTCCTGCTCGACGAACAAAAAGTGGCGTTCGAGCTGGTGCAACGAGCGGTGGAGAAAGCGCGGACCGCGAACACCAGGACGGTCGTCGTCGTGCTGGGTGGTCCGGGTTCCGGCAAGAGCGCCATCGCCCTCAGTCTCGTCGGTGACCTCGCTCGCCGCGGTCGCACCGTACATCATGCGACCGGCTCCGCCGCCTTCACCCGGAGCATGCGCAAGATCGCCGGGCGCGGGAGCACCCGAGTGCAGAACTTGTTCAAGTACTTCAACGACTACATCACCGCCGAACCCCGCGATCTCGACGTGCTCGTCTGCGACGAGGCACATCGCATCCGGGAGACGAGCGTCAACCGGTTCACGCGGCGGGAAGTCCGCGAGCGTGCCAGGCGTCAGATCGACGAGTTGATCGACGCCGCGTGGGTTCCCGTGTTCCTCCTGGACGAGCACCAGACGGTGCGGCCCGGAGAAATGGGATCGCTGCGGGAGATCACGGCTGCCGCCGAGGCCAAGGGTTGCGCTGTCGAGGTCGTCCACCTGCGGGGTCAGTTCCGGTGCGGCGGCTCGGCCGCCTACGACACCTGGGTGGCGCGCCTGCTCGGGCTCGACCGCATGGCACCGACGCCGTGGAGCCATCTCGCCGAGGCGGACGACGAGTTCGTGGTCACCACCGCCGAGTCCCCCGCGGCGTTGGAGTCCTGGCTGATCGCGCAACAGGCGCGCCACGGCGGTACGGCACGCCTCGCCGCGGGCTACTGCTGGCCGTGGAGCGACCCGGTGTCGACCGCCGACGGCAAGAAACTCGTCGACGACGTGGTGATCGGCGACTGGCGGCGTCCCTGGAACGCCAAACCCGGCAAGCGGGTGCCGGAGGCACCGGAGTCGTACTACTGGGCCTCGGACCCGCGAGGGTTCGGGCAGGTCGGTTGCGTCTACACCGCCCAGGGTTTCGAGTACGACTGGGCGGGCGTCATTCTCGGCCCCGACTTCGTTCGCCGCGACGGGCAGTGGGTGGCCAGGCGAGAACACTCCAAGGACCCCACCGTGAAGAAGGCCGACGAACTCCACTTCGCCGAGCTGATCCGCAACACCTACAAGGTGCTGCTGACGCGAGGCTTGAGCGGGGTGTGCCTGTACTCGACGGACCCGGAGACCCGGGAGTTTTTGGAGAAGATGACCGGTTGAGTCGTCCCCGTTCCCCGGACCGTAGGCTGGGCCGACATGGAGTTCGCCGACCTGCGGCGCCGTCTGCGTGACTTCGCCGACGAGCGCGACTGGAATCGCTTCCACACGCCGAAGAACCTCGCCATGGCCCTCGTGGGCGAGGTCGGGGAGCTGGTGGAGATCTTTCAGTGGCTGACCCCCGAGCAGTCCCGTGCCGTCATGGCCGACCCGCGCACCGCCGAGCAGGTTCGGCACGAACTCGCCGACGTGCTGGCCTATCTGGTGCGTCTGGCCGATGTGCTCGGCGTCGACCTGTTGGCGGCGTCGGAGGAGAAACTCCGGCTCAACGAAGCGAAATATCCGGTGGAGCTGGCTCGGGGACGCGCCGACAAGTACGACCAACTCCCCTCCGAGGGGGCGTGACGGCTTTTCGTCCCGTCGAGGACGAGGCCGCGCACCGGCGAGTCACCATGCGTCGTTCCGGACGGCCAGGCGGGCGTTCAGCATCGCGACGAAGAGCCGAGGATCGTCCACCGGCAAGGTGACCGTGCCGGACTCGGTGTCCAGCACCACGACCGGGCCCGGAGTCATGCGGGCCGTGGACCCGTCGGACAGGCTCAACCACGGTGTCGGGCCCGCCGTGTCGGGGAGTGTCGTCGCGTGGGCCTCGCGCACGGCGTGGAAGGCGACGGCTCCGCGCCCGACGGCCCGGTGTCGCCGAGCCGTCCACGCGATGCCCCACGTGCCCAACGACACCTCCCCGGTCAGCATTCCGGTGTCGTGCAGCCGCGCTCGCAGGGCGACGGTGAACGGCGTCGCCCCCAGCTCCCACGACACGGGAGTCAGCAGCGTCCGCATGGCGCGTGAGGCGCTGACCACGGCGACGACCACCGCGGTCAGCGACAGCGGCAGGACCACTACCGCGACCATGGCTCCGGCCCCCTCCGCACTCGCCGCCGCGCCGACGGCGGGCAACACGCCGAGCACCAGCTGCGTCCCACAGCCGACAGCGGCGGACCGTACCCATCGGGGCGGATGGAACAGCAGGCGGTGGACACTGCCCGCCAGGACGACGGCGGGCACGCCCGCTCCCACCGCTGCCACGACCGACCACATCACGGACCCACTCGTGGCGCCGACGATGGCAGCGGCGATCACGCAAAGCGCCGTGATCGCCCACGGACAGGCGAGCAACGCGATCGACAACGCCGTCCGCGCCCTCGCCCATCGTGGCTGCAGCAGCCGCGCGGTGTGTGGGTCGACGACCCCGGGGACCGTGGTGGGCAGAAGCATGCCATCAACCTAGCGGGGAGGTCCGACAGTGTGGTGCCGGATCACTCCCGATGGCCGGGGGATGATGTCCGCCGCCGGCCCCGGCACGGGCCACGCACTCACCGTCGCGGGGCTCGACGCTCCTTCCGCCACGGTTCCGGCAAAGAGTGACCACTGTGGACTATCGACCCACTTGCCGTCGGCTCACCGCGTGCCTTCGGGATCGTTCTCCGTGATGTCGTAGAGTTCGAGGAACGTGCTGGGCACCTCGTTGACGCCGTTCCGGAAGTGCGTGACCTCCGCGATCAGGTCGTCCTCGTCGGCGTCGAGGGTTTCCAGCATCTTCATCACGTCGTCGTAGAGGTCGTTGGCCACCTCGCCGGGGTGATGTTTGTAGGACACGGTCTTCGTATCCCCGTCGAGGCGCTCCCCCAACCACCCGATGAGGATGAGGGAAGTCCCGAGGGGAGCCGTCTTGGGAGGAATGGCGATCGCCGTGCCGATCCCCTGAAGGCTCTGCCAGAACTTGTCGCGGCTGCCGGTCTCGGTGTTCTTCTCCCCCAGCGCCTTGGTGGCGGCGTTGATCAGTTTGAGGTTGTTCTTACGGTAAGTGTCGATGATCTTCGCTCGCCTGTTGATGAGTGTGGCGAGGCCATTGGCGAACAAGGCGTGGTTGAGCAAAGTCGGCTTGGTCGAGGCGAAGATGCCCTCGGCGACACGGTCCGCCGCGGTGCCGGTCCAGTCGACGCGCCAGCCCTTCTCCTCGTCGCGTTCGACGAAGATCTTGTCCACGTTGTCACTCAACGACAACGCGGATTGGAACGCACCACCCCGTGGGCCCTCCAACGTGGCACCGAAGTCGGCCGCCATCTCGACGAGAGTGTCGTGTGCTTCCTTGAGCTCGTCGGGCTTGTTGTCGGACCACAGCGGTAGGACATCGGAGATCCACTTGCGGTCCTGCCAGGCCCACTCCTCGGCGTTGGCGAACAGCTCGCCGACACCGCAGTCGATCTCGTCCTCGTCGACGAGGACGATGTGGTCGTGCCACCACACCTCGTAGTTGGTGGGCGAGCCACGGTCCCGGATCTTGCCGTGGCAGGACACGTTCTTCACGGAGCCCTTTGCCCCGTCCTCGTACCACCGCATGTACTCGCACCCGTAGGTGAGGTGCGCCATGACCTCGGGCTTGCGGTACTCCCACACTTCCGGCGCGCTGTTGTAGTTCTGTCGGAAGTGGACCGGGGGCGGGGCCCACCAGTCCATGCGCCGGACGCAGTCGTACATGGTCTCCTGCCACCGCTCTTTCAGTTTCTTCTCGAAGCGGTCGAGCGCATCCTGCAGCTCGGCCAGGTAGTCGTCGGCCATCAGCGGTCACGCTCCTCTTCGGTGGCCTCTTCCAGTTCCTCGAGGTACTCGCGCGACCGCTCGTCGATCTCCGCGGGGTTGTCCTCGGTACCGAATCCGTCGGCCTGTTCGTCGGTGGCTTCCTCGGGCCGCTTCGTGTCCCCGGCGACCTTGTCCGGGTCCCACTGGAGGTCGTAGTCGCCGACACCGTTGCGTTCGAAGCTCTCGCGCCAGCGGTTGTACTCGTCCCGTTGCTCGTTCTCCTGTTGGACGTAGCGTTCCGCCGCTTTCTCCAGCTGCTCCGCGGTGAGGTAGTAGCGGGCCGTCGTGGTCTTGAGGTAGTTCTCGAACTCGTCCAGCAGACGGATGATCTCCTCGTCCGCGACGGTGGCATACCCGTGGCGGTTGGTGAGATGAGCTCGCGCGTCGTCGGTGCGGGCGAGTTTCTTCGTCACCTCGGCGTACTGTTCCGCGATCTCGTAGTTGGTCCTCGCCAACTGCATCACGGTCTCGATGTCCACGGTGTATCCGCTCACGATGACCTCCTTCCGGTGAGGCGTTCCTCCGGGGCCTCGATGCGCCCGGAGGGTCCTCGACCCTCACCCGTCGTCAAGCGGTTCGACGGTTGACGATCATGCTCGGTTCCGGGGAGTCACCTCGTTCGAGGCCAGTGTGGACGCGAAAGGCAAGAAGTTTGCCCGTGCACATGCACAGTGGAGTCCGATTTTGCCGATTTCCTCCGAAGGAACGGGGATTCGATGTGGACTTCCGCTACTGTCCGTCATGGACTCATTTCCCGATTCCTCGGGGTGGCGGTCGGGTCTCGCCTCGACAGCCTCGGCGCTTACCGAAACTGCCGTATCAGCGTCGAGAACCGCTCTCCGCGCACCCGCAACCACATCTCCACCCCCGTTCCACCACGCCACGGCCGTCCGAGGAAGCCGGTTCAGACCATTCCTTGACATTCATCAGACGTCGGATCACGCTGATTGCTGATCGTTCCGGAGTGGAACCGATCACAGTCGATCATCAGGGGGCGCTGATGAGACGTTCGATCCTCGCGCTGATCTCCGTGGCCGCTCTGGCCCCGGGCCTCCCGGCACCGGCTGTGGCCGCCCCGGCGGGCGCCACCTCCGGGGAGCCGTCCACGTCCTCCGTGTCGACGGGGACCACGTCCGGCGGGCTCCCGGTGACCGACCTCGCATCCCGCTACGAGGGAAGCCATCCGCGTTACCGCATCCCCGCGCTCACCACGCTGCCCAACGGCGACCTGCTGGCGGTGTACGACGGCCGACCCACGATGGCCGACCTGCCCTCCAACATCGCCCTGCTCATGCGCCGCAGCACCGACAGCGGCCAGACCTGGGGACCCCAGCAGGTGATTCGCCGGGACCCCGCTCCCCACGGCTACGGGGACCCCAGCCTGCTCGTGGACCGCGAGACCGGCCGGGTCTTCGTCTTCTACGCCGCCTCGATCAATCGGGGCTTCGGCGACTCCGAGACCGGCAACGACCCGGCGAACCCCGACATCCTGCACCTCGACTACAGCTACAGCGACGACAATGGCCGGACCTGGCGGCATCGCCGGATCACCGACATGGTGAAGGACCCCGCCTGGGGCGGCATGTTCGCGGCCTCCGGCGAAGGCATCCAGTTGCGCCGGGGCCCCCACGCCGGTCGGTTGATCCAGCAGTACACGGTCCGGTTCGACGGACAGAACTACGCCCTCAGCGTCTACAGCGACGACCACGGCGAGACGTGGCGGGCGGGTGAGCTGGTCGGCCCCGGAGCCGACGAGAACAAAACCGTCGAACTCTCCGACGGCCGGGTGTTGCTCAACAGCCGCGCGGCGCCGCATCGGCTCGTCGCGATCTCCGAGGATGGCGGCGAGACCTACACGCCGTTCGAGCCGGACCCCGAACTCGTCGATCCCGCCAACAACGGGTCGATCATCCGCGCCTTCCCCGACGCCGAACCCGACGACCCGCGCGCCGGGTGGCTGCTGTTCAGCAACACCGAGGACACGGGCATCCGGCGCAACCTCACGGTGAAGCTGTCGTGCGACGACGGTGAGACCTGGCCCGTGCGCAAGGTGGTCGAACACGGCGCCGCGGCGTACTCCACGCTCACCCCGCTCGGCGACGGGTCCTCCGACGACGGTCTCGGCGGCGAGTACGGCCTGTTCTTCGAGCGGGAGGGCTACCGGCACCTGTCCTTCACCCGCTTCGACCTCGACTGGCTCGACGGAGTCTGCGCGCCGGTGACCGTGGAGGCCGAGGGCGAGCTGCCCGCGGGCGAGGCGTCGGAGCTGTCGGTGACGGTCACCAACCAGTCCGGACGCTCCCTGCCCGCCGGGAAGGTTGCCCTGGAGGCAAAGGACGGCTGGTCGGCGCGCCCCGTCACCGTGCCCGCGCTGGCGCCCGGACGCTCCCACACGGTCGCTCTTGCCGTGACGCCGGCCGACGACGTCGCGGCCGGGCGGCACGAGCTGTCCGTGCGATACACCGTCGCGGGTGACAGTTCGTCGACGCGGGCCACCGTGTCGGTCGCCAATCCCTCTCCCCCGCCGCGGGCCGAGCTCGACGTCCTGCCGGTGCTCGACGCGATCTACCCCCTGGGCGCCGACGGCCTGCTGGACGACGAGATCGCGCCGTGGGTCCGGGTGACCAACACCGGGAACGTGCCGCTGACCTCCGTGCGGATGACCGGTCCCGACAACGCGGCGAGTTGCGACCACGCCGGACCGCTCGCCCCCGGCGACTCCTACGTCTGCAAGTCCGTCCGGCACACCGTCACCGAAGCCGACCTGGCCTCCGGGGAGTGGGCGCCGGAGTTCCGCGTCCGCGCCGACGGACCCGGTGGTGAGGTCGCCGACCGCACGGTGGCCATGGAGCCGGTGGATCTGACCTTGTCGGCTCCGGCGGAGGCGACGACGTCGGTGTGGGTGCCTTCCGGGGCTTTCGAGTCGTCCTCGTTCGTCCGGGTGCCGCGGGTCGGGGGGGCAGGGGCCACCGCTGGCGGCCGACCGCACGCTCCGACTGCAGGTGCCGGTGGCGGGCCGGGCGTCGGCGCAACTGGCGGTCACCGCCCCGCACGGCGCCGAGGATCTCGACGTCTCCGTGTCGAGATTGCGCGGCCCCGGTGGCGCGCTCCCACCGGATGCCGTCACGGTGCGCTATCCGCAGTTCATTCCCGACGAGGTGCACGGCGGTGTGGTGGCCGATCCGCTGCGCGAGGCCGAGACCGTGGACGTCGCCGCGGGACGCAACCAGGCCGCGTGGCTCACGATCGAGGTGCCCGCCGGGACCACCCCCGGCGCCTACACCGGCCGCGTGGTGGTTCGCGACGCGGACGGCGAGATCGGTCGGTGGCCGCTGCGGGTGGACGTGCCCGACGTGACCTTGCGCGACATGGCGGACCGCCCGTTCGTGCTGGACCTGTGGGCGCATCCGGACGCGGTGGCCGACCATGTGGGTGTCGAGCCGTGGAGCGAGGCCCACTGGCGGAGTCTGCGCCCCTATCTGAAGGATCTCGCCGAGCACGGGCAGCGCGTCGTGGACGTCGCGATCACCGAGGACCCTTGGATGGTCGAGCACGAGGGTGAGTGGCGTCCGCAGACGTGGTCGCACTACCGCTCCACGGTGGAGTGGTCCTGGGACGGCTCGGAGTTCAGCTTCGACTACACCGTCTTCGACCGGTATGTCGAGGAGTCGCGGAAGGCGGGCATCGACGGGGCGATCCACGCCTTCGCGATGTTGCAGTTCCGGGGCCCGGAGCTGCTCAACTACACCGACACCCGCACCGGGGAGCGGGTTCGCGAGGAGGTGGGTCTCGGCGACGCCCGCTACCGCGAGGCGTGGACGGCGTTTTTGCGGGACTTCCGGGCGCACCTGGAGGCGAAGGGCTGGTTCGAACGGACTCGGCTGGCCTTCGACGAGCGGCCCGCGGAGACGATGGAGGTGGCCTTCGAGGTGATCGCCGAGGCCGATCCGGCGTGGTCGGACAAGATCGCGTTGGCGGCCAACTCCCTCGCCGAGGCCGATCTCACGGAGTTCGTCAGCTTCAACTACTCGTTCCTTGACGACGTGCCCGACGAGTTGATCCGGCAGCGGCGTGCCGCGGGCAAACCCACGCTCTTCTACACCTACTACGAGCCGCGGCTGCCCAACACGGTGACGGCGTCGCCGCCCGTCTCCACTCGCGCGCTGGGCTGGGTGGTCGAGCAGCGCGATCTCGACGGCTATCTGCGGTGGACGTACAACTCGTGGCCCGAGGACGTCTACCGCGACCCGAGTTTCCGTTACGGGCAGGGCGACGAGTACCTCGTCTATCCGGGTGACGACGGCCCGGTGTCGTCGATCCGGTGGGAGGTCTTCCGCGACGGGCAGGACGACGCCGAGGTGCTGGACCTGGCGCGTGCCGAGCTGGGCGAGGACTCCGCGGTGCTGCGGGCGGCACTCGACGGCGTGGACGCCGACTCCCCCGACGGGCCGGACGCGTGGGCGCGGCTGTTGCGACAGCGGGCCGCCGTGACGGACGCCCTGGGCGGCCACGGCGTGAGCGTCGCGGTCGCCGCGCCGGAGGACTCCGTGGCCCAGGGGACAACAACCGAGTTCGAGGCGACGGTGACCGCGACCGACGAGGCATTGGAGGACGTGGAGCTGGCGCTTCCGGCGTGGCCGCCCGAGGCGGTCGAGGTCATCTCCCCGGAGTCGACCGACGTGGCGGCCGGGGAGTCGAAGACTTGGCGGGTGCGGGTCGCGGTGCCCGCCGACGCCCACAACCTGGTGGTCCTCGCCGGGGACGTCCGCGCGAACGGTGCTCGGGTGGGGTCGTTCACCTGGGTGCCGACCGTGGTCGCGGCGGTGGCGGACGGCTCGCTCACCGCGGCTCCCGAGGTCGTGGCGCCGGGGAGTCGCCCCGTGTCGTCAGCGGTGCCCGGGTGGCGGGCGGCGGAATCGCGTGGGGGTCGGCGCCACGGGGTCTCGGGCGGTTTCCCTCGCGTCGCCGCGGGTATGTCCGCAGGATGACGAGCGCGCACGCACGGGCCGACCGCTTCGCCGCCGCGCTGCGGCACTTGGAGGACACCGGCGACAGCTCGCGACTACGGGAGCTGTTCGCGCCGGACCCGGAGCTGGTGAGGCCGGAAGTGGCCACCGGTGACGAGCACGCCGGCGACGTCACCCGCTTCTGGGAGAAGTACCGCTCGCCGTTCTCCGAGATCACCACCGAGTTCATCCGGGTGGCGGAGTCCGGTGACCTGGGTGTCCTCGAATGGGTGTCGCACGGCACCCTCACCAGCGGAAGCCCCATCGAGTACCGAGGGGTCTCGCTGCTGTACTTCGACGACGAGGGCCGCATCCACCGGTTCGCCACGTACTTCGACACCGCGGCCTTCCTGCGGCCGGAGACCCCGAACAAGTGAGCGAGAGTCGGCGCGGTGCCGGAGGGACACGTCGTTCATCGGCTGGCGCGTGAGCTGGGCGCGGACCTCACCGGGCACCGCCTGTCGGTGAGCTCGCCCCGGGGCCGGTTCGGCGCGGAGGCCGCACGCCTGCACGGCGCGGTGCTGCGGCGCACCGACGCCCACGGCAAGCACCTCCTCGTCGACTTCTCGCGCGACGAACGGCTCCACGTGCACCTCGGCATGCAAGGGAAGTGGCTGCGGTTCGACGATCCGGGAAGACCGGCGCTGCCGCAGGTGCGGTTGCGGCTGGCGAGCGAGGTCGTGGCGTGGGACTTGCTCGCGCCGTTGCGGTGCGAGCTGCTGTCGGAGGAAGCGGTGCGGGACCTGGTACGGGGGTTGGGGCCGGACCCGCTGCGGTCCGATGCCGATGCCGAGGCCGCTGTCGCGGCGTTGCGCGCGGCGCCCGGAGCCGTCGGCGCGGCCCTGCTCGATCAGTCGGTGATCTCCGGTGTGGGCAACGTCTTCCGCAACGAGGCCCTGCATGCCGTTGGCATCGCCCCGCGACGGCCGTGCCGGGAGCTGACCGACTCCGAAGCCCGGACGTTGTGGGCGGAGCTGCGGCGCATGATGGAACGGGCCGTGGAGGACGGACGCATCGTCACGATGGACGTCCCCGATCGGGCCACGATTCCCGAATCCGAGGCCCGGAAGGTCTACAAGCAGAAGTACTGCCGCGACTGCGGAGCCCCGGTGGTGACCGACACGGTGGGTGGTCGCACCGCCTACCACTGTCCGCGCGAGCAGCCACGGTGAGGGTTGTCGGCGGAACCGGGGTCACCGCGAGAGTCGACGTGCGACCACACCGCCTCGATGACTGACGCGGCCTTCCCGGATCGGCGTGGGGCTACGGCTCGCCGGTGTCGGGCCGTGTGGTCGCGGAGTCCGGTGCGGCGACCACGTCGCTTCGCGGGGCGGTCGCCCCGCCTCTTCGCAGCCGATCAATGTCGGTCCCCGGAAACTATGATCGCTTTGCGCTCACGACGGCGACCTCCGTGGCTTTCGAAAGAGAAGACTGGGGAGCGGGCATGGCTTTGGACGAAGCGACGGCGAATCTTCTCGCGCAAATGGCCGCGCAAGGCGGAAAGCCTCTGCACGAGCAGGAACCCGACGAAGCCCGTAAGGCCGGGTCGGCGATCACGGAGCTCTACGGGCGCGGCCCGGAGATGCTGCGCGTCGACGACGTGCGGCTGCCCACCTCGGACGGCGACGAGTTCGCCGTGCGGGTGCTCGTGCCGGTCGAGATCCCCGCCGGAGTCATCGTCTACTACCACGGGGGCGGGTGGGTGCTCGGTGACATCGACCAGTTCGACACCCTCGGCAGGCAGCTCGCCGCCCGGACGCGCTGCGCCGTGGTGCTGGTCGACTATCGCAAGGCTCCCGAACACAAGTACCCCACGGCCGTCGAGGACTCGTGGCAGGCATTGGTGTGGGCTCACCGGAACGGGACGGAGATCGCCGGAGCCGACGTCCCGCTGATCGTCGCCGGTGACTCCGCGGGCGGCAACCTCGCCGCGGTGATGGCCCACCGGGCCCGCGACCGCTCGGGACCGGAACTCGCCCTGCAGGTGCTCGTGTATCCCGTGACGGCGGCCGACTTCGACACCCCGTCCTACACGGATCCGGAGAACCAGCAGATTCTCACCCGTGAGGGCATGATCTGGTTCTGGAACCACTACGCGCCCGAGGAGCGGCGCGGTGAACCGGAGGCCAGTCCGCTGCTCGCCGAACGCTTCGACGGTCTGCCGCCCGCCGTGGTCCTCCTCGCGGAACACGACCCGCTGCGGGACGAGGGAGAGGCCTACGTGGCCGCACTCGAGAAGGCCGGTGTCCCGGTGCGGAGCCGACTGTTCAAGTCGCAGACGCACGGTTTCTTCACGATGGTGAACGTGCTCCCCGGCAGCGCGGAGGCGATCGACTACGTCGTCGCGGAAATCGGTGCTCGACTCGACGAAGTGGCGCGCCGATGAGCTCGGCCGCCGACTTCTCCGACATGGACACGCTGACGTAGTTGCGAGAACTCGGGTTCCGCACCCACGTCTTCGAAAAGGCGATGACGTTCGCGTGTCCGCCCCCGACCGGACACGCGAACGTCGTCACTTCATTCCTCAAGGGCGGACAATCGGGTTGCCAGATCCTCGCGGTCGTAGCCGAGGAAACATTTCTTCAAAGTGTGGAGGAAATGAACCTTGATTGCCGCGTCCTTCGTATCCAGGAACTCATCGACCAGCTTCCCCGCGGACTCGGTTCGGGCCGCGGGCTTCAGCATGCCCTGAAGTTCCAGGAATGTCGTCGCGACTTCCTTTACCTCGGTGGCCTTCTCCTGGTTGTTCAGCAGCCACCAGGCCGTGGCCCGTAGTGGATCGAGGAGCAGCGAACTCATTTGTTCCCGCTGTTGCTGGCGTCTCTGCTCGCTCCACGAGATCATGAGCTGTTGACTCTTGCTCCGTTCGTGCGCTGCCACAGCTTCTACGAGTTCGGGGTCCGCCGTCACCGCCAAACAACGCCCGCGGGCCCGGACGTACGAGCCACCAACCGGTTTCCACGCCAGCAGTGCTTCGTTGAGCTCCGCCCGTACTCGCTCGGTCGCGGTCAACCGGTGCCGTGTGCTGACTTCCTCAGCGCGACGAGTTATCCCACTTCTCGCGATGTCCCACACGCTTTCGCGATCGGGCATCCTGCCGCCGCCGTTCCACCACGCCCAGAAGGCGATCTCAGCGGTGAAGTACAAGGAGTCATCAACACTGGCCAGCTGAATGCTCACTTGAACATGATCTTGGCTCTCCGAACCGGGGCTTTCGTAATCCTGGAAGCGATGCCACCATCCGCGCAATCCCATCGACACGGATTCACCCCTCTACCCAAATAGGACCGACCTCGTCGAGTCGGGTCCACAACTGCTGCGTCACCTCGGCGATGGCCTCGTCGGAGAAACAGTCGGCCTTCAACTCCGGAGGACGAGGCTGACTGGCGTATTGCACGTGAGAGATGTGGAGGGGCTTACCCTCGGTGGCCCGCACGAGCAGTTCGATCATGCCGCTGCGACCGTCCCGGTCCATCCGCGCGGCCGCGTGCAACCAGCTCTTCACCACCACCCCGAGGTCTTCCAGAGGAAGATTGGTCACAGCGTGCCGCCAGAACAGCTCGACCGCGTCGCCCTCCACGGGAGCCGTCTGATCGGCGAACACCCGACCGACGGCGGTGGCCAGCACCGCCAATCGACTGGGAGAAGCCTGGTCGAACCATTCGGTCAGGTAACGCAGGAACCGGGACACACCGAGTTCGCCACCGAGCTGACGCAGCGCCTGAAGCACAGCGTCCCGTACGTCCTCGTTGTCGGAGTTCGCCAGGTGTTTGAGCCTGGTGAGGGCGTTACGGGGGAACGCGGCTCCGATACCGGCGCAGACTTCGGCGGTCAACAGCTTCAGATCCGCGCTTCCGTCTCGCGACCAATACCAGAGGCGGTTACGCACTGGCCTGCCCAACACCGAGTCCGTCGCGGCCGTGGTCAGCAAGCGCACGGCGATCGACCGTCGGGACCTGTCGGCGGGAGCGGTGGAGGTGCGCTGCCCTCCCGAGTTCTCACCGGCTTTCGTCCCGGCCCAATTCGCCGCGAGGTAGAGCGCGAGCCAAGCACCGCCCTCAACGGCGAGGTCGGCGACCCGGTCGGCGAGTTGTTCCAGTTCTCCCCGGTCAAGACCCCGCAAAGCCTCGGGAAGCTCCGTAAGCCAGTCCTGCACGGGGGTGTGCAGGTCGGGATGCTCTCGCCAGAAGTGGCGGAGCACCTCACCCCCGATCCCGGAAGGAACGAGTCCCCGCTGCCCGAGATCGAACCAGCCGTCCTCTTCCAAACGTCGTAGTCGAGCGAACGGACTGGCCCGCAGTATCGGCGCCGCCTCATCGGCGACATCGATCTTATTGTGCTTCATCAGCACATCGGAGGCCGCGGCGATGTGCTGCGGTGAGGCACCCTCCAACACCGAGGAGGCCAGGAGAAGGGAAAGCCATTCGGCGTCCTTGTCTTGCTGTTTCTCCTCGATCACCCCGCGAAGCTTGTCGCTTTGTCCGACGGTCTCGTCGTCAAGTGCGGCGCGAACCACCTCGACCGGGTCGGCCTCCGGAGTAAGACGCTCTCGAACGAGATCCGCGACGCGGGCCACTGTCGGCGGCCACAGGGCCTCCAGCTTCTCCACGACGTCCGCGTCGGCCCGGATTCCGGGTAGCGCTTCGGGGCCGACATGGCTTTCGAGCACGGCAACGGACGAGGGTTTGCCCAGCTCGTGCACTCTGCCGGGGAAGCTGTCCTCGAACCGGCGTTGGTGTTCCGCGGGGAGGATGACGATGAGGTAGCTCCGGTAGTGAGGGAGCTGGTCACTCAAGTCACTCAGGTTGCGTTGAACGGCCCGGAGATCTTTCTCATCGGCATCACGACAGTCGAGGATGACCGTGGCCGGTTCGTTCTCGACCAGCAACTCTTTCGGTTTCAAACTCAAGTCCGGGTCCACGAGTTCTTCGCGGACGATCAGAGGAGCATGCCTCCGGCGTCGAGCGTGCTCGCTCAGCTCGTAGCCGAGCCGGCTCGCCGCGGCGAGCTGGCCACCGTCCCGTTCCCTGGCCCAGAGCAGGAGGACTCTGCGAGTTTCGAGGATTCGCAGCGCTGACTCCTCGTCCCCCTCCGAGCTTTCGAGGAGCCTGTCCGGCGCGACATACTTGTCCGCCAACCTCCGTAGCGCTTCCGGGTCCTGGATACCGCGCCCGACGCGTTCCCTCCTCCGGGCACGCGCGAGCTCTTGGACAATCTCGGAACCGAGCTCGAAAACGGTGACTTGGTTGATGTCCCGGTGCGCGATGTTGTTGCCGTGCCCATCGATCCAATTGGTGCCGGAGCCTGACGTGGCCTCCCCCTGCTGCGACGGTACCGGCGGTGCGGGCGCTCCCTCCGGAGTGGGCATTGAGGCACCGACGACGTCGTCCTCGGGCTCGGGATCGCTCGGTGTCACCGGCTGCGCGGGCTCGGGGGTGTCGAGCATGCCGAAGGCATCGATGTCGTAGTCGTGCATCGGAGCCCTCACCGGTCCCCGGACATGCCGCTTTCGTTGATGCGGCGACCGCTCGACGATCCGAAGTTGGAGTCACCCAGAGTGTTGAAAGTTCCCGAGTACGCCGGGCCGGAGATCGTCTGGGAAGTTGTGTTGATATCGCCCTTCGCGACGTTGTTCCCATTCCCCTGGATAGAGGTGTAAACGGAGCTGTCGTTCACGTCGCCGTGCACGTCCCGGATCTGCTGCACTTTTTGCGCGTTGCCGTTGAACGTGTTCCCCCAAGCCCCTTCGGAGGAAGTCGACTCCTTCGCGTCGTCCCGCTCCTCCTCGTCGGCTTGCTCGGGCTGCCCGTGCAACAGCCCGTACCGAAGCAGGTCACCGGAGGGCACGGGAACTCGGAGGTAGCCCGTGCCGGAGTAGTCCTTCGCCTCGATCCGTAACGGCGCGGCGACGAACTCGCTCGGCTGCCGCGCGGTGCGACCGGCCTCGATCACATTCTTCATGACCTCTTCCGACAGCACCGTGGCCACGAGCGTGACATTGGGGTCCGAGTGATCCAGCAACGCCCGCACCGGCTTCGCGTCGACCATCCGGCCGCTTTCCACCATGATCCTTCCCGACGGAGAATCGGCGACCAACTTGTTGAAGGACCGCACCGGACCGAGGTGCAGGCTCGCGCGCAACCGCAGCTCTATCTCGGCCGCGCGCAACTCGGGGGCACGGCGGCGTAGCTCGGCCTGCAGCGAGTCGAAGTACCGGTCCACGACCTCGGCCACGCGGTTCGGATTGAAACCGATGAGATAGCCGTCCCCACGAAAAGCGCGGAAGACATTGTTTTCCATGATGTCGCCGAGTCGGGCCCGCTCCGCGGCCTCACGCAGAATGACGAGCAGCAGCTTCCCGATCTGCTCCTGCTGGGCATCGTTATGCTGGCTGAATCGGCGTACGTCAACGGCGAGAATTCCGGTGAGCTGGCCGAGATCGTTCGTGTCGACGTGATTCATCAGTGCTCCTCCCAGTGCCGCGTCGTGCGGTGCGATCAAGGGTGTCGGAGGAGCACGGCGTGTTCTGTCCAGAACTGGACACAGCGAAGCGGCGAAGTCGTGGGAAGTCGAGCACCTGGAGTCGGCCCCGAGCCGTGGCGATCAGTCCGGCCGCTTTCCACTCGGCGAGCACCGGGGTGATCGCCGACCGCACCAGGCCGAGGGCCGACGCCAGTTCCTCCTGCGACATGGCGATCGTGGTGGGCTGCGGGTGGTCGGGTCCGGCCGAGTCGATGAGCATGCCGAGCAGTTCGGTGAGCCGGACCGCGGTCGTGCGGTAGGCGAGCCGCCAGGTGTGGGACGCGCTTTCCCGTACCTTCCCCATCACGTAGGCGGCGAGTTTCTCGGTGACGCCGAACTGCTCCGTCAGTTCCGTGAACCGGCGATCGGACAGTCTCGACGTGAGCCCCGGTTCGATGGCCCGCACCGTGGCCGAGCGTGGCAGGCCGTCGCGTCCGGAGAATTCACCGAGGACGTCACCGGGTCCACGGACCGCGAGCAGTACCTCCCGCCCGTCGGGCTCCGCGTAGACGACCTTGGAACGGCCCGTCAGGCACAACAGCACCCAGCCGCCGGGACTCCCCTGCTGCAGTAACGCCTCACCGGCGGCGTGGTACTTACGGACTCCGCTCTGGACCAGGCGCGCCCAGACGTGGTCGGGAATCAGGGCACGGAATCCGCGCCGCTGTCGAACCGCGTAGTCGTTGGTCATATGATCGTGTGTAATGGGGTCATCACCCACTGTGGGGGGCCAACCTCGGGATCACCCGATGGAGTTGGCTCCCGCACACTGTGTAATCGACGGTCACACCGCGGCCGGCACCCGGCGTGCGGCGGCATACGCGGGTTCGCGGAGCCGGGCGAGGGCCGGCGGCCAGGACAGGCCCGGCAGCGGGTATCGCATCGGATCGAAGCGAATCGGCTGGTCTTCCTCCACATCGGTGCCTTTGGTCAGCTCCAGTGTCGCGAACTCCCGCCATCGCCCGGCCGGAGACGCGGCGAGCAGGCGGAACCGGTCGCGGGAGGTCGGTTCCGCGGCGAGCAGCACCAGCCCCTTCGCCGCCCGATACGGAAACAGCGACCCGTACGGCGCGTCGAACGGGTCCCGGCGGGGCAGCAACACGAACCGCGTGCCCGGACTCAGGCCGGTGGTCGCGAGCAACAGGTCGTGACGGTCGCCGGTCGGGTCGTCGAAGGTGAACGCCAGCCCCAGCACGTCGGGTAACGGCCGTGGCAGCCCCACCGACCGGGACAGCCGCACCAGGCCGTGGTCCTCGCCGGGGGTGTCCAGCCACTCCGCGCCCCACGGCTCCGGCGCCCCGATCCGGCGCAACACGGCGTCGAACACGGTGCCGCGCGGGTGCAGCGGCTTGCCGTGCCTGACTCGGGCGAGCGTTCCGAAGACGCCGCCCAGCAGCGAACCGACGGCAGAAGTCCACATCCGTGGCGTAGTACCCGGCTGCGGACACCACTACACCGCGGTTGGTGCGCCCATTGTGGATCACGTGTGGAAAGCGGGCACCCACACCGGGTGGGTGCCCGCCGAGTGGTCGCGCGGCACGTCCGCTAGCTCGTCACGAGCTCGCTTCGCAGAGGGCGGTGTCGACGACGTCCACCTCCGAGGGGTTCTCGGGCAGCAGGAGCCCGATGGTGTTGGTCAGCACCGAGGCGAAGCGGCCGTCCTCGGTGACCATCGTGCGCGAGGCGTGTCCGGTGGCCAGGCGGCCGTTGTGTCCCCAAGCTTCCCCGCCGCAGGACAGCTCGATCCTCGCCAGGCCCAGTCCGTAGTCGGCGCTCGACACGGACTTCATTTCCTCGAGTGCCCGCTCGGAGATCACCTTGCCGTCGAGCAGCGCCCGGTAGAAGGTGGCGAGGTCCTCGAAGGTGGACTCCATCGCGCCGGCCGAGCTCCACCGCGACAGCTCGATCTGGGTGGTGTAGTCGATCCAGACGAAGAAGCCTCCCACCTTGAAGCCCTGGTAGCCGGGCACGAACGGCGAGGACAGTTCCCGTTCTCCGGGCGCGGGGAACGACGTGTTGGCCAGCCCCAGCGGCTCGATGATCCGCTCCGTGATCGCGTCCCCGACGTACTGGCCGGTGAGTTCCTCGATCAGCATGCCCAGCACGAGGTAGGCGATGTTGGAGTAGTTGACCGCCTCACCGGGCGCGGACTGCGGGGCGTCGTCCATCGCCGCGGCCACCACGGCGGACAGCTCGTAGGTGCCATCCGGGTTGGGGGTCGCGTTTCCGGGGTCGCGCGGGAGCCCGGAGGTGTGGTTGAGCAGCTGCCGCACCGTGATGGCGTTGCCGTCGAAGTTGCCCGTGACCACGCCCGGCAGGTAGCGCTCGATGGGCGCATCGAGGTCGACCTTGCCTTCGTCGAACAGTTGGAGCACCACGGCGGCGGTGAACGTCTTGGTCTGGCTGCCGATCCGGAAGTGGTCGGTCGAGGTGATCGGGCGGTCCTCGGAGACCTCGGCGGTTCCGCTCGACAGAGTCCAGCTCTCGGTGGCGTTGCCCGCGTAGACGGCGGCGCCGGGGCCGGTGTTGGCGTGATACCGGTCGAGGACGGCTCGCGTGGCATCGTGGTCATCGGCGGGCATGGCCGCCGCGGGCGCGACGGTGGCGGTGGCGGCCAGTGCGACGCCTCCCGCGAGGGCGAGCAGCCGTCGGCCGGTGGTGGTTGTCATTCGCGTGTCTCCCCAGTCGTGAGAGTCGGGCCGGCGTGAGACGCCGGTGGTCGAGCGGGTGGATCGCCCGGTCGGCTCACCGGCCCTGCGGTCGGGTGTGGGCTCCCATACTCGCGGTCCGGTGAGCGGAGCGGGAAGGTCACGCGGCGGCCACTTGTGGCCGGTGGTGTTGACCAGGCCGAACGCCGCGCGGGTGGGCGCGGGAGCCGGTCAGGGCCGGTGTTCTTCCGCGTGCTCGGGGTCGGGCGACTCCGACCGGACGGGCAGCGCGGAGGAGATGAGGAGGGAGAGTTTGTCGGCGTCGGTGCTTCCGGGCTCGGGGTGGTAGACGACGAGCATCTGTCCTTTCGTGCCGGTGACCGGAAGCTTTTCCCGATACAGGGTCAGCTCGCCCACCACGGGGTGGTCGATCGACATGGTGGCGCCTTCGCGGCGGGCGACGTCCTGGCGGGCCCAGAGTTCCCGAAAGCGTGGGCTCGCGATCGACAGCTCCCCGACGAGGTCCACGAACCGCTGGTCGTCCACGTCGACGCCAACGGAGCTGCGGAACCCCGCGACGAGCTGGGCGGTGACCTTGTCCCACGCGGGGTAGAGCGCTTGCTCGGCGGGGTCCAGGAACACGTCGCGCAGCCGGTTGTTGCCCACGACCAGCCGAGGTGAGAGCGCGGCCGCGGCGGGGTTCGCGGCGAGCACGTCGAAGTAGCGGTCCTCGACGAACGCGGGGAAGCCGAGGGTGTCGACGAGCACCCGGATCCCGGTCGGCACGGTCTCCCCGCGCCCGCGGCGCCGAGGCGTGCGCGGGCGGGGTTGGGCGAGGGAGAGCAGGTATTCGGTGCCGTGGTCGTCGAGTTGCAGCGCACGGGCGAGGGATTCGAGCACCTGCCGGGAGGGGCTGCGGTCCCGGCCCTGTTCGAGGCGCAGGTAGTAGTCGGCGCTGATGCCGGCAAGCATGGCGACCTCCTCGCGCCGCAGGCCCGGAACCCGGCGGACCCCGAGGCGCGGCAGCCCGACCTGCTCCGGCGTGACCAGTTCGCGTCGCGCGCGGAGGTAGTCGCCCAGCAGGTTCGGCGAGTCGCTCATGAACCCCACCTTAGGCACGAAACCCCCGGACGAAGGTGGTCCCGTCATACCCGGGAACACGGGGGGCTGGGCGTTTCCTCGCCGTCGGCCGAGTCTGGGGTCCTCAACTCATGTGCGGCGCTTGGGAAGGAGCACCGAAGGATCATGGCCATGAAGAACACGCTCGGCGGCGTCTTCACCACGGCCGAAGGCGTGGAGTTCACCAGGATGGGATACGGCGCGATGCAGCTCGCCGGCCCGCGGGTGTGGGGGCCTCCCGCCGACCGGGACGAGGCGATTCGCGTGCTGCGGGAGGCCGTGGCGGCCGGGGTGAACCACATCGACACCGCCGACTGCTACGGCCCGCACGTCACCAACGAGATCATCCGCGAGGCGCTGGCTCCCTACGACGGCGTCCACATCGCCACCAAGGTTGGGGCGGTGCGGGACGAAAACGGCGCGTGGGTGTTCGCGCGGTCGCCGAAGCAGTTGCGGGAGCAGGTCGAGTCCAATCTGAGGACCCTGGGTGTCGAGGCGCTCGACGTCGTGAACCTGCGGATCGGGGGCGGGCCGGACGGGCACTCCCCCGTGCCCGGATCGCTGGCCGAGCCGTTCGGCGCGCTCGCCGAGCTGCGGGAGCAGGGCAAGATCAAGCACCTCGGGGTGTCGGTGGTCGACGCCGAGCAGGTCGCGGAGGCGCGGTCCATCGCGCCGATCGTCACCGTGCAGAACTGGTACAACGTCGCTCACCGCGGCGACGAGGACCTCATCGCCTCTCTGCACTCCCAAGGCATCGCCTACACCGCGTTCTGGCCGTTGGGTGGGTTCACCCCGCTGCAGTCCGACATCTTGGACAAGGTCGCCGCGCGCCTGGGCACCACGCCGTTGTCCGTGGCGCTGGCCTGGCTGCTGCACCGCGCACCGAACGTCGTGGTCATCCCCGGCACCTCCAAGGTCGCGCACCTGCGCGAGAACCTCGCGGCCGCGGAGCTCGAACTGCCCGAGGACGCTCTGGCGGAGCTGGACGGCATCGTCGCCTGACCGGCTCGGCGCAGGGGGCCGAGCACGCGGTTGGCGTCGCGGCGATGCGTCGGGGATCGGGTGCGGGGCCCGGTCCCCGAGCGCGGTCGGCACCGGTCGAGATCATCGGGATTGACCTCGGCAGCGAACCGGAGTGTGCCGAGGTGCGAATTCGCCGCCGAGGAAGGGACCTCGGCCCGTGACCGAATCGGACTGTCCTCGAGCGGCAGGTGGCCGAGCTGTGGGCCGACACTCCGCCGGGCGTGCCGCTGTTCATCAACGTCACGCTGTTGCCCGCGCTCCGGGCCGAGCCGAACCGCATCTACCCGAACGTCGGCCAGTCCACGGCCGACCCGAACGTGGTCGTCCCGCCCGAAGGCTGGCACGCCCTCGCCGAATATCGCGACGTCGTACTGCACAAGCCCTACTTCCGGAAGTACTTGCCGGCCACCGAAACCGCCTACGCCAAGCCGCAGGTCATCGTGCCCCTCACTCCAATCGAGCCGGTCAAGGGGACGCGACGTCGTTCCTTCTTCCGTCCACAGTGTTCTGAAGAGACAGCGAGACGCCCCCTCGCTCGTGTCCCGAGATCGGCCGCTAACCTTGGCCGCCATGGGGGAACTCGAACAACTGGAGCAGGACCGCGCGACCTACGAAGCCACTTTGGAGTCTCACCTCGCGCGTTACGGGGAGGAACATCCGGAGACAATCGCCGTCCGCACCAAACTCGCCGCCGTGCTGTGGAGGATGCGGGATCTGGGGCGAGCACGCGAGGAATGCGAGGCACTTCTTCGCGCCCGGTTGTCACTTCACGGGCCGAAGCATCCGGAGACGCTGACCACCCGTGCCAACCTCGCCAGTGTGCTGTGGGATCTGGGGGATCTGGAGCGGGCTTGCGAGGAGTACCAAACCGCTCTCTCCGATTCCATCCGGGTGCTCGGGGCCGAGCATCCGGACACGTTGACCCGGCGTTCCTGCCTTGCCGGTGTGCTGCGGCAACTGGGGCGGTGGCAGCAGGCCCGCACCCACTACGAAAACCTCCTCCACAGCCACATCCGGCTCCACGGAAACGAGCACCCGGAGACACTGACCGCCCGCAGCGCTCTTGCCGGTGTGCTGCGAGCCCTGGGGGAACTGGATCGGGCTCGCGCCGAGTACGAGAACGTCCTTCGCGCCCGCACCGACATGCTCGGCGACAAGCACCCGGACACTTTGGTGGCCCGTGGTTGCCTGGCCGGAGTGCTGTGGGATCTGGGGCAGTTGGAGCAAGCCCGCGCGGAGTACGAGGCCGTCCTCGACGTCGAGGTCGACCTTCTCGGGGCCGAGCATCCGGAGACACTGACCACCCGCCACAACCTCGCCACCGTCGTGAAGGACTTGGGCGAGCTGGACCGGGCTCGCGCCGAGTACGAGGTCGTCCTCCGTGCCCGCACCGACATGCTCGGCGACAAGCACCCGGACACTCTGATGGCCCGTGGTTGCCTGGCCGGAGTGCTGTGGGATCTGGGGCAGTTGGAGCAAGCCCTTGCCGAGTACGAGGCTCTGCTTCCCCTTCACACCGAAGCGCTGGGCCCCGACCACCCGCACACGCTGATCACCAGGGCCAATCTCGCCGGGGTGCTGAAGGACCTGGGTCGGCTGGAGCAGGCCCGCACGGAGTTCGAGACCGTGCTCACCGCGCGCACCGAGCTGTTCGGGGCCGACCACCCGGACACTTTGATCACGCGCGCCAACCTCGCCGGGGTCCTGGCAGCATTGGGGCAGGTGGAGCACGCCCACGCGGAATACGACGCCATCCTCAAGGCGCACCTCGCGTTCTACGGGCCCGACCATCCGATCACCCTGACCACGCGCCACCACCTCGCCACCACGTTGCGGACGTTGGGCCGGGCGGAGCGCGCCCGCACGGAGTTCGAGACCGTGCTCACCGCGCGCACCGAGCTGTTCGGGGTCGACCACCCGGAGACGCTGACCGCCCGCCACGACCTCGCCGGGGCGCTGAAGGACCTGGGCGAGCTGGAGCAGGCTCGTGCGGAGTACGAGGCCACGCTCGACGGATACATCGCGTTCTTCGGAGCCCAACACCCGTACACCCTCGCGGCTCGTGAGAACCTCGACGAGGTGTTGGAGAAGTTGGGCCGGTGACCGGGCGGAAGGCCGAGTTCGCCGAACGCGAGCCCCTGCCGCTGTGGTGGCTCCGCTTTTGCGGCAGGGCCCGGGCGCGAACCGGGTTCCGGCCGGTCACGTCAGTTCGCGCAATCCGTTGGTGATCACGTCGGCCGCGGCGGGAGCGCGCACTCCCACGCGGTCGAGCACCGCGGACACTCACCGGACGAATTCGACCGCGCAGGGCCCCGGCGCGGTCATCCCGGCCATCCCGGCGCCGTCGGGAGCCAGATGTTCGCCTACGGCGCCGAGGCGATCGAACACAGTGTCGCAGCGCTGGACAAGTTCTTGCCCACAACGCGGTGAAGCGGTCTCCCGGACAGCTCCGTGTCCGGCCAACGTGGTGAATGCGCCGCCAGGCGCCAACTGAAGCGAACAATCCAAAAGCGTGTGGGCCGGGTGGGACTCGAACCCACGGCCAAGGGATTATGAGTCCCCTGCTCTAACCGACTGAGCTACCGGCCCTTCGCTGGGCTCTCCACGGGTTCCCACCGCTCCCAGCGCGTCGAAACTATAGCGCGTCCCTTTTCCGGGGCTCGGGGTCTGCCGTGTGACACTCCGAGGACGCGGTGGGTTCGTAGGCTGACCTCCATGCATCCACAGCCTCCGTCCGCGTCGCTCGTCCTGCGGCCCGACCGGTCTCGGGTCTGGGCCGGCCTGGTCGTGGCGGGCGTGCCGCTCGTTCTGCTGCTGGTCGGTGCTCTTCTCGCCGGGGCCACGCCGCTTGCCGTGGGGGTGCTGGTGGTCGCCGGGGTGTGTGCCGTGATCGTGCCCGTGCTCGCCGGGAGCGGCCGGGTGGAGGTCACCGACCAAGACATCACGGTGAAGGAGTTCTTCCGGAAGCGGCCGGTGCTGCGGGCTCGGGCGGCGCGGGTGGTGCGGGCTCGGCTCGTTCCGTTGCGGGGGCCGGTCATGGACACGGTGTTCGTGCTCGACGCCCACGGTGCGCCGCTGGTGCGGATTCCCGCCTACAAGTACCGCTCCGCCGAGATCGATCGCCTCGTGCACGTGCTGGGGCTGCCTTGCGATGTTCCCGATCGTCCGGTCACCGGGCCGGAGTTGTCCTCGCGCTACCCGCACATGCTGGGGTTCGCGGAGCGGCGGCCGGTGGTCACCGCGCTTGTCGTGGCGGGTGGCGCCGTGGCGTTCGTGGTGCTGGTGGGGGTCATCGCCGTGATCTCGATTCTGTGAGGCGCTCTACCCTGATCGCGTGACAGCGGTGGGTGATCTGCTCGCGGGCCGTTACCGCGTGCAACATCGGGTGGGGAGCGGTGCGATGGGCACCGTGTGGCAGGCCGTGGACGAGCGGTTGGGTCGGCAGGTCGCCGTCAAGGAACTGCTCCTGCAGCCCGGCCTGGACCCCGCGGCGGCCGCGCAGGCTAGGGAACGCGCGCAGCGCGAGGGCCGCATCGCCGCGCGCCTGCACCACCCCAACGCCGTCACCGTCCACGACGTCGTCGAACACGCCGGGCTGCCGGTGCTGGTGATGGAGTACTTCCCCGCCCGCAGCCTGGCGGACGTGCTCGGCACGAACGGCCCGCTGTCGCCTCGGGACGCCGCCGCCATCGGGGCGCAGGTGGCCGCCGCGCTGGCCGCCGCGCACGACGCGGGCATCGTGCACCGCGACGTCAAGCCCGCCAACGTGCTCCTCGGCGGCGACGGCACGGCGAAGCTGGTCGACTTCGGCATCGCCCACGCCGGGGGCGACGTCACGGTCACCCAGACCGGGGTCGTCGCGGGCACGCCCGCCTACCTCGCACCGGAGGTGGCGCGGGGTCGACCGGCCACGCCCGCCTCCGACGTGTTCTCGCTCGGGTCGCTGCTGTTTGCGGCCGTGGAGGGCACGCCGCCGTTCGGGGAGAGCGAGGAGAACACGCTCGGCGTGCTCTACCGGGTGGCCGGGGGCAACCCCGCTCCGGCGCGGCGGGCGGGGCCGCTGACGCCGGTGCTCCAGCGCATTCTGGTCGCCGACCCCGCGGCGCGGCCCTCGGCGGCCGTGGTGCGCGACCAGTTGCGGGCCGTGGCCGAGGGTCGCGTTCCGGCTCCCGCGCCCGCGCCGGAGGAGCTGACCCAGCCGCTTCGGGCCGTTCCCGCGCACGCTCCCCGTTCGGGCACCCGGCTCGACCTGCACCCGTTCGACACCCCACCGCCGCCTCCGGCTCCCGTGGCCGCGCCCGTGGCCTCGCCGCCGCGGTCCCGGCGCAAAGCGTTGCTCGTGGCGGCGGGTGGGGGGCTGGCCGTGGTCGCCACGGGCATCACGATCGCCGTCGCGTCGAGCGGTGGGGAGACCACCGCGGCGACCCCGGCTCCCGGCCCCACGACCACCGTGTCGAGTCCGCAGCCGTTGTCCTCCGCCGAGTTGGTCGGGGTGGTCGGCGACTACTACGGGCATCTTCCTCAAGATCCCCATGCCGCGTATGCGCTTCTGGGGCCCGTGCTGCGGGCGCAGGGCGAGCAGCAGTTCGCCGAGACCTGGGAGAAGGTCACCAAGGTCACGGTGATCTCGCCGCCGCGTGTGAACGGCACCGACACCGTGCACGTGGGGGTTCAGCTCGCGTTGCGTTCGGGTGCCACGGTCACCGAGTACCACCAGCACGGCCTCGGGCGGCACGAGGGCGCCGTCGTCATCCTCACCGACACCGTCCTGCACGCCGAGACGACCACGCCACCGCCTCCGCCGGACGACAAGAAGGACCACAAAGGCCCCAAGGGCCCCAAGGAGCGTGAGAAGGAGAAGAAGGAACACGAAAAGGAGAAAAAGAAGCGGGAGAAGGAAAAGGAGAAGGAGCGCAAGAAGCACGAAAAGGAGAAGAAGCACCCCGGCGAGGACCACTGACCCCGCCTCACCGGAGGCTTCCCGTCCCGTTCAGCTCCACAGCGCGCTGATCCCGCTCAGCGAGTTCCATCCCAGATACACGGTGAGCAGCCACGCGGCCACACCGATCGCCAGAAGCCAGCGCGGGTAGCGGTAGCCGCCGAGGAGGTCGCGGCGCCGGGCCGCCACCCACATCAGCACCCCGAAGCCCACGGGCAGGATGAGCCCGTTCAGCGCCCCCGCCAACACCAGCAGCGTGGTGGGGGCCTGGTCGAGCAGCAGGAACGCGACGAGCGACACCGCGATGAAGGCGCTCACGAGCCAGTTGCTGCGGCGCCGCAGCGCCGGCGAGAACGACACGAGGAACGACACCGACGTGTAGGACGCGCCGATGACCGAGGTCACCGAGGCGCCCCACAGGATGATGCCGAACAGCCGCAGCCCGACCTCGCCGGCGGCCTGGTGGAACGCGTCGGCGGCGGGGTTGCCCGCCGCGAGGGTGGCGCCTCCGGCGACGACGCCGAGCACCGCGAGGAACAGCACCGCACGCATCGCCCCGGTCACCAGCAACGAGGTGACGGAGCTGCGGCTGACGTTCGCCACCTGCTCGGGCCCGCTCACGCCCGCGTCCAGGAGCCGGTGCGCGCCGGCGTAGGTGATGTAGCCACCGACGGTGCCGCCGATCAGTGTGGTGATGACGAGGAAGTCGACCGTGTCGGGCACCACGGACTGCCGGAGCGCCTCGCCCACGGGTGGTCCGGACGCCACGGCGACGTAGGCGGTGAGGGCGATCATCACGATGCCGAGCACCACGACGAGCCGGTCCATCGCCACGCCCGCTCGTTTGCTGAGGAAGATGCCGACGGCGACGACCGCGGAGATCGTGCCGCCGAGCTTGACGTCGAGCCCGAACAGCGCGTCGAGGCCGAGGGAGGTGCCCGAGACGTTGCCGATGTTGAACACCAACCCGCCGAACACCACGAGGGCGGCCATAACGTAGCCGAGGCCGGGGACGACGCGGTTGCCGAGGTCCTGGGCGCGCAGGCCCGAGACCCCGATGACGCGCCAGACGTTCAGCTGCACGGCGATGTCGACGAGGATCGACAGCAGGATGGCGAAGGCGAACGCCGCCCCGAGCTGCACCGTGAACGTGGTGGTCTGGGTGATGAACCCCGGCCCGATGGCGCTGGTGGCCATCAGGAAGACGGCGCCGAGCAACGTGCCCCCGGACACCGAACTCGTGGACTTCGACGAGTCGAGCTGGTCGGTCATCGCAACTCCGATCCTCGTGGGTTCGGCACAAGGTACAGAGTTGTTCAACAATCCCGCAAGAGTCTGATCCAACGTTCAACGCCACACCAGGGACAGAACGCCCTCCCCGGAGTCCACGCGGCTGCCGAAGGGGGCGCTGCACCGGGTGAGCACCGACCGCAGCCACTCCTGGTCCCGCGACCCCGCGCGTTGCAGCCGCAGCCGGCGGGACTGCACCGGCACCATGCGCAGCGCGTGCAACGCCCCGGTGCGCGAGTCCAGCGACGGGAAGTACAGCAGCCGCAGATCCCCGCGATACCGCTCGAAACCGCTGATGCCCTCGTAGTCGTTGATGAGGTCGCCGCACCCGTAGAGCACGAGCCTCCCCCGATACACCTCGATGGGCCGGGGATGGTGCGAGGAGTGCCCGTGCACGACGTCCGCCCCGGCGTTGACCAAGCGATGCGCGAGTTCCACCTGCCCGGCACCGACACCGTAGCCCCAGTTGGAGCCCCAGTGCACCGACACCACCACGAGGTGTCCGTCGCGTTTGGCGTCGGCGACCTGGTGGAGCAGCTCCGGGATGTCCGAGTCCAGCAGCCGCACCCCCGGCGTCGTCCTTCCCGCCGCCCACTCGACGGGCACGCCGCTGGAGACCGCTGCCGCCGCGAACACCGCGAGGCGGGTGTCACCGAGCTCGACGACGGCGGGGGCGGCCGCCTGTTCGGCGTCGTGTCCCGCCCCGGCCACCCGCACGCCCGCGCGCGAGAGCACCGTGAGTGTTTCCACCAGCCCCGGTCGCCCGAAGTCGAGCACGTGGTTGTTGGCCAACACGCACACGTCGGGCCGCGCGGCGAGCACCGCGGGCAGGTTCTCCGGCCGCATCCGGTAGTGCACGGGTTTGCCCGGCAGGAACGTCCGCGCGCGCGTCACGCTCGTCTCCAGGTTCACGATCCGCGCCGCGGGCCCGATCTCCTCGATCACCCGTAACGCGCTGCCCCACGGCCACGAGAACGGCACGGGGCGGGGCAGCGGGCCGTTGCGTTCCTCGGCGGCGTGCACGTAGTAGCGGGCGTCCCGCACCACCGCCTCGCGCAGCCGGTGATCGCCGGGGTGGGGAAGGATCTGGTCGATTCCCCGTCCCGTCATCACGTCACCGGCTAGGAAGAGCGTGATCGCCGCCATCGTTTGCGTCCAATCCCGGCGGGGCCCCCGACGTCCATCATGGGCGCCGCGCGCGAGCGGACGAAAGTCACGCGCACCGACGATGAGCCGTTGGACTCTGTGCCGCCCGGTGGTCTCCCCCCGACACTGGCAGGCGCGTGGACTCCACCGCCGGACGCCTCACGCGGGAGGACCCCATGACGCACAACAGCGACCCACTCGCCCGAGCTCAGAACACCGCCCACGAATGGCTCGCCGTCGTCGGCGACGCGCTGGGCACCCGCGACCGCCGATACACCTACCGGGTGCTGCGGGCGTGGCTGCACACGTTGCGCGACCGTCTCACCGTGGAGGGAGCGGCCCACTTCGGAGCCCAACTGCCCGAACTGCTGCGCGGCACCTTCTACGACGGCTGGGTGCCGAGCCGGGTCCCCATCCGCTACGACTGCGACGACTGCCTCGACCGTATCGCGGCCGAGGCCGGTATCCGACGCACCGACGTGCGCTCGGCCGTGCGGAACGTGTCGCAGGGGATGCGCGAACTGCTCTCCCCCGGCTCACTCGGGCGCGCCCTGGAGCACATGCCGCGCGACGTGCGGGAGATCTTCACCCCCGCCACGCCGACGCCCGCGGGAAGCACCGCCGGAAGCGACGAGGAGCTGCGCGAACTCCGCCGCAAGGTCGAGTTCCTCGTCGGCGCGGTGATGGACCTGAGCCGGGAGATGGCCGAGCGCGGGCTGTCGCACCGTGATCCGGAGGCGCTGACCACCGCCGACGACATGATGCTGCCCCAGCAGGGCCTGTCCTGAGCCCCTTCGCGGTGCGGGGATCGGCCGGGACGGCCGCACACGGTAGTCGACCCCGCTCTCGACCGTGTCGGCGGTGAGGTGCTCGGCGCACTCGGACTCGGCCACGGCCGGTGGCACAAGGCTGTGGCATGGGCGCGCCGGGCGGGAATCGTCTCGACCACCGCGATCCCCTCCGGTTGCGACCGGCCGAGGAAGCCGGGGCGATGAGCCGATCCGGGCGGCTCCGGGTGCGCGTTAACGTCGTCACTACACTGGGTTGACGATCAATCGCGCAGGAGTTGCCAGTATGCCCTTCCCGGTCTTCGAGGCCGTTCCCGTCGCACGTTCGACCAGTCTCGCCGCACCCGACGAGCCATCGGGACCGGAGGAGCCCCCGGAGGTCGACGGCGTTCCCGACATCTCGGCCGAGTGGTATCGGGCGGTGCTCGACGGTGCGAACGCCGCGCCGGGATGGTTGCGGGACTTCGCGGTGCTGTTCACCGAGGCCGGCGTCGTGGTGCTCGGGCTGCTGATGGTGTTCGGGTGGTGGCGTGCTCGGCGCGGCCCGTCCCGCGCCATGGCGGCGGCGCTGCTCACCCCGGCGGCCACCGTGCTCGCCTACGCGACCAGCGAGGTCGCCAAGATCTTCATCCAGGAGGACCGCCCGTGTCGGGCGGTGCCGGGGGCGAGGCCTCTGACGGAGTGTCCCGAACTGGGCGACTGGTCGTTCCCCAGTAACCACTCGACCATCGCCGGTGGCGCGGCGATGGCGGTGTTTTTGTGTCAACGTGGGGCACTCGGCGCGGCCGCGTTGGCGCTGGGCGCGCTCGTGGCCTTCTCCCGCGTGGTGGTGGGCGTGCACTACCCCCACGACGTGGTGGTCGGCTTCCTCCTCGGCGTCGCGGTGGTCGCGGCGGCGATGGCCCTGGCCTCGCGGTGGGTCACCCAGCTCGTGGAGCGCTTCCGGCCCCGGTTCGCCCTGATCCTCGGTCCCGGCGTGGCATCGGCTCCCGACGCGGTGGTGGAGGCGGACGACCGCGACGACCGGGCGGAGCCGAAGAACCGGGACGACGGGGAGGAGCCGGAGGACGATGCCGTGGTCCTCCCGGACGCCGAAGACGAGACTCGCGTGCTCAGCGCGGTACCGCCGAGCGTCGACACCACGCCGACCCGCCCGATCCCCCGCACTCCACACTGGCCGACGGAAAGTGCCGCCGCCGACCGGCAGCGACGGCACCACCCTCCGCGGCCACCGCGGGCGCCGAGGGCCCCGCGGCCGCCGCAACACCGCTGAGCGGCGAGGCGATTACGGGCGGACCTGCCACAGTTCGTAGACGTCGGCGCCCGCGTTGTAGCGGCATTCGTGCGGAAGGCCCCCACCCCGCGGGTCGGAGCCGACGAGCTCCAAGTAGGCCTGCTCGCAGGCGGCCTCGGTGGGATACCAGTAGCCGGTGTAGTACCACTCCTCCACGGTCGCCACGGCGGGAGCGGCCGAGGCCAACAACCCCAACCCCACCAGCACACCGGTCACAAGCTTCCTCATGTCACCCTTCCTTCCCCAGACGGCGCGACGACAGCACCGAAAACCGACTCACCGGCCCGAGAAACCGGCGAGGTGATCGCCTACCAGACCCGCCACAGCTCGTAGACGTCGGCGCCCGCGTTGTAGCGGCATTCGTGCGGGAGCTGCGGAACCAATGGATTGACGCTGTCCCAGAAGGCCTGCTCGCAGGCGGCCTCGGTGGGATACCAGTAGCCGGTGTAGTACCACTCCTCCACGGTCGCCACGGCGGGAGCGGCCGAGGCCAACAACCCCAACCCCACCAGCACACCGGTCACAAGCTTTCTCACGTCGCTCTTCCTTCCCCGGATGACGGATGGCACCGCCGAAACCTTTGTCCGAACTCCTTCACAGAGTCCGAGCCAAGGCACCGGTTCGGCCAGCTCCGAGGCAGCGGGCTGCCCGGACGACCCGTCACGTCGGCCCGTCCGGGCACCGTTCGCTCCCGCCGTGGGTCAGGTCGCCGCGCGGCCCGTGACGTCGGCCAAGGCGGCGTCGAGGATGGCCACTCCTCGCTCGATCTCGGCGTCGGTGGCGGTCAGCGGCGGGGCGATGCGGAACGTTCCGCCCATGCCGGGCAACTGCACGATGTTCATGTGCAGGCCCAGCTCGGCGCAGCGCCGGGTGACGGCGGCACCCAGCCGGTCCGCTCCGTCGCCGCCCGGCCCGGAGTCGTCGACCAACTCCACCCCCACCAACAGTCCCCGGCCCCGCACGTCGCCGATCACCGAGTGCCGCTCGGCGAGCTCGTTCAGGCCACCGCGGAGCAGCTCACCGAGTTTCCGCGCGCGCAGGTCCAGACGATCGCGGGCGAGCACCTCCAGCACGGTGTTGCCGACGGCGGCCGGGAGCGGGTCGTTGACGTGCGTGGTGAAGAACAGGAACCCGCGCTCGTGGGCTTCCCGCTCGATCTCGGCGCTGGTCACCACCGCCGCGAGGGGCAGCCCGGCGCCGAGGGTCTTGGAGAGGGTGAGGATGTCGGGGACGACACCGTCGCGTTCGAACGCGTACCAGTCGCCGGTGCGGCACAACCCGGTCTGGGCCTCGTCGAGGATCAGCAGCATGCCGCGTTCGTGGCACTTGTCCCGCAGCGCCGCCAGATAGCCGGGCGGAAGATCGATGACACCGCCGGAACTCAGCACGGGTTCGACCAGACAGCAGGCGAGACTGCCGACCGACTGGGCGTCGATCAGGTCGAAACCCAGGTCGAGCTGACGACGCCAGTCCAGGTTCCCGTCACCGTCCACGATGTCGGGTCGGAACCGGTCGGGGACGGGCAGAGCGAAGTTGCCGGGTGCGGCGGGCCCGTATCCGGCGCGTCCGGCGCTGTAGGTGGCGTTCGCGGCGGCCTGGGTCATGCCGTGCCACGACCGGGCGAAGGAGACGACCTCGTGGCGTCCGGTGACGAGTTTGGCCAGCCGGATCGCGGCCTCGTTCGACTCGGCCCCCGTGGTCAGGAACATGACCTTCTCCAAAGGCTCCGGTAGCGTCTCGACGAGCCGGTGGGCCAGGTCGAGGACCGGGCGGCTCACCATGCCGCTGTAGAGGTGGTCGAGCCGCCCCACCTGTTCGCGAACCGTCGCGACGATCTCCGGGTGCGCGTGTCCCAGGATGGCGCTCATCTGGCCCGACGTGAAGTCGAGCAGTTCGTGTCCGTCCTCGGTGAACACCGAACTTCCCTTGGCGCGGTCGATGATTCCGGGACTGAAGGAACCGTGCCCGAAGTAGCGGAGAAGGTGATGTTCCGGCGTGGCGCGGGCGGTGTCGTCCAACATGGCCTCGACGCTACGAACCCTTCTCACCCCGAGTCCAGCACGAACCGGAGGCGGGGTGAACAGCGGGCCGGGACCGGCACCTCCTGTTGCCCCGATCGGACTCGCCCCCGCGTCCTTTCGGCCGCTCCCCGAACAGGTGAACTCGAAAAGAGCCGGTTTTTCCGGGAAACTCCCAGCCTTCGGGCCGAAACCACCGTCGGCACGACGACCACACCAAAGAGCGATACGGGCCCGAAACCCTCGGAGGCCACCGCCTTCCTCGGTACTGTCCGCCGCGGACCGCTGGGGAAAGGAATCCGACACTCATGGACACGACCGCCAAGGGAGTTCTCCTCATCCTTGGAATCGGAGTCATCACAGCCGTGGGAGTCGGTACGGGGATGGTGATCGCCAACTCCACCTTCGAAACCTCCGGGGTCGTCGTCACGTCCGGTGGGTGCGATCCGGACGACAGCAGAGTGGTCCTTCAGGTGTTCGCCTCCGACAACGAACTCCTCGGCGCGGGTCCCCTCACACACCCCTACTACCGGGCGTCTCGGGACGAATGTGAGTGGATCTTTCGCATCCCCGACATCGAGAAGAGCCGCGGCCCCTACCGGCTGGACGTCAAGGGCATCAAGTTCGTCTTCGACGAATCGAGGGCGAAGACCCTCCGGCTGCGCATGGAGGGCCACCGGGTCGAACAGACGAAGGAACTCCGCTGACGGGACCGCCCTCCGCCTCGTGGACGAGATCCCTACGGGCCGAGGTCACGATCTTCGCTCCGGTCGAGTTCAGCCCCCGAACGCGGCGCGGATCACCTCGCCGCCGGTTTGTCGGCTCTTCCGGAGGACCAACGGGAAGCCGAGTGGACCGGCGAATACCGGGAGACCCCGGAACGGGCGCGAGACGCCAGCTAGCGCCCTTCGCGCTATGCGTCAACCTATGCGCATGACGAATCCCCTCCCCTCCGCGGGATTCGGGGACGAGGCTGTCCCGCATGTTCGTTCGGGGAGAAACCAACGACGAGGCATGCGAACATCCAGCGGTACTGAGCCACGAGCAGTGGCGAGTGCTCGTCGAAGCGTTCGCGGAGATGTGTCTGCTGTCGGGCGGAGCACACGAGGACCTACATGATCGCGCCGTCGGCGTGCTCGAAGCGTTGCGTCCACCCCAGTGGTCCGACCACCCGTGAAAAGCTGTGACTGCTCCATTGTGGGTGCGGGTCTACGAGATGGTGGGGTTTTTGACGCACCTCGCTGACGCAGCCCCCGACGACGTGCGGAAGATCCGCGAGGCCGGTTCCCGGATCGTGGAGCTCGGTCGGGAGATGATGGCCTATGGGGGGCGGACCGATGCGTGAATTCCGTGGCCCCGGAGACCTGATGAACACCGACGTGCTGCCCGCCGTGCCTGCCCGGCCCACCGGAAACGACACCGTGCGCGGAACTCCGCGCCGCCGGCGTGCGACCGACCGAATGCGACTGCCTCTCCTACCTGCTGCGTGTCCGTGCCGCTCTAGCGCGGTGGAAGGGACATGGTGGCAGACACCGGCTGGAGGTCGCCCGATGAGTGAAGTGCTGCGGTTTCCCCACTCCGAGGTGATGAGTGACCAACTTCCCGCCCACATCGACCCGGAAGCGGCTCTCACCCGGCTGGAGCAGGCCATCGCTTCGGAGACAAAACCGCTGTACCGGCAAAAGGCCGCGGGGATGACCGCCCTCGACCCCGTGTTCCGGGCGATCGGGCTGCTTCTGCTGCGAAGAGGAGCCGCGATCTCGAAGGACGGCGGCATCATGACCGACCTCGTCGAAAGAGAGGTCACGTCCGCGTTCGCCACTCCCCCGTATGAGCGCCCGCCAGTGGGTGTGTCGTCCGTAGCGTTGGATGAATTGAAGCGGGCATCTCGCGCCAAGCTCAGAGCGCTTCGGGAATATCGGCAGGCAGTGCGGCGCTGGCGGAAGGCGGTCCGCGGAGCGGACGAGGCAAGGCACAGGAAGCCGGACATCGCCAAAGTGGCGAACACCACACCCGGCAGGATTACGCAGATTCTCCGGAAGGGACGGTGAGCGCCGACCGACAGCGCCCGGACGGCGCGAGCCCGCTACGGGCCAACCGGGGCCGCATCGCAGCTCCGGAGGGGATTCGGCCCGCTCGGGAGCGCTGACGGTGCCCATTCATCTTTGCGGAATTTTCGTGATGTTGTCCGAGTCTTCGGACGAGCAACAAAAAAGCCCAGGTCCGCGACCTGGGCGTTTGCTCCCCCGGCTGGACTCGAACCAGCAACCCTTCGGTTAACAGCCGAATGCTCTGCCAATTGAGCTACGGAGGACCGTCTTGCCCGACCGGATCGCTCCGGCCTGACGCTGAATACTGTAGCGCACCCCGAATCGGCCCTTCACACCACCCCCCCTCTTCGACCGCGCGGCACGGTGGGGGCCGCTGCGGGACAATGGTGAGAACCTGATCCGCCGACGAGGAGGCCGCGATGAAGATGTTCCTGGTGGGCGCCGCAGCGGGTTACATCCTCGGGGCCCGCGCCGGGCGCGCCCGATACGAGCAGATCGTGCGCACCTACCGCAAGCTGATCGACCACCCCGCGGTGCAGGGCGCCGCCGGTGTCGCCCGCGCGAAGCTGGGCGAGAAGGTCGACGAGTGGTTGCCGTTCACCCATCGGCGGCACGGCGTGGCGCACGGCCACGACGGCTACGCCGCCTCCAAGCCTCACCGCGGCGCCTGAACTCGTTCCCTCAGGCGGGGGTGCGCGCCACCACGAAGATCCTCCGGAAGGGGAACCACGTCGTCCCGTCGGCGCGGGGCGGGTAGGCCTCGTCGAGCAGCGGCGCCAGGTCACGGCGGAACTCCCGCCACTCGGCGGGAGCGAGCGCGGCGGCGATCGGCCGCAGGGCCGTGCCCGTCACCCACTCCAGTACGGCGTTTTCACCCGTCAACCGCTGCACGTAGGTGGTCTCCCAGACATCCACCGCGCAGCCGAGGTCGGCGAGCAGTTCCGCGTAGTCCAGCGGCTCGTACACGGCGTCGGCGCCGAGCAGCCGCACGGTGCGCAACCGGTCGGCCCACGCCTCGCTCGCCGCCAGGTGTCGCACGAGGCGATGGGCCGGCGCGTCCATGTTGCCGGGCACCTGCACCGCCAACCACGCGCCGGGCGGAAGCTCGGCCACCCAACGACGCAACAGCTCCTCGTGCCCCGGCACCCACTGCAGCACCGCGTTGCTGACGACCACGTCGGTGTCGGGTGCGGACCGCCAGTCGGTCACGTCGACCAGGCGCGCGTCCACGCCGCGTTCCCGCGCCGCGGCCACCATCTCCGGTGAATTGTCGAACGCCTCCAACGTCGCCTCGGGCCAGCGATCGGCGAGCTCGACGGTGAGCGTGCCCGGCCCGCACCCGGCGTCCACGACCCGGCGGGGCCGCTCGGCGCCGACACGGGCGACCAGCTCACGAAACGGCCGGGCGCGAAGCTCGCCGTAGTCCAAGTACGCGCGCGGGTCCCACACGGCCGGCCTCCTCGTCCTCCCCGACTGCTGCGGATACGACCGTACTGCTTCCTCGCGGTCCCGTGGCGGCGCGACCGCCCCGCGAGTTCGATCAGGCCCGCTCGCCGCCGCCGTTGGCGAGTTTCGCCGCCGCTTCCTCGGCGATACCGCGCACGACCTCGGGGTCGGTGCCGGGGTCGGGGCGCACCTGCAGCACCGCGCCGTCGGTGCCCGGAAGCTTGCGCACCACGAACCACGCGCCGCCTCCGGGCAGCTCCTTGCGGTAGCGCGACCGGATGGAGCTTTCGACCCGCTGCCGCACCAGGTAGGGGATCTTTCCCGGCTTCGGCAGGACGTGCCGCACGGGCGGCAGGTCCCGCAGCACCAGCGCCTCCCCCGCCCGGTCGGCCACCTCGGCCTCGGTGACGGTCAACACGTCACCGCCCCACTGGGCCTTGCTGATCAGATCCCAGCCGATGCGGCGAGCGCCCTCGCCGTCGGGCACCCACAGGCCGAGCGCGGAGACGGCGACGTGACCGCCGGTGCCGGTGGCCGCGGCGGCGAGCACGTGTTCGTCCGCGGCGAGCCGTTCCCTGATCTCGTCGGGGACGGCCGGTCCGAAGATCCTGCGCCACACGCTCACGCGATCAGTCCCATCCACCCATCGCCTGCTCCCGCAGGGCCTTGCGGTACTGCTCCAGCGCCACGAGGTCGCCGAAGAGCGCGCGGTATTCCTCGGCCGCGTCCACCGGCGACAACCGCTGCAGCCGCGACTTGAGTTCGCCGATCTGCCTGCCGACGAGGTTCTCCTGCACGGCGGCGAGCACGCTCGACACGTACCGCACGTCGGGCTCGGCCTTGGAGCGCAACGGTTCCACCGCGAGTTCCGACAGCAAAGACACCACGGTGGGGTCCTCGGCGTGCTCGGCGGCGGCCTCGATCAACGCCGGTCCGGTGAGCCCGCTGCTCGCGCCCCCCGCCTTCACGATCGCGCGGTGCACGCCGACGTAGGCGGGGTGGACGAACGCGTCCTCGGGCAACGCGTCGTACTCCGGCCCGGCCAGCGCGGGCTCCTGCAGCGCGGCCTTCAACGCCTCCCGCTGGGCACGCAGATCGGGGTCGCGGGGGTCGGGGCGTTCGAGCCGCGCGGGACGTCCCCCGCCGTTCGTGCCGTTCCGCGCGGCGCCACTCCGTGCCGCGCGACGAGTGCCGTTGCCGCGTCCCGCCGCACCGGCGGTCTCGCGCACGCGCCGCACGACCATGGCCTCGTCCTGCCAGCCGACCCACCACGCGAGCTTGGCGGCGTAGCCGTCGCGCTTGGCGCGGTCCTTGATCTGCGCCACCAACGGCACGGTGCGTTGCAGGGCCGCCACCTGGCCGTCCACCGAGTCGAGGTCGTACTCGGAGAGCAGGCTGCGGATGGCGAACTCGAACAGCGGGATGCGGCGAGCCACGAGATCGCGCACGGCGGCGTCGCCCTTGGCCAGCCGCAGCTCGCACGGGTCCATCCCGTCGGGGGCCACGGCGATGTAGGTCTGACCGGCGAACGTCTGGTCGCCCTCGAACGCCTTGAGGGCGGCCTTCTGGCCCGCCTCGTCACCGTCGAAGGTGAAGATCACCTCACCGCGGAAGGTGTCGTCGTCCATCATGATCTGCCGGAGCACCCGCATGTGCTCCTCACCGAACGCCGTGCCCGACGACGCCACCGCCGTGGGCACCCCGGCCTCGTGCATGGCCATCACGTCGGTGTATCCCTCGACGACCACCACCTGGTGCCGCCGGGCGATCTCCCGCTTGGCCAGGTCGAGCCCGAAGAGCACCTGCGACTTCTTGTAGATCGGGCTCTCGCTGGTGTTGAGGTACTTGGCCTGGATCGGGTCGTCGTCGAACAACCTCCGCGCGCCGAACCCGACGATGTCGCCGCCGCGGTCTTTGATCGGCCACACGAGCCTGCGGTGGAAGCGGTCGATGGGGCCGCGTCTGCCCTCTTTCGACAACTGTGCTTTGTAGAGCTCGGAGAGCTCGAAACCGCTGCGGAGCAGGTGTTTGGTCAACCGGTCCCAGCCGCCGGGGGCGAACCCGCAGCCGAACTTCGTCCAGGCCGCCTGGTCGAAACCCCGCTCGGTGAGGAACTTCCGGGCCGCCTCCGCCTCGGGAGTGGTCAGCTGCTCGGCGTAGAAGGCCTGCGCGGCCTTGTGCGCCTCCACCAGCCGCAGTCGCGTCCCCCGGTCACGACGGACGGAGGTGCCGCCGCCCTCGTAGGTCAGCCGCAGGCCGATGCGGTCGGCGAGTCGCTCGACGGCCTCGACGAACCCGAGGTGTTCGATCTGCATGACGAACTTGATGACGTCGCCGCCCTCACCGCAGCCGAAGCAGTGAAAGGTGCCGTGGGTGGGACGCACGTTGAACGAGGGTGTCTTCTCCTCGTGAAAGGGGCACAACCCCTTGAACGCGCCACCGCCCGCCCTGCGCAGAGCCACGTACTCACCGACGACCTCGTCGATCCGATTGCGCTCCCGCACCTGCGCGATGTCGCTTTCCCGGATCCGTCCCGCCACCGCCCCACTGTAGAACACCGGCCGTCACGAGGATTCTCCCCGGCCCATACTTGGGCAATGGGGACCGAACGCGCCGACGACAGCAACAACGCCGACGAGTTCTTCGCCCTTCGCGCCCCTCTGCTGGCGGTGGGATACCGGCTCACCGGCTCGCTGGCCGACGCCGAGGACGCCGTGCAGGAAGCGTGGCTGCGGTGGGCGAGTCTTCCGGACAGCGAGCGCGCGGCGATCCGCGACCTGCGTGCCTGGAGCACCACGGTGGTGGGGCGGGTGTGCCTGGACCGGCTGCGTTCCGCGGTGGCGCGCCGGGAACGCTACGTCGGTCAGTGGCTGCCCGAACCGATCGTGACCCCGCTGGGCGGGGCACAACCGGACGACCCGCTCGACGTCGTGGTGCGGGACGACGCCGTGCGCATGGCGGCCATGGTGGTGCTGGACACGCTCACTCCCCAGCAGCGGGTGGCGTTCGTGTTGCACGACGCCTTCGACGTCCCCTTCGACGAGATCGCCGACATCCTGGGCTGCTCCGTGACCGCGGCCCGGCAACACGCGTCACGGGGCCGCAAGGCCGTGGCCGCCGCCGAGCCGCCCCCGAGGGAGAGCCCGGAACACCAGTGGCAGGTGATCGAGCGATTCCTGGCCGCGGTGAACTCCGGAGACGTGCGCGCCGTGGCGGAGATCCTCGCCCCCGACGTTCGGTTCGTCGGCGACTCCGACGGCAAGGCGCGGACGGCCTTGCGGACCATCGTGGGCGCCGACAAGACCGCCCGCTTCCTGCTGGGAGTGATCACCACCTACCGGCCGGGGGCACTCACGGCCGGTAGGCCGGTGCTGGTCAACGGCGATCCGGGCTTCCACGTCCCGGCCGAGCCCGGCGAGGGCCGCTACCGCGACCTCGACGAGCACGTGCACACGATGGTCGTGCGCGACGGCCGGATCGCGGCGATCTACGACATCGCCAATCCCGACAAACTCACGCGGATACCTCGGTGACGTCCCGCCGGTCGGCGGGCACGGGAATCCGGCAGGCGTCACCGGAGGCAAACCCCTGGTCGGTGATGCCCAGGGCACTGTTCATCCGACCTCGGGAGTTCTCCAGGGCCACGAGGTAGGTCAGCTCGACCACCCCGTCGCGCCCGAACTCCCGCTCCAGCTCCGCGACCTGCTCGTCGGTGACGCGCACCGGGGTGTCGGTCATCGCGTCGGCGTAGGCCAGGGCCAGTCGCTCCTGCCGGGTGAACAGCGGGGAATCGGCGTAGTCGTCGATGTGCTCAAGCCGCTCGATGTCCAGGCCCGCGTGCTTTTGCAGCATGGTCCCGAAGTCGACGCACCACGAGCAGTTCAGGCGCACCGCGCTGCGGTACACGGCCAGTTGGGCGACGTTGTCGGGCAGGACCCGCGTGGCTCGCTCGACGAGCTGCTCGTGTATTCCGGACGCCAGGAGCATCCGGGGGTGGTGTGCGGCGACGGTGATCGGTTCGGGTACGGCGCCGTAGCGGCGGAGCGCGATCCGGTACACCAGTCGCGCCAGCCGGGACGCACGGGCCGTGGGAACACCGGGAATGCGGGGCATGAGCCTGCCTCCTCCTCGTCGGGAATCCGTCACCGTGAGGACGAGGCGGCTCCCTCGGACGTGACAGCGTCGGCGGTGAGCCCGCGCACGTCCCACACCCACACGTCCCGGTTCACCTCACCCGACCGCCCCAGGAGCGCTTCGAGCGTCTCCCGCAACTGCACCTGGTGCGGCGAGTCGCCGATCGGCAGCACCACGACGTCCGCCCGCCAGTACCGCAGGTCGTCGACCATGTTGTCGCGGTCGACGACGGTGATCTCGGGCACCCGACCGCTGTCGTGCACCTCGGCGAGCAGGGCCGTGGTGGGCCGGTAGTCCGGCCCGTACCGGCCGTGTCCCCTGTCGTCGGGGCCGACGAAGTAGCCCCCGGCCAGCGGGAACTGCAACCCGGACTCCACCTGCCAGTGCAGGGCGTCGGCGTCGGCGGGGTTCGGCAGCGGCACCACGACGACGGAGCCGTCGTCCACGTACCGGCGCCACTCCCCGCTCGTGAAGAACGTCGGCGTCTCCCCGCGCGCGGCGACCTTCAGTTCCGTGGGCGCGATGGGCAGCAACGCGAGGACGAGCATGCTGCACCACGCGATGATCGCCGTGTAACGCCAGTCGGGGCGCACCCGCAGCCGCAGCACCTTCTCGGTGGCCCTGGCCAGCAGGATGCCGATGACGGGCACGCAGCCGAGCGCGAAGCGCGACTCCAGCACGGAGTCGAACAGCGGCACGTCGAACAGCAAGATCCACGGGCCGGGAATCGACGTGCCCTCGCCGTTGACGATCAGCAGCGCGCCCGTGGACAGCCAGGCCATGACGAGCATCGTCACCGCGAGCGCGCGCGAGACCACGTCGCGCCACAGCGCCACCGTGATCCCCAGCAGCAGCACCACGAGCGGCCAGCCGAAGAACGCGTTTTCCTCGGTGCGGTTCAGCGACAGGCCCACCGCGCTCTCGTCGGTGCCGGCCAGGGAGTCGGTGGCGAACGCGGTGAAGGCGGCCAGGTCGTTGCCCCGCAACCCGTGTTCGATGCCGGGATAGCTCTGCGGGCCGAAGAACTGCCACCACAGCGGCACCGCCACCAGGGCCAGCGTCACCACCGCACCCACGGCGACGCCCTTGCCCAGGGGCCGCGCCATCGACAACGCCCGCTCGGGCCGCATCACGGTGTAGGCGAGGGCGAACACGAGCAGCGTGGTGGCGGCGATGAGCAGGGGCTCTTCGCCCAGCATGATCTGATAGGCCACGAGCAGCCCGAGGATCACGCCGTTTCGGACCACCCGTTCTCCGCGCGTGAGTTTGAGCAGCCACAGCACAATGAACGGCAGCACGAACAACGCCACGAAGTTCGGGTGCGCGTTGGCGTGGGAGATGATCGGGGGCGCGAACGCGGCGAACGCCGCGCCCACGGCCGCGCCCGCACGGGTGCTCACCAGATGGCGTGACAGCACCCAGTACCACGCGACGGCCGTCCCCGCGAGCCCCCCGGTGAGCGCGATCGCCCACGTCACCGTGGGTCCGAAGAGTACGGTGACCGGCGTCAACGGGATGCCGACGCCGAACATGACCGTGTTGGCCATGAGGTTCACGCCGTGGGGATGGTTTTGCAGCTCGGAGAACAGCGGGTTCTCGAAGTTCAGTACGGAGTGGGCGGTGACCGCGAAGAACCACTCCCACATGTTCTGGTCCTGTCCACTGTGTTGCAGGTAACCGTTCGACAGGTTCTCCCACAGTGGACGGTAGAGCAGGAAGGCCGCCAGGACGAAGAACGCCATGATTGCCGCGTCCGCCAGCAACGGCCACGGAACCCGCACGCGCGGCGGGGCCGGAACCGGCTGCTCCGCTCGGACGGGCGTCCGAGTCGGTGCGCTCACGGCCGGACGACCCTCGCCAGGAAGTAGAGCGCGCCGGTGGCACGGTGTCGCACGAGAAGCAGGAAGGGCCGGTCCACCGTCACCGTGACCGGCTCCCCCGCGGGGGCCGACACGATCCCGAACAGGGCGGCGGTCGCCGCCGCTCCCTCCAGCCCGTCCTCGTCGAGCCGCAACACCGACTGGTGGATCACGTCCGTCACGGTGAGCCGGGGGTCGTCGGTGAGTTCACCGAAGTCCGCGTCCGCGTCGAACATCCGCCGCACGCCCAGCGTGCCCAGTGCCTCCCGCAGGGCACAGCGGACGTCCACCGTCAACCGGGGAAGCCGCAGGCGCACCATCGCCTCGCGACGCGCGTCGAGCAGAGCCGTCACGGCGGCGGCGTCCAGCTCGGGCTCCGCCTCCTCCAGCGGACGGTCCGGGAGCAGCACGGAGGCGGTGACCCCGCCGACGGCGGGCAGGTCCACGAGTTGCCACCCGTCCACGGCGGCGTAGCCGAGGCGCTTCGTCCCCCGCATCATCGGCACCCGCACGGTACCGGACGGCGTGTGGAAGTCATCCTCGGCGGTGTCGGACCTCCGGAACGCCGACACCCATCCGGCTTTCAGGTACAGGGCGCTGACGAGGCTCGCGACCGTGTCCTCGACGATCGTCCCCCGCGGCAACAGCTCCGGGATGAGGTCGTGCGTCGTGCGGGCGACGTCGGCGTTGATCTCGGTGCGCGCTCCCTCCGGGTCCTTCACGAAGGGGGCCTCCCGCACGGCTCCGGCGGGCCAGGCGGCGAGGGCGTCGGTGAACCCGGACTTGATCGGCAGCTCGTTCCACACCCACAACGTGGTGGACACGGCCAGCGACGGCGTGTCCTCACCGCTGTGCGGGGCGTCGAGCGCGGCGGCCTCGCCCAGCCACTCGACGACCCCGTCGACGCGATCGACGGAGCTCGCCAGCAGCGCGGCGGGTTCCGCGGCGGTCTCCTCCCTGGCGGCACGTGTCACCAGGGCGAGCGCGCTGGCCACCGAGTACGGCGAGAAACAGGCGTTGACACCGGGCGCGGTCAGGGCCTTGTGCAGGGCGAGGGTGAATTCCAGGTGAGTCGTTGCGACGTCGGAGACCGGCATTCCACGACGGTACCGTGATGAGTCAACCATGCCGTCCCAGATGCCAGGAGTGCCAGGCCCTCGCCTGGGCGTCGGTGAGCGAGGCGATCTGGTCGATCACCACCCGCAGGCGGGCGGCGTCGTCCGAGGCCGCCTCCCACGCGGGGCGTAATCCCGCGTCGAGCACCTCGGGGGCTCGCAGCGGCAGCACCTCCACCAGCTCGGCGAGGAGTTGTCGCTGTCCCTCCTGCACGGCCAGTCGCCACCGGTCGCTCATCACGTACCGCAAGGCGAGCGCCTTGAGCAACGCCACCTCGGCCGCCACCCGATCGGGCACGGAGAGCTCGGCGCCGTAGCGGGACAGCGGACCCTCCCCGTACTCGGCGCGCGTGCCGGTGACCGCCGCCGCCACGAACCGGCCCACGAGTTCGCTCGTCATGCGTTTGAGCGCCGCCTGCGCGACCGGGGACCCGTCGTAGGGAACACGGACCAGCTCCGCCACGGCGGGCAGGTCCACCAGCCCGAGCGCGGCGTCCTCGACCGCGTCCGCGGACAGGGCGCAGAAGTGCTCCGCCGCCAGTTCCGCCAGCGCCCTGCGCTCCTGCGCGTCGGCGAGCACCGACAGGGAGATGCGGCCGGCCAGCACACCGTCCTCGACGTCGTGCACCGAGTAGGCCACGTCGTCAGCCCAGTCCATGATCTGCGCCTCCAGGCAGGTGCGCTCACCGGGCGCCCCGGCTCGCACCCACCGGAACGCCTCGACGTCGTCGGCGTAGACGCCGAACTTGCGCTGCCCGTCCCGGCGCCGCCACGGGTACTTCAGCACCGCGTCGAGGCTGGCGCGGGTGAGGTTGAGCCCGTAGGGTTCCCCGTCCTCGCCGAGGACCTTGGTCTCGAGCCGGGTCAGGATGCGCAGGGTCTGGGCATTGCCCTCGAACCCGCCGCAGGTCCGCGCGGCCTCGTCGAGCGCCGCCTCGCCGTTGTGTCCGAACGGCGGGTGGCCGATGTCGTGGGCCAGCCCGGCGGTGTCGCAGAGGTCGGGGTCGGCGCCGAGGTCGACCGCGATGCCGCGGCTGATCTGCGCGACCTCCAGCGAGTGCGTCAGCCGGGTCCTCGGGACCCCGCTGACCTCGGCTCCCTCACCGGGGCCGACGACCTGGGTCTTCCCGGCCAGCCTCCGCAACGCCGCCGAGTGCAGCACTCTGGCGCGGTCCCGCGCGTACGGTGTCCGACCGTCCCCGTCCGTGCCCGGTAGCCCGGAGGACTTGGGCCGCTCGGCGAACCGGCGCTGCGCGTCGTGCGTGGTGTAGCCCATGCCGGAGAAGCTTACGGCGACACGACGGGAGCCGACGGTCTCCGACGCGGCGTTGGGCGTCGAAAACCGTCGGCCACCCCACTGCAGTCACACCCCGGTCGCTTAGGGACTCACTCCCCCAGCAGCTCCTTCACCAGCGTCGCCACCTGCTCGGTCTCGATGAGGAACGAGTCGTGCCCGTACGGCGAGGTGATCTCGGCGTAGCGGGCGGTGGCGATGCCGTCGGCCAGTTCCCGCACCTGCTCCGCCGGATACAGCCGGTCGGAGTCCACCCCGACCGCGACCGTCCTGGCCGTCACCCGCGACAGCGCCTGGCGGATTCCTCCCCGGTCCCGCCCGACGTCGTGCCCGTTCATCGAACGCGTCAACAACACGTAACTCGCCGCGTCGAACCGGCGGACGAGCTTGTCCGCGTGGTGATCCAAATAGGATTCGACGGCGAACCGGGGGTCGTCCTCGCCCTGTGGGCGACGCCCGAATCGCTCGTTGAGTTCCTCGGCGCTGCGGTAGGTGGCGTGGGCGATGCGACGCGCCACCCCGAGACCGAGGTGAGGTCCCTCCCCCGGTCCGCCCTCGTGGTAGTCGCCGCCCTTCCAGTTCGGATCGGCGAGGATGGCGTGGATCTGCGGCGAGGCCCACGCGATCTGGTCGGCCGACGACGCCGCCGGACTCGCCAGCACCATTAACCGCCGCACGCGCTCGGGCCGCATGACCGCCCACTCCAGCGCGCGCATACCGCCCATCGAGCCGCCCAGCACGGCCGCCCAGCGTTCGATGCCGAGGTGGTCGGCGAGCGCGATCTCGGCGGCCACCTGGTCGCGCACCGTGAGCTGCGGAAAGCGGCTCCCCCAGTGCTTGCCGTCCTCGGCGAGCGAGGCGGGGCCCGTCGAGCCCTGGCAGCCCCCGAGCACGTTGGGCACCACCACGAACAGCTCGTCCGTGTCCAACGCCTTGCCGGGCCCGATCAGGCCGTCCCACCAGCCGGGGCTCGGATGCCCCGGCTGGACATCCCCCGCCGCGTGGCTGTCGCCCGTCAGAGCGTGTTCGACCAACACCGCGTTCGACCCGTCGGCGTTGAGCTTTCCCCACGTCTCGTACGCGATCTCGACGCCGGGAAGCTCCCGCCCCGACTCCAGCCGCAACACGGTCTCGGGCCGGAACCACTGTCGCCGTCCCGGCGGATCTCCCGCCTGCCACGCACCGGTAGCGGGCGGGAGACCGGTACTACCGGACGAACTCACAGAGCCGCCTTCGCGGCGCGGAAACCGGCTTCCAGGTCGGCCTGCAGGTCCGCGAGCCCCTCCAGCCCCACTGCCAGTCGCACCAGCCCCGGCGTCACACCACTCGCCAGCTGCTCCTCGGGGGTGAGCTGGCTGTGCGTGGTGCTGGCGGGGTGCACGATCAGGCTGCGCACGTCACCGATGTTGACGAGCTGGCTGTGCAGTTCGGTGCCGTCCACGAACGCGCGTCCGGCCTCGACCCCGCCCCGCAGCTCGAACGACAGCACCGCACCCGCGCCCAGGGGCAGGTACTTCTGCGCCGCCTCGTAGTAGGGGCTCGACGGCAGGCTGGCGTAGTAGACCTTCTCCACCTCGTCGCGCTGCTCCAGCCACTCGGCCAGCGCCTTGGCGTTGGAGACGTGCCGCTCCATGCGCAGCGACAACGTCTCGATGCCCTGCAGGATCAGGAAGGCGTTCAGCGGAGCGATGGCCGCGCCGGTGTCACGCAGCAACTGCACGCGCGCCTTCGCCGCGAACGCGCCCGGCCCGAGGGCCTCCCAGAACTTGAGGCCGTTGTAGCTGGGGTCGGGCTCGTTGAAGCCGGGGAAGCGCTCGGGGTGCGCGCCGAAGTCGAAGGTTCCGCCGTCCACCAGCACGCCCGCGATCGTGGTGCCGTGGCCGCCGAGGTACTTCGTCGCCGAGTGCACCACGACGTCCGCGCCGTGCTCGATGGGCCGCAGCAGGTACGGCGTCGGGATGGTGTTGTCCACCACCAGCGGCACGCCGACCTCGTGCGCGACGTCGGCGACCCCGCGGATGTCGAGCACGTTGCTGCCGGGGTTGGCGAGCGTCTCGGCGAAGAACAGCTTCGTGTTCGGCTTCGCCGCCGACCGCCACTCGTCGAGGTTGTCCTGGTCGGTGAGGAAGGTGACCTCGATGCCGAGCTTGGGCAGCGTGTGCCGGAAGAGGTTGTACGTGCCGCCGTACAGCGCGGGGCTCACGACGACGTGGTCACCCGCGCCCGCGAGGTTCAGTACCGCCGCCGTGGTGGCGGCCGAGCCGGAGGCGAACGCCAGCGCGGCCACCCCGCCCTCCAGTGCGGCGACCCGCTGCTCCAGGACGTCCTGGGTGGGGTTCATGATCCGGGTGTAGATGTTGCCCGGCTCGGCGAGGCTGAACAGGTCGGCACCGTGCTGGGTGTCCCGGAAGACGTAGGAGGTCGTCTGATAGATCGGCGTGGCACGCGCGCCGGTGGTCGGGTCGGGCTGCGCTCCCGCGTGGATCTGCTTGGTCTCGAACGACCATCCATCGCTCACTGGACTCACTCCTTTGCGGCTCGGTGTCCCCCAGACGCTAGTGAGCCCTCCGACACACCCCAACCGTCTCTCACTGCATGAGACGCGCGTGCCACACCATCGGGTGATAGCCGTCCTACATTCCGAGATCCACGGAATCGGCCGGGTTCTTCGACACCCGGTAGTACAGCAGCGCCGCGGTCTCCCGCAGGATGTAGCGGGCCTGCGTGCTGCGCATCTGCACGATGGGACCGGAATGAGTGGGCGAGGTCCACACCCTCAGCCCCGAGTCCTCCGCCATGATGCCCGCCCGCAGCGAATGCCACGGATCGCTCACGAGCACGACGTCGTTCCAGCCCCGACCCCGGATCTCGGCGGCGGCGGCCCGTAGCGAACGCAAGGTGTCGTTGCCCTCGCCGACGGCGATCAGCGCCTCCTCGGGCACTCCCCGGTCACGCAACCAGTTCGCGCCCGCCTCCGCCTCGGTGTAGGCGTCCCCGGCGCGCATGCCACCGGTGGTGACGATCACCCCGGCCACGCCCTGCTCGTAGAGCTGCTGGGCGTGGGCGAGCCGCGCCTGGAAGATCTCCGACGGCCTGCCGTTGTACTGGGCCGCGCCCAGCACCACGATGGCGTCCACCCTCGGGCGTTCGTCGGCCCTCGCCACATACCACACGCGGAAGGCCGTTCCCCCCACGATCAGCAGACCGACGAGGACGATCCCGACGACCGTCCTCGTCAGCCACTTCCTCATCGCCGCCACGGCTTCAGCAGCCGACCAGCCGCGCCGCGAGGTACGACTCCAGCTTGTCGATCGCGATGCGCTCCTGCGCCATCGAGTCGCGCTCCCGCACGGTCACGGCCTGGTCCTCCAGGGTGTCGAAGTCGACCGTCACGCAGTACGGCGTGCCGATCTCCTCCTGCCGGCGGTACCGCTTGCCGATCGACTGCGCGTCGTCGAAGTCGGTGTTCCAGTGCTTGCGTAGCGCGGCGGCGATGTCGCGGGCCTTCGGCGTGAGGTCGGCGTTGCGCGACAACGGCAGCACCGCCACCTTGTACGGCGCCAGCCTCGGGTCCAGCCGGAGCACGGTCCGCTTGTCGACACCGCCCTTGGCGTTGGGTACCTCGTCCTCGGTGTAGGCGTCGACGAGGAACGCCATCATCGGACGACCGACACCGGCTGCCGGCTCGATCACGAACGGCCGGTAACGCTGGCCGGAGGCCTGGTCGAAGTACGACAAATCCACACCCGAGTGGTTGGAGTGGGTGGTGAGGTCGAAGTCGGTGCGGTTGGCGATGCCCTCCAGCTCACCCCACTCCTGACCCGACGAGAAACCGAAGCGGTACTCGATGTCGACCGTGCGCTTCGAGTAGTGCGACAGCTTCTCCTTCGGGTGCTCGTAGAGCCGCAGGTTCTCCCGCTTGATGCCCAGATCGACGTACCACTTCATGCGCTCGTCGATCCAGTACTGGTGCCACTTCTCGTCCTCGCCCGGCTCGACGAAGAACTCCATCTCCATCTGCTCGAACTCGCGCGTCCGGAAGATGAAGTTGCCGGGCGTGATCTCGTTGCGGAACGACTTGCCGATCTGGCCGATACCGAACGGCGGCTTCTTGCGCGAGGTCGTCAACACGTTGAGGAAGTTGACGAAGATGCCCTGCGCGGTCTCCGGACGGAGGTAGTGCATCCCCTCCTCCGACTCCACCGGGCCGAGGTGAGTCTTGAGCATCATGTTGAACTCACGCGGCTCGGTGTACTGACCGCGGTTACCGCAGTTCGGGCACGGCACCTCGCTCAGGTCGTCCTCGGAGGTCTCGGTACCGGTGCGCTCCGCGTACTCCTCGGCGAGCTGGTCGGCACGGAACCTGCGGTGACAGGACAGGCACTCCACCAGCGGGTCGTGGAACGCGCCCACGTGACCCGACGCGACCCACACCTGGCGCGGCAGGATCACCGAGGAGTCGAGGCCGACCACGTCCTCCCGGCCCTGCACCATGGTCTTCCACCACTGGCGCTTGATGTTGTCCTTCAGCTCGACTCCGAGCGGTCCGTAGTCCCACGCCGACCGGGTACCGCCGTAGATCTCCCCCGAGGGGAAGACGAAGCCACGGCGCTTGCACAGGTTGACGACGGTCTCAATGGTGTTGGCGGGCACTCCACGCTCCGAAGCATCCGGAAATGGCTGGTCTTTAGACCTCACAGCGTATCCGGCCAGACGGGCGACGGCTCCGGTGGGGAGGCGGCCCCTCAAGGCCCGCTGACCAGCTCCGCGGTGACGATGTGGTTGTCCTCGTAGCCCTCCGCTCCGCCGACGTAGTCACCACCGCACGTGACGAGAACCAGCCGATGGGGGCCGTCCTGGGAGAACAACTCGGGCGCCTTCGCGGCCAGCCCGCTTTTGTGCACGGTCGTCGCCGCGACGACGCGATAGGTCCACCTCCGCCCCGCCTCATCCCGCACCACCACCTCGTCACCGGCCACCAGCCGGAACAACCCGGAGAACGAGCCCGACCGCCCGTACCAGTCGACGTGCCCGGCCACGAGCGCGACGCCGCGATCGTGGCCGAACTCGGCACCCCACCACGCCGCGTGGGCGACCCCGTCGGGGATCGGCAGCGTGCCGTCGGCGGTCAGCTCCGTCCGCACGAGCGTGGCGGTGGCCCCGTCCGGAAGGCGCACGCTGTTCGCCGGCTGCGGACCCGGACGCGGGGAGGTCGGACGCGGCTGTCGCGAGGCTTCGGAAGTCCTCTCCTCCGGCGCCTCGACCGTGACTCCGGAGGACGCCGACGTCTCGGAACCGGACCCGCTCGGCACACTGCGCAGCACCGCCATTCCCGTGGTGACGGCGAGGACGGCCAGCACCCCGAGCACGGTCGCCGCCCTGCGCTGCCACATCGGCGAACGCCACCGGGAGGTCACGGACGGACCCGCGTCGACCGTGCCTTGCGCGCCAACCACACCGCGGCGAGTCCCAGGAGCCCGCCTCCGGCCACCAATGCCGTCCCCCACACGGTGGCCGACCGCGCGTCGTCAGTGTCACCCGCCGCCCGCACGATCCGCTCGTCCGGCGCACCGACACCGGCCGGGATCGTCACCGGAACCGACGGCGGCGCGGCCGGCTCGGCCTCCCCGCCGCCTCCCGCGCGTCCGAAGTCACGCGGCACCGAGCAGCTCACCCCGCCCAGCACGAGCGTGGTCTCGACGGTGCGCACGGAGTGCTGCTCCCCGTCACCGGCCTCCGGCGCCTCCGGCGACGCGCCCTCCGAGATCTCCTCGGGCACGGGCAACTCGGAACGGCTGCCGTCCTTCGGCCTCACGTGGGTCTCGATCTCGACGAGCCAACCCGAGGAGGCGGTGACCTCGCCGTCACGCCACTGCTGTTGCCGCAGCAGCTGGTCGAAGTCGGTCACCGGCCGGATCCGCAGATCGGAGGTCGCCGTCTCGTCCTCGCCGATCTCCACGGGAGCCCCGAAGGGCAGGTCCCGCTTGCTCACCTCGTCCCCCGGCTCGGGTAACGGCACCGGTCGAAGGGCCCCGTCGGGGTCGATGACGGAGAGCCGGGACGCCGACGCCGACGACTCCGGTTCCGTCGCCGAGGCGCACGTCGCCGACGTCGTCGCGCGCTCGAACACCAACACCGGCGCGTCGGCGGCCAGATCGGTGAGGACGAAGTCCGCCCGCGCGCTCGCCTCGGGCACACCGTCGTCCCCGAGCCGCGCGAAGACGTCGTGATCGTCGATGTCGAGCAGGTAGTTCGGCCCCACGGCGGCGCGTTCCCCCTCGGAACCGGGCAGCGCCGAGCGCTCGCTGCCGAGTCGCGACACCCCGGTGGTGAGGGGCGAGCGCTGGGTCTCGGTGACGACCGAACCGCCCGGCCTGCCGTAGCCGTCGTCGGTGACCGCCATCGACGCGACGTTGGCGAAGGCCACCGGCCCCGTCTCGGGGTCCACGGGGCCGGGCAGGGCCGCGACGGGCGTCGCGGCTCCGGACGCGAGGACGGTCAGTGCCGTCGCCACCACAACCGCGCTCGACCTCGCCACGACACGACTCACGCTTTCCCCCTGCCCTCGTCGGCCCAGCCACGTGCGGTACGGGATCACCCGTCGCGCAGAGCACTAGGATGGTAGTGCACTCCCGGAATGCTGCAGGACGACCGAGGCTGGAGAGCGACATGGCGACGGTGGGTTCCGACGCGACGCGTTCTCCGACGTCCGACCCCGCTGACGTGGGCGAACAGGAACACTCCGCCACGAGGCGACCACCGGCCGTCGCCACGCCGCCACCGGCGTCGACACTCACCGAAGCGGGTGAACTTCTGCGCGCTCTCGCCGCCCCGGTGCGCATCGCGATCGTGCTGCAACTGCGGCACGGCCCCCGCTGCGTGCACGAGCTCGTGGACGCCCTCAGCGTGGCCCAACCCCTCATCAGCCAGCATCTCCGGGTGCTGAAGACCGCCGGTGTGGTACAGGGTGAGCGACGAGGTCGCGAGGTGGTGTACCACTTGGTGGACGACCATCTCGCACACATCGTCGTCGACGCCGTCGCACACGTGCAGGAGGACGCGTAGCCGGTATGAGTACCACCGAGCCCCGCGGTCGGGTCCCGCTTCCGGGACGCAGGGCGACCAAGCAGCGCGCCGCCGTCGTCGACCTGCTCGCCGAGATCGACGACTTCCGTTCGGCACAAGAACTCCACGACGAACTCCGCAAGCGCGGCGAGGGCATCGGCCTGACCACCGTCTACCGCACGTTGCAGTCGCTGTCCGAAGCCGGCGAGATCGACGTGTTGCGCACCGACTCGGGCGAGGCGCTGTACCGGCAGTGCTCGTCCCACCATCACCACCACCTGGTGTGCCGCCGCTGCGGCTACACCGTCGAGGTGGAGGGCCCGGCGGTGGAGCGGTGGGCCGAGCGCATCGCCCTGGGCAACGGATTCTCCGACGTCGACCACACGGTGGAGATCACCGGCACGTGCGCCACGTGCACGGCGGCGAAGTAGCCGCCTCCAACCTCCCCGGAAGCCACCACACCGCGTCAGTGCTCGTACGGGTCGGCGGGCTCGGCCACCTCGCGCACGGTGAGCACGGTGAGGTCCGGACGGTACCCGGTCTCCGGTATCGCCGTGCCCGGCACGAGGGTGCCGGTGACGGTGAGCCACGTGTCCTCCGGGATCTCGGCCAACTCCTCGACGGCCTCCCCCACCAGACGCACGCGTACCGGTGAGGCGTCCGCGGCACAGCAGCCGATCACCAGGCGCGCGAGCATCACCTCGCCGTCCGCGTGGACCACGAACCCCGTCAACGACACCGTGCGGCCCACCAGGCTGTCCGCCGGGTCCCACCCGGCGCGCGTCACGAACGCGGTCATCGACAGCGGCACCACGTCGTCGTCCGGCAGCGGCGGAAACGGCGACTCCGGACGTTGCGCGCCCTGCACCGCTCCGGCCGCCGCGTCACGTCTGACCGAGTCGGCCCCCAACGCGGGTGGCGCAACGAGGAACACGGCCAGCACCGGCAGCACCAGCAACCACGCCGACCGCGCGTGGTGCTCGTGACCCGCGTGGTCGACCACCGCCCGACGGGCGACGAGCACGTCGCGAACGATCGCGACCACCCCCAACGCCACCGTCACCGCCGCCGTGCCGACCAGCCACGGCTGGTGCGTCGGCTTGACGTAGCGCAGGTAGTCGCCGGTGAGGCCGATCTTCAACAACGCGCCACCGAGCAGCACCAGCAGTACGTTCTGCGTCTCGCGCCGCATCAGCCCTCCCCCAGCACCAACGTCCCCGTCAGCACGGCGCACCCCACCGCCACCACGAACGTCGCGGGCGCGAAGCGCACCGCGAAGGCCCGGCCGAACGTGCCGGCCTGCAGCGCGAACAGCTTGAGGTCCACGGCGGGCCCCACCACCAGGAACACCAGCTTCGGCAGCAACGGGACCGGGGCGAGCGAGGCGACCACGAACGCGTCGGCCTCGCTGCACAACGAGAGCACCACCGCGAGCACCGCCATCACCACGACGCCCAGCACGACGTCGTCCGACAGCACCGAAAACCACGACGGCGGGACCAGGACGCCGAGCACCGCCGACACCAGCGCCCCGAGGACCAAAAATCCTCCCGCGTCCACGAGGTCGGCCCGCGCGGTCTCGGCGAACGTCACCCAACGGTTGCCCCCGGACTCCGGCACCCGTCGCCACACCCGCTCGGCGATCCACTCCGACCGGCCCCACCGAATCCACACCAAACCCATCACCACCGACGCCACGAACCGCGCCACCACCATGCCGGGTTCACCGGGAAAGGCCACCGCCGTCGCCACCATCACGACGGGGTTGACGGCGGGGGCGGCGAGCAGGAACGTCAACGCCGCCGCGGGCGCCACTCCCTGCCCGATCAACCGCCTCGCCACGGGCACCGAGGCGCACTCGCAGCCCGGAAGCACCACTCCGGACAGTCCCGCCACCCCCACCGCCGCAGACTGCCCACGCGGCAGCACGGCACGCAACGCGCGAGCCGGCACGAAGGCGGCCAACGCGCCGCTGATCAACACTCCGAGCACCAGGAACGGCAGCGCCTGCACGCACACGGCCACGAAGACCGTGGACGCCGTGCGCAGCACGGGAACGTCCAGCAGGGACACCAGCCACGACTGCCCGACGATCGCCACGAGCAGGACGGCACAGAGCACCTCGATCGACGTGATCCGTCTTCGCCCGCGCGAGTCGGTCGACGTCGCGCTGTCCTCGCTCATGCCCCGACGAGTTCGGACCGAAGCTGCGAGGCGGTGGACACCACGAGCATCAGCAGCGTGCCCAACGCGGTGTCGTCGAGGCCCTGCGCGGGAAACGCGTACCGCAGCGTGAGATCGGCGCCCCGTTCGGTGTGGACGATGCCGAGCGTCCCGAACAGCCCCCGCCCGGCACGCTCGGCGACGGTCTCGGCGAGCGCGGGTTCGTCGGGCAGATCCCACGCGACCACGCAGGTCAAGCTCAGCACCGAGAGCCCTTCGGCCAGGCGCATGGCCTGCACCACGCACGGCACCCCGGCGTGCGAGAAGGTCAACGTCCCGTCGTCGTCCACCCGCACGTCGAGGAACCGTTCGAGCGCCTGCCGGGCCGAGATCAGCAACGCGGCGGTATCTTCGGCCTCCGAACTCATGTGGGACCACCTCCCGCGGAACGGGCGTTCGGTTTGGCGGCGTCGACGGCACCACCGAACCGACGGTCCCGCTTCGCGTACTCCAGACAGGCCTCCCACAGCTTCCTGCGGTCGAAGTCCGGAAACAGTGTGTCCTGGAACACGAACTCGGCATAGGCCGACTGCCAGAGCAGGAAGTTCGAGGTCCGCAACTCCCCCGACGGACGCAGGAACAAGTCCACGTCCGGCATCTCGGGCTGGTAGAGGTACTTCGCGAGCATACGATCGTCCACTTTGTTCGGATCGATCTTGCCCTCGGCCGCGAGCTGCGCGATCCGCCGTGCCGCGTCCCCGAGTTCCGCGCGCCCCCCGTAGTTGACGCACATCGTCATGTTGAGGCGCGTGTTGTGCCGGGTCTTCTCCTCGGCGTCCTTCAGCTCCTTGATGACGCTGCGCCACAACCGCGGCGAACGTCCCGCCCAGCGAATCCGCACGCCGATGGACCCCAAGTAGTCCACCTGCCTGCGGATCGTGTCGCGGTTGAAGCCCATCAAAAAGCGCACCTCGTCGGGGCTGCGCTTCCAGTTCTCCGTCGAGAACGCATACACCGACAGCCACTTCACGCCCAGTTCCACGGCGCCGCTGGCCACGTCGATCATCACGGCCTCGCCGCGTTTGTGCCCCTCGATTCGGGGCAGCCCGCGCTGGTTGGCCCACCGGCCGTTGCCGTCCATCACCAGGGCGACATGGTTCGGGACCAACTCGGGCGGGATCTTCGGTGGCCGCGCGCCCGAGGGATGGGGATCAGGATCCCGTAACTCCACGTGCGCTTTCGCGGCTTCGCGTCCCCTGCGCCGCACTCATTACCTCCGTCTCACCGGACACCGAGTCCGACCCTAACGTGTCCACAATCGGCGTCTCACGGGCACGGCGCTCCACGAACGGCAACGACCGCAACTGCCGCTCCAGATGCCACTGCAGATGCGCCGCGACAAGGCCGCTCACGTCCCGCCGCACGCCCTGGGTGCTGGCTTCGGCGACGTCCCAGTCACCCCGCAGGAGCGCGTCGAGCAGCACGAGCACCTCGGGCGCCGGATGCGCTGAACCGGGCACCCGGCACCGCGCGCACAGCGACCCACCCGCCTGGATGTTGAACGCCGCGTGAGGCCCGCGTCTTCCGCACCGAGCACACTCGGTGATCGCCGGAGCCCACCCCGCGAACGCCATCGACCGCAGCAGGAACGCGTCGAGCACCAGCGACGCGTCCCGGCGGCCTTCCGCCAACGCCCGGAGCGCCCCGACCACGAGCAGGTACAGCTTCAACACCGGCTCGCCCTCCTCGGCGGTGAGCCGGTCGGCGGTCTCGACGATGGCGCTGGCGGCCGTGTAACGCTGGTAGTCGCCGACGATGGGCAACGCGAACGCGTCGACCGTCTCGACCTGAGTGACGACGTCGAGCGTGCGCCCCGTGTAGAACTGCACGTCGACGTGGCCGAACGGCTCCAGCCGGGCCCCGAACCGGGACGTGGTGCGCCGGACCCCCTTGGCCACGGCGCGGACCTTGCCGTGTCTGCGGGTAAGCAGGGTGATGATGCGGTCGGCCTCACCGAGCTTGTGGACCCGCAGCACCACTCCCGTGTCCCGATACAGACTCACGCCCCTATCGTCCCACGCGAGCCGACAGTCCCCGCGAGTCAGGCCCGCAGCCACTCCAACGCGGAGACCGGGAGGTCTCGCAGGACCCACCAGACGAGCACGAGCCCGACGAGCCCGACGACCGCTCCGCGAATCCGGGCACGCGGCCACCGGATCGCGTGCCCGGTCTCCCACAGCGCGAGGACCCCCACCAAAACCACGGCGAGCGGGACCATCACCACGACGGCGAACAGGTTGTAGTCGATCGCCCCGGCAAGGTCACCCTCCAGCAGAGCCCCGAGCGCGCGGCTACCCCCACAGAACGGGCAGTCCAGTCCGGTGAGCAGGCGGAACCAACACGGCACCCGCACCACCCCGGTCCCGAGTGCGAGGCCCAGGACAGCGCCCCCGACCACGACGGCCGCCGTGCCACGTAACGAGCGCCACGTCCCGCGCCTTGCCCCCTCACCCACGAGCGTCAGTACATCGGCTTGGTGGAGATCACATACGTCCTGGCGGTCTTGTCATACCACCCCTGCTTGGCCAGCTCGTCGAAGAACGGCGACAACACCATGAAGAAGACGACGAGATGACCGAGACACGGCACCACACCGGGGAGCATCAACATGGCGCTACGAGCGAACGCCGCCTGCCTGCCGATACCCGCGCCGGGGATTCCGGCCGTGCGTTCCGTGACCACGCGCAGCCCCGCGACACTCTTTCCCACCGTGGCGCCCCGAGCGGAAATCATGATGCTCTCGTAGAGCCACATCGCCATCATCTGCAACGACAACAGCGGAAAAACGACCCAGAACTCCCCTTTGGTGGCCTCGATCCACAGCATTCCGAGCAGCGCGAAGGGGACACCGATGATGAACCCGTCGATGAGGCGGGCGAGGAAGCGGCTGCCCATGGTGGCCAGCACCAACGGCGCCGAACTCGGGAACTGGATCTGCGCGCCCGGAACCAGAACACGCGCCCGCCCCGGAAACAGCGGCCCGCTCGGGAACTGCTGGCCGGGGAAACCACCCGACGCGCCGTACGACTGTCCCGGCTGCGGCGGGAAACCACCCGGCGTCGGAAACGCCTGCTGTCCCCCGACACCGGGGGACCCGGTGACCGGAAACGCCTGCGAATCCCCGCCCTGCGGCTGCCCGAAAGGCTGCTGATCGTAAGGATTGGTCATACCGATTCTTTCCTCGGGTCACGACGCACACGAAAGTCCGGACGATTTCCCGGAAAAGCCGCGTCCGTGGAGCGGTTCGCGAAAACCTGAGCCGTTCGGATCTCGGCGTTTCCGTGAAAAAGGACGGCCGGTTAAGCCTCACCCCGGCCGGTGGGAGGCGCGAAGGGCCGCGTCCACCCCGATGTCCGCGGCGGTGAATGGTGGGACACCCACTGTCCACACAGCCTCGCCATGCTCCCCCCTATGACGGAAAGTAGTCCGGCGAGAGCATACAGTTCCCATCCACTAAAGGGACGGAAACGGCACCGGTGGCTTTCGTGTCACACCACACACGCGCCGCGGCACGCACGGCTTCTCAGAACCCGAGCTTGCGGAGCTGCTTGGGGTCGCGCTGCCAGTCCTTGGCCACCTTCACGTGCAGGTTGAGATACACCTTGCTGCCCAGCAGCGCCTCGATCTGCTTGCGGGCCTTGGCCCCGACCTCTTTGAGCCTGCTGCCGCGGTGACCGAGCACGATGCCGCGCTGGCTGGGCCGCTCCACGTACACGATCGCGTAGACGTCGACGAGGTCGTCCCGCCCCTCACGGGGATACATCTCCTCGATGGTCACCGCAATGGAGTGCGGAAGCTCGTCCCGCACCCCTTCCAGTGCCGCTTCGCGGATCAGCTCCGCCACCAACGTCTGCTCGGGCTCGTCGGTGAGGTCACCGTCCGGATACAGCTCCGGCCCCTCCGGAAGCCGCTCCACCAGCAGATCGGCCAGGACGTCGACCTGATAGGACTCCACGGCCGACACCGGCACCAAATCGGCGAAGTCCATGACGTCCTGCAGCTCCAGCAGCTGCTTGGCGACCTGCTCCTTGCTCACGAGGTCGGTCTTGGTGACGATGCCGATCACCGGGGTGCGCCGGGCGATCTTCGTCAGTTCACTCGCGATGAACCGGTCGCCGGGGCCGATCTTCTCGTCGGCGGGCACGCAGAATCCGACCACGTCCACCTCCGACCACGTCGCCCGGACGAGGTCGTTGAGCCGCTGCCCCAGCAGCGTGCGCGGCCGGTGCAGGCCGGGGGTGTCCACGATGATGAGCTGCGCGTCGTCACGGTGCACGATGCCCCGGATGGCGTGCCGAGTGGTCTGCGGCTTGCTCGACGTGATGGCGATCTTGGACCCCACCAGCGCGTTCGTCAGAGTGGACTTGCCCGCGTTGGGCCTGCCGACGAAACACGCGAATCCGGACCGATGCTCAGCCTCGCTCACCGCAGCGTCTCCCGAACGGTCCCCGACGGGTCGGCGCGCAGGATCGGGGCGTCCGCCGACAGATCCCGCACCGCCTGCACCGAGGCACCCAGCACCATCGGTTCCTCGGTCACCACGGCCGCGGCTTCGAGCCCCTCGGCCCCGCTCGACACCGCCGCCGCCACTGCGGCCTGCAACGCGGTGAGCTTCAACGACGGCAACTCCACCGTCGCGGCGGCGTACGTACGACCGTCGGTGTCGCGCACGGCGGCTCCCTCGGCCGCCTGCGTCCGGGCACGGGTCGAACGCGCCAGGACGACGATCTTCTCGTCCTCGGGGTCCAGTTCAGGCATGTTCAACTCTCCTGTCACGATCGTCCTGCTCGTCGGGGTCGTCACCGTTGGTGGGCGTACCGGGCCCGATCCGGCGGCCGTCGGCGGCTCTCACGACCACCGTGGTGATCCTCATGCGGCCTCGCCGGTCCTTGCCTCCCTCGGCCCGCAGCCGCAATCCGTCGATCTCCGCCTCGGCCCCCGGCAGGGGAACACGACCCAACCGCTGGGCGAGCAAGCCCCCCACGGTCTCCACGTCGTGTTCCGACAAATCGACACCGAACAGCTCCCCCAGATCATCGATCCCCAGCCGCGCGGACACGCGCACCACCTGGTCGTCGATGTGTTCCACGGGCGGCCGGTCATCGGTGTCCGACTCGTCGGTGATCTCGCCGACGATCTCCTCCAGGATGTCCTCGATGGTCACGAGCCCGGCCGTGCCGCCGTACTCGTCGACGGCGATGACCATGTGGTGTCGTGACCGCTGCATGTACTTGAGCAGACCGTCGAGGTGCTTGGAGTCCGGCACGAAGTCGGCGGGAGTCATGAACTCCCGCACCTCGCGCGTGGTGCCGTCCTCGGCGAACGAGGCCCGCACCAGGTCCTTGAGGTTCACCACGCCGACGATGTCGTCCACCGACTCGCCGATCACCGGAAGCCGCGTGAACCCGGTGCGCATGGACAGCGCCAGGGCCTGCCGGACGGTCTTGTTCTGCTCGATCCACACGATCTCGGTGCGCGGCACCATCACCTCGCGGGCCACCGTGTCGCCGAGCTCGAACACCGAGTGGATCATCTCCCGCTCGTCGGTGCCCACGACACCGCGCTGCTGGGCGAGGTCCACGAGTTCCCGCAGCTCCACCTCGGTGGTGAACGGCCCCTCTCGGAAGCCGCCTCCGGGGGTGAGGGCGTTGCCCACCACGATGAGCAGCCTGCTCAGCGGACTGAGAACGGTGCCCAGCATACGTACCGGTCCGGCCACGATCAGCCCCACCCGGTACGGGTGCTGTCTGCCGATGGTGCGCGGCCCAACCCCCACGATCACGTAGCTGACCAGCGCCATGATCAGGGCGGCGAGCAGCACGGCCAGCCATTCCGGGGTCACCCATCGAAGCAGGACCACGGTGACGAGCACGGTGGCGGTGAGTTCGCACCCCACCCGCAGCAACAGCAACAGGTTGATGTACCTGCTGCGCTCCCGAACCACCTGGGCGAGTTGGCGAGCGCCGAACCGCCCCATGCGCTCCAGGCCCTCGACCCTGGCCGGTGACGCCGCACCGATGGCCGCATCGGCGGCCGCGAAGACACCACCGAACAACACCAGGAAGACTGCCACGACCAAAACGATGGCAGAAGAGGTCACGATGGCTCCGTATCAGACCTTCCGTCGAGGCCGGCCGCCCCCAGCAGCCGATCGTCGTTGCTGCGCTGCGCGTCCTGCCTGCGCGCGGCGGCGAGCGTGTCACGGAACTCACCGAGGATGCGGTTCTGCAGCCCGAACATCTCCCGCTCCTCCTCGGGCTCGGCGTGGTCGTACCCGAGCAGGTGCAACACGCCGTGCACGGTGAGCAGATGGAGCTCGTCGAGCAGGGAATGTCCGGCCTTGCGGGCCTGGTCCTTGGCGAACGCGGGGCAGAGCACGATGTCACCGAGCAACGCCGGGGACGGCTCCACCGCGTCGGGGCGGCGGCCCGCTTCCAACTCGTCCATCGGGAACGCCATCACGTCGGTGGGACCGGGCAGGTCCATCCACCGCACGTGCAGGTCCTCCATCACATCGAGCGTGACCAGGACGATCGAGAGCTCCGCGAGCGGACTGACTTCCATCCGGTCGAGCGCGAACCGCGCGGCCGACACGATCGAGGCCTCGTCGACGTCGATACCGGACTCGTTGGCGATCTCGATGCTCACCGGCGTCCCCGCCCGTTCACGGCCCGGCCGTCACCCACCGTGGCCTCCTGGTTCGCCTGCCACTTCTCGTAGGCGTCCACGATGTCACCCACAAGCCTGTGGCGGACCACGTCGTGACTCGTCAGAGTGGCGAAGTGCAGGTCGTTCACGCCTTCGAGGATCTCACGCACCACTCGAAGGCCACTGCTCTGCCCGCTGGGCAGGTCGACCTGCGTCACATCGCCGGTGACGACGATCTTCGATCCGAACCCGAGCCGGGTGAGGAACATCTTCATCTGCTCGGGCGTGGTGTTCTGTGCCTCGTCGAGGATGATGAAGGCGTCGTTGAGAGTCCGGCCGCGCATGTACGCGAGCGGGGCGATCTCGATGGTGCCCGCCTGCATCAGCCTGGGGATCGAGTCGGGATCGACCATGTCGTGCAGCGCGTCGTACAGCGGCCGCAGGTACGGGTCGATCTTCTCGTAGAGCGTTCCGGGCAGGTACCCCAGCCGCTCGCCCGCCTCCACCGCGGGACGGGTGAGGATGATTCGCGTGACCTGCTTGCTCTGCAGCGCCTGCACGGCCTTGGCCATCGCCAGGTAGGTCTTGCCCGTCCCGGCGGGGCCGATGCCGAACACCACCGTGTGCTGGTCGATCGCGTCGACGTAACGCTTCTGGTTGAGCGTCTTGGGACGGATGGTGCGGCCTCGGCGCGACAGGATGTCCATGCTCAGCACGTCGGCGGGGGACTCGGTACCCCCGGACGACAGCATGGCGACGGTGCGACGCACCGTATCGGGACCGACCTGCTGGCCCCGCTGGGCCAGGGTCCCGAGTTCTTCGAACACACGCTCGGCGAACGCCACGTCACTCGGCGAGCCCGTCAGCGTGACCTCGTTGCCTCTGACGTGGACGTCGGCGTCCAAAAGGTCCTCGACGACCCGCAGATTCTCGTCGCGGGAGCCGAGTAGCACGAGCGCGGCGGCATCGGGGATCTGGAACTTCGACTGAGCCGAAGGCTCCTGTGCCGCTGTGGCATTGGATTGCAGTGGTTCGGTTCCGGCCACGTGGCCTCGGGCCTGCTTTCTGCACAATCGTGCTGGTCGACAACGGTGATGAACACGTCGATGCTAGCGGCATCGACCGTCTCGGGGCAGGTGAGTTTACTCGCCACCCCGACTCACTGGGAATAACGCCCGAAATGACCGAGCTGTTCCCCGCCGAGGACGTGGGCGTGGACGTGGAAGACCGTCTGCCCGGCGTCGGCGCCGGTGTTGAACACCAGCCGGTAACCGTTGTCGAGCCCCTCCAGCTCGGCCACCTTCGCGGCCGTGGCCACGACGTCCGCGAGCAGGGCCGGGTCGGCGGCGGCCAGCTCGGCGACGGTGCGGTAGCGAGTCTTGGGGACCACGAGAACGTGCGTGGCGGCCTGCGGGTTGATGTCGCGGAACGCCAGCGTGGTGTCGGTCTCGTGGACGATGTCCGCCGGAATCTCGCGGGCGATGATCCGTTCGAACAGCGTCCGGGCGGAGTCGTCGGTGGCCTCGTGCTCGCTCACAGCCCCTCCTTGCGCCGCTTGTGGACTCATGGTCTGCCGACTTGCCGTATGCCCCGCCATCTTCGCCCACAATCGACACGAAGGCGCCGCGGGGCGGTGAAGCCTGGGGGTCACTCCACTCGCCACCGCGGCTCCGCCGGACCGAGGGGGGAGACGTCCGGCGGGTTCTCGTCCCGCACGATCCCGGCGGGCCACCCATGCTTCGGCCGTGGCACTCCGCACGGCGGGTTCCGCGCGAGTCGTGCGAGCTTGCGCTTCAGGGTAGGGCGATCGCCGTCACCGCGAGGCAAAAACACGCAGAAACCCGGCGACTTGTGCCACACGCGCTAGCAACGGCCTCCATTCGGCCTACACCCAGCGTGCGGTCAATGCCCCCAGCGCGCCCAAAGCCACCGCCGCCGCCGTCGACGTCCGTAACACCGTCGGTCCCAACCGGACACTCCGCGCACCGGCCTCGACGAACGCGGCGAGTTCCTCGGGAGCGACCCCGCCCTCGGGGCCGACGACGAGCAGGAGTTCACCCTTCTCGGGCAGCGCGAGGTCGGTGAGCGCCTCGGGGGCGGCGCCGTCGAGCACCAGCGCGAGATCCGCCTCCGCCACGACGGTGGCAAGTTCCCGTGTGGTCATCGGTTCGGAGACCTCCGGGACCCACGCCCGGCGCGCCTGCTTGGCCGCGGCCCTGGCCGTGGCCCGCCACTTGCCGAGTGCCTTGGCTCCCCTGGGACCGTCGTCCCAGCGAGCGACACTGCGGGCGGCTCGCCACGGCACGATCGCGTCGACGCCCGCCTCCGTGGCCAGCTCCACCGCCAGCTCACCACGATCGCCCTTCGCCAGCGCCTGCGCGACGGTCACACGCAGTGCCGGAGCGGCAACGCTACGGATGTCTCGGACTCGCAGCTCCACGGTGGGCCTGCGCCCCGGATGAACGGCCTCGGCCACGCAGTCGGCCATCCCGCCCCGGCCGTCCGACAGCGTCAGGCGCTCGCCCTTCCGCAACCGGCGCACGGTGACGGCGTGGTGGGCCTCCTCACCGTCGAGCACGGTGAGATCACTGTCCGGCAACGCCGGTACCAGGAAAACCGGTGGAGTGGTGTCGGTTTCCCCACCCATGACGACTCGTCGCTCCCCGCGTCGTGGGATCAGCGGCTCTTGGAGCGCAGCTTGGAGAACAGCCCGCCCGACTTGTGGCCGTTGCTCGCCGGGGTCGGGGC